>NZ_JBKHDN010000112.1:0-8974 GCF_046541315.1 Halochromatium sp. | reverse complement strand
TGAGCATCCAGCCCGATGCGGTCGAAGAAGGCGTCCAGATCGAAGGCGAGGATCGCCGCCGCGCGCTGGCCCGAGCAGAGCTGTTCGAGCACCGCGATCAGCCCGCGCACGATGCTGGCATCGCTGTCGGCGAGGAACTCGATCACGTCCTCGGTCCCCGGCTTGATCCGGGTCGCCAGGTACACCGTGCTCTGGCAGCCTTCCACGCGGGTCGCGTCGGTCTTCATCGCCGCCGGCATCGGTGGCAACCGCTCGCCGAGTTCGATCAGGTACTGGTGACGCGTCGGCCAATCCGGCAGCAGCTCGAAGTCCTCGGCGAGGACATCCGCCGCCGCCTCGGGCGAGTCGGCAATCGCGCCCGGATAACTGGGCTCATCGGCATCGCGGGCAGCCTGAGCCGATGGTCGCGCGCCTGCCGCCGGGGTCGGCACCGGTTCCGGCTCCGGGGCCAACGCCCGTCCCGCCGGGGCCTTCGCCGCGGACATTGGCCCAGCCGCCGCTTCGGCCGTCGTGCGCGCGCGCTCGACGATCTCGCCGAGCGCATCGGCCAGTTGATCGATGTCGTCGCGATTGTTGTACAACGCCAGCGAGGCGCGCGCGGTGGCGGCCACGCCAAGCCGTTCCATCAGCGGTTGACAGCAATGATGGCCAGTGCGGATGCAGATCCCGCGCAGGTCGAGCTGGGTGCCGATGTCGAGCGTGGAGAGCGGCGGATCGGTGAGCACGAACGACAGCACCGCGCTTTTCCGCGCCGCCGTGCCCTTGAGCACCAGCCCGGGGATGGCGCGCAGCCGCTCGCTCGCATACGCCAGCAACTCCTGTTCATAGGGACCGATCCGCTCAAGCCCGAGCGCCTCGATCCAGCGAATCGCCGCGCCCAGCCCGATCGCGCCGGAGATGTTCGGGGTGCCCGCCTCGAAGCGGTTCGGCAGCCCGGCATAGGTGGTTCCCGCGAAACGGACCTGCTCGATCATGTCGCCACCGCCTTGATAGGGCGGCATGGCTTCAAGCAGGTGACGCTTACCGTACAGCACCCCAATCCCGGTCGGACCATAGAGCTTGTGGCCGGAGAAGGCGTAGAAATCGGCATCCAGGGCCCGCACATCGGTGCGGCCGTGGGCGACCCACTGGGCACCGTCGATCAGCGCCAGCGCGCCGGCGGCATGGGCCTCGGCGATGATCTCGCGCACCGGGTTGATGGTGCCGAGCGCGTTCGAGACATGGTTGACCGCGACCATCCGCGTGCGTGGCGAGAGTAGGCGCCGGTAGGCGTCCAGATCCAACTCGCCGGCCTCGGTGATCGGGATGACCTTGATTTGCGCGCCGCTGGCCTGCGCCGCGAGCTGCCAGGGCACGATGTTGGAGTGGTGTTCGAGCGTCGAGAGGATGATCTCGTCGCCGGCGCGCAGATTGGCCCGCCCCCAGGTCGCCGCGACCAGATTGATCGACTCGGTGGTGCCACGGGTGAACAGACATTCGGCCGGCTCGGCGGCGTTGATGAGGCGGGCCACGGTCGCGCGCGCCGCCTCGTAGTCGCGGGTCGCGGCCTGCGAGAGCTGATAGACCGCGCGATGGATGTTCGCGTGCTGACAGCGATGATACGCGGCCACCGCGTCGATAACCGCCGTCGGCTGCTGGGTGCTGGCGGCGCTGTCGAGAAACACCAGCGGCGGCGTCCGGTCCGCTTGGTTCAGGATCGGGAATTGGGCGCGAATCGCAGTGGGGTCGAACGGCATCGGTGACCTCGGCGTTCGGCATGCTCCAAAAACGACCGATGTGGGGCGTTGTGCAGAATCTTAAAGGGCACGGTGGTCAGGGTGCCGGACCGCGGCCAGCGTTCGAGCGCCATCTCGCACCTGGCGAGCGCCGGTTCGCCATCCCGCGATGGGCGCTCGCGGTGTTGCTCGCGGCTTAAGGCGATTTCTGTCAAAGCGCATACCGCCTTGCGGGTCTTTTCGCTCGCCTTCTTCGTCGCGGCGCCGGTCACAGAGCCCGGCGATGCTCCCGGCGACGCTCCTCGAAGGCCAACGAACATCCTGCGCCATTCGGGATGAGCGTTTCCGGCAATCGCCTAACCGCTGCTCGAGCCGCGCGTGTTGAACGACACCTTCCAGGCCGGCGTCTCGTCGCCGCTATGGGCATGCGTCGAGATCGCGGTCAGCTCCAAGGTCCCGACCTCGGACACCGCAGCCTGGAGCCGCACCGGCACCACCTCGCTGCGCTTGAGTTTGTCGGCGGGCAGGTTGGTCTGGATCTCCTCCATCTCCTCCAGCTCGTCCTCGGACCACTCCTCGAGCAGATCCCCGACCCGGTCCTCGCGCCGGACGCTGGAGCCGAAGAACCGGAACCGCACCGGCTCGCCGACCACCAGCCCGAATTCCTGCGGCGGCATCACCGGCTCGCTGCCTTCCTCGAGGCCGAACGGCACCACGCAGAGCGCGTGCAGTTCCGGCTCCATGCCGGGGATCGCTGGCATGCTGCGCTCGATGCCGACATAGTACGAATGCGAGGTGCCACCGCGGATACGCACGCCGCCATGGGTGCGTGCATAGGCATAAAAGGCCGCGCCACGCGCCACGGCGAGATCCATGTCGTGGGCACCGAGCAGCCGGGCCGGGGGCGCATCCTCGCCGGCCAGCCATTGATTGAGCACATGCAGCACCCGATCGCGCAGGATCTGGGCATTGAAGACGCCGCCGTTGAAGAGCACGGCGGTGGGATGCAGGAAGCTGGCCCAATGGGCGTGCTCGACAAAGCCTTCCAGGTCTTCGGTCGCGCCCGCCTGCTTGCCCAGGAAGGCCGCCAGATGGCGCGTCACCGCCGGATCCTGGGCGAACGGCAGGCCGACCTTGGTGAGTGCGCCCCGCGCGCGCTGGGCCGGGCGCTCGTCGACCGAGACCTCGGGGAAGAAGCCATTGATCAGCGTGGTGGTGACCTCGTCGTGGGTCAGCTCGGTGCGAATCGAGCCGCCGATCAGCTTGGCGCCCCGGCTCGGCACCACGATCGGATAGGATGCCAGATCGGCATCGGCCAGCAGCGCCTCCTTGGCCTGGCGGCAACCGTGGGTGAGCGCCTGCAGTTGCCAGCGATCCAGCTCGACACCGTTCTTCTTCAGCTTTTGCTTCACCACATGGGCCAGGGTCAGGTCCATGTTGTCGCCACCGAGCAGGATGTGCTCGCCGACCGCGACCCGGGTCAGCTCCAGCGCGCCCTCCTGTTCGGTGACCGCGATCAGCGAGAAGTCCGAGGTGCCGCCGCCGACATCGACCACCAGGATGATGTCGCCAATCTTCACGTCGTGACGCCAGCGCCCGACGCTGTCGTTGACCCAGCTGTAGAGCGCGGCCTGCGGCTCCTCGAGCAGCACCAGGCGCTCGATGCCGACCGCCTTCGCGGCCTCGGCGGTGAGCTCGCGCGCGGCCGGGTCGAACGAGGCCGGGACGGTGACGGTGACATCCTGATCCTCGAGCGGATCATAGGGATGGGACCCGTTCCAGGCCTCGCGCAGATGGCTCAGATAGAGCATGCTGGCCTCGAAGGGCGACAGCTGCGGCACCTCGGCCGGCACCTCGGGCGGCAGGATCGGCGCCTTGCGATCGACATCCGGGTGGCAGAGCCAGCTCTTGGCGCTCGCCACCAAGCGGATCGGCGTGGTCAGCCCCTGCCGCCGCGCGTGCTCGCCGATGACGCGCGTCGGGTCACCGCCCCAGGGCAGGGTCAGATCGCCCTGTTTGTGCTCGTCCGGGTGCGGCAGGTAGAGAAACGACGGCAGCAGCGGACGCTCCTCGACCGAGCCGGCTGCGGTCAGCTGCGGAATCGCCAGGATGCGCTGCTCGACCTCCTCGCCCTCGCATTTCGCCGTCTCCACGTAGGAGAGTGCCGAGTGGGTGGTTCCAAGATCGATACCAATGGCATAACGTGCGGCGCTCACAGCTCCACCTCCGCCGGGGCCAGGATGCGGACATCGCGACTGCTCGCCACTTGCGGCAGCCGCACCTCGAGCGCGCGCCAGCCGCGATGCACCAGCGCGCCAGTGAACGGTGGCTCGCCGACGACTTGGCCGGTGGGTCGCTCGGCGGCGGGATCGAAGCCCTTTTTCAGGGTCACCTGGCTGCCCTCGGGCTCGTCGCGCACGGGCGCGATACTGAGATGTTCCTTGAGCACGCGCTGGCAGCCGTCATGCACGACCCGCGCCGCCGCGCCAACCTCCTGGTCCGAGTAACCGGCGACCTGCTCCTGGAGGAAATCCAGGAACCGCCCCTCCTGTTGCAATAACGACAGCAACACCAGCGCCGAGTCGGGGCCGGATTCCTGCAACACCGCCGCCGGCGCCGGTGGCGCCTTGGCGGGCGCGGGGCTAGAGGCGCCGTCGATGTAGACATCCGTCAGGCGTTGCGCATAATCGGCACTGAACAAGGCCCGGGCGAAGCTATAGGAGGCGATCGGTAGCCGTTTCAGCACGATCCAGGTCGCGCGCGCGGCGATCGCGAGCCAGTCACGCGCCAGCTTCCAACCAGCGGCAGCGAGTCGCGTGAGTTCGCGCGCGGCGATCCCTAGCCAATAAAGCGCCAGTTTCCAACCGGCGGCGGAGAGTCGCTTGACGTCCTGCAACAGCGGTTGCAGCCGCTGCCACAGCGACGGCTTCTCATCAGTCATCTGCACGGTCCTCTTCTCGGGCATAGTGGTCATGCGTGATCAGCGCGCCATAGTACCGCGCCGACTCGATGCACATCATCCATAATGACGCGGGGCGACGCCATCGGGCCGGCATCCACCTGAGGATCCGCCCGCGACCCGTCGCCGTTCCTTGGGAGCCATTCACAGCACGGGGCCGAGATGACCGAAGAGAGCCGCGAGCAGACGCCGATGGCGGTCAGCGCCGAGGAGCGCAGCGAGATGATCGCCGTGGCCGCCTACTACCTCGCCGAGCAGCGCGGCTTTAGCGCGGACGGCGCCATCGACGATTGGCTCGAGGCCGAGCAGCGGATCGACCGCCTGCTCGAAGCCATGCGCGGCCGGGGCATCTCGCGCTCGCAGTTCGAGCGCGCTGGACTGCGCAATGCCTTGCAGCTGTGGGACGCGGAGCCAGGCAACTGACCGTCCTGGCTGGGCGCGGCGACAGCCGCACGGCGATCGACGATGGCCAGGCGCGGAGGCAGCACCGCGCTTGGGCGCGCGGCGGCTTGGCAATGGCCGTCCGGATACCGTAGTATCCGCTCGTAGACAATAATCAATGATCCGATCAGCGAGCCGGCTCTGCGCGAGACCGGCTCCTGAAGCCGGGACCCAGGCGGTCGACCCCTCAACCGCTCGCGTCCGCAGGCGATTCGATGACCGATTACCACTAGCTGCGAGGGTTCACATGCCTACCCCAAAACGGCAAGACGAGGCGAAACCGATCTGGCGCCGACGGCGCGTGGCGATTCTGCTCGTCAGCGCGCTCTTTGTCGCCGGTATCGGCTTTTCAGCGCTCTTCAATGCCAGCATCGCCTACACCAACGAGATGGAATTCTGCGTCTCCTGTCACACCATGGAGACGGTCTACGAGGAGTACCAGGAGAGCCTGCACTTCCGCAATCAGTCCGGGGTCCGCACGACCTGCTCGGATTGCCATGTGCCAAAACCCTTCATCCCGAAGGTGGTCACCAAGACCATTGCCGCCAAGGACGTCTATCACGAGATTCTCGGCACCATCGACACCGATGAGAAGTTCGAGGCTCGCCGCTGGGAGATGGCCTCGCGGGTGTGGGCGAAGATGGAGCGGTCCGATTCGCGCGAATGCCGCCGCTGTCACCAACTCGATAGCATGGATCTCTCCGAGCAGGGTCGCACGGCGCGCCGACGGCATGCCAGTGCCGAGGAACGCGGCCAGACCTGCATCGAGTGTCACAAGGGCGTCGCGCATGATCAGCCGCTCAAACCGAGATGACTGAGGGTCTCGCGGCGAGGTTCTGCGGCCGCGTTCCACATTGAGGAGGCTCCAGCATGCCGACCAAGTTCGCTTTCGCATCCATCGTCGCTGTCGCCCTGTTCGTCGCCGCGCCCGCCTTTGCCGGTGACGAGCTTGATCGCGAGCTGCGGCTCACGGCGACCATCGGCGACACGCAGGCGGTGTCCGATCTGCTCGATCGGGGCGCCGACGTCAACGCCAGCAGCGCCTTCGGCAAGACCGCGCTGATGATGGCGGTCGAGGAGGGCAACCTGGAGACCGTCGCCCTCCTGCTCTCGCGCGGCGCCGACGTCAACGCGCGCACCACCGCCGGCTGCACCGCCCTGACCTTCGCCGCCGAGAAC
The DNA here is from genome assembly GCF_046541315.1 of Halochromatium sp. Taxonomy (GTDB): domain Bacteria; phylum Pseudomonadota; class Gammaproteobacteria; order Chromatiales; family Chromatiaceae; genus Lamprobacter. Next base: position 2,680 of record NZ_JBKHDN010000112.1, on the reverse strand, counting down.
GGCCATTACGGCATCGCCGCACTGCTGATCGAGCGCGGCGCCCATGTCCACGACCGCACGCGCGCCGGCTGGGATGCACTGATGATCAGTGCCCGCTATGGCCTGACCGAGATCGTCGAGCAACTCCTCTATCGCGGCGCCGACCCCAAGGCCGGGGACAAGGACGGCCGCACCGCGCTCATGCAAGCGGCCGCCAAAGGTCACCCCGAGGTCGTCTCGTTGCTCGCGCGTCAAGGCGCCGATGTCGACGCGCGTGACAACGAGGGCTCGACGGCGTTGATCATCGCCGCCGATCACGGGCATCTGGACGTCGTCGAGACGTTGCTCGCGTTGAACGCGGAGATCGATGCCCGCGATGAGGTCGGCGCCACGGCGCTGATCTGGGCCGTCAATCACGGCTTCGACGAGATCGCGACGACCTTGCTGCGACAGGGCGCCGATCCAAACCTGCAAGATAGCGACGGCCGCACGGCGCTGATGGAGGCCGTCAGCCGCCATCACAACGAGACGATCGGCCCCCTGCTCGAGCATCGCGCCAACCCGGCGCTCAAGGACACCCAGGGACACACCGCCGCCGACCTCGCCCGCGCCACCAACAACACCGAGGCAATCGACATCATGGGGCAACCATAGGCACGCGCCCGCCTCGCGCCTCGACCAGGATGCGCGAGACAAGGCGACCAGGGCCTTGTCTCGGCATACCGGGACGGAGAACGACTCCGCTCGCACAACACCAATAGGAGGAAGCATGGCCAAACACGCATTCACACTGGCTCTTGTAGGCGGGGCGCTCGCCCTCGGCCTGTCGTCCGGCGTCACCGCCGGCAATATCAAGAATATCGCGACCGGAAAGATGCTCGTGGATACCTGCGCGGGCTGTCACGGCACCCATGGCAACAGCGTGGGCCCGGCCGCGCCGAGCATCGCCGGCATGGACCCGCTGGTCTTCGTCGACATGATGATCGCCTTCCAGGAAGACGACACCTACTCGACCATCATGGGCCGCATCGCCCGCGGCTATAGCGAGGGCGAGCTGATCGAGATGGGCACCTACCTCAAGCAACAGCCATTCGAGCCGGTCGCGCAAAGCTATGACGAGTCGCTGGTCGCCGACGGCGATGCCTACCACGAGAAGTTCTGCTCCAACTGCCACGAAGAAGGCGGCAAGGCGCTCGCCGATGTCGAGGATTACATCATCCTCGCCGGCCAGTGGACCCCGTACCTCAAGTACGCCATGGAAGACTTCCTCGAAGATCGTCGGATGACGCCGAAGAAGATGGCCCGCAGCCTCGAACGGATGTTCGAAGATCATGGCGAGGAGTCTCTCGATGCCCTCTATGCCTACTACGCCAGCCAGCAAGACTACAAGCAGGAGTGAGTGCAGATGACCATGAATCGACGTGATTTCGTCAAGGCCACCGGGGCCGTCGCGGCGGTCGGTGCGTTCGGGTTCCCGCACATCGCCCGCGCCCAGGACAAGAAGGTCGTCGTCGTCGGCGGCGGTACCGGTGGCGCCACCGCCGCCAAATACATCAAGATGGCCGACGAGAGCATCGACGTCACCATCGTCGAGCCGAACAAAACCTATTACACCTGCTACATGAGCAACGAAGTGCTGGGCGGCGAGCGCAAGCTCGAATCGATCCGTCACGGCTACGACGGCTTGAAGTCGCTGGGCATCAACCTCGTGTTCGAGAAGGCCACCGCCATCGATCCCGAGAAGAAGGTCGTCAAGACCGAGAGCGGGCAGGAGCTGGCGTACGATCGCGCCGTGGTCGCGCCCGGCATCTCGCTCCTCTATGACAAGATCGAGGGCTATAGCAAGGAAGCCGCCGAGAAGATGCCGCATGCCTGGAAGGCCGGCGAGCAGACCCAGCTCCTGCGCGACCAACTCGAGGCGATGGACGATGGCGGCGTGGTCGCGATCGCCGCGCCATCGAACCCCTTCCGCTGCCCGCCCGGCCCTTACGAGCGCGCGAGCCAGATCGCGATGTATCTGAAGGAGGCCAAACCGAAGTCGAAGGTGATCATCCTCGACAGCAAGCAGGCCTTCTCCAAGCAGGGCCTGTTCACCCAGGGCTGGGAACGTCTCTACGGCTTCGGCACCGAGGATGCCTTGATCGAATGGCAGCCTGGCCCCGACGCCGAGGTCAGTCGGGTCGATCCCGAGACGATGACGCTCTATACCACCTTCGACGAGATCCAGGCCGACGTGGCCAATGTCATCCCGCCGCAGGCGGCCGGTCAGATCGCGCTCGACGCCGGTCTTGCCGACGACAGCGGCTGGTGCCCGGTCGATAAGAAGACCTTCGAGTCGACCCTGCACAAGGGCATCCACGTGATCGGCGATGCCTGCATCGCGACGGCGATGCCGAAATCGGCCTACTCGGCCAACAGCCAGGGCAAGGTGGCCGCCGCTGCGGTGATCGCCATGCTCAATGACGAGGAACCCGGCATTCCGGCCTACGTCAATACCTGCTACTCGATCATCGGCAAGGACTACGGCATCTCGGTCGCCGCCGTCTATCGCCTGAGCGAGGATGGCTCGACCATCGCCAGCGTCGAAGGCTCGGGCGGCTTGACGCCCTCCGACGCCCCGGATTTCGCGCTCGAGCGCGAGGTCCAGTACGCCTACAGTTGGTACAACAACATCGTCGCCGATAGCTTCGGCGGCTAGACC
>NZ_JBKHDN010000111.1:0-9036 GCF_046541315.1 Halochromatium sp. | reverse complement strand
CCAAATCAAACCTCTGAGTATAGCGCGCGCCGCGCAGGATCAATCATGGACATGGGCGCTTTCAAGGCACTCGAACTGCTCCTCATCGTCGGTGTCGTCGGCTACTTTTACATTCGCCAACGGCAGAATCTGCAACGACTCAAGGACGAGCGCGAGGCCAAGCAGGATCGGACCCACGCCGAGGAACGCTCGCGCGCTGACGCCGAGGAAACCTCGTCCCGGCACGACTAAGCTGTCGAAACCTTGGCCTTGGGGTACTTTCGATGGATAAGTCTTTACGCTTTGAGACATCTAGCATATCACCGCAGCAAGCATTGCCGGTCGAGCCAGGACAAGCAGCAATGCATTATCTCTGGCAGCTCGACCCCAATGCCTCGGGATACGTTGTATATTTCATCGTGCGACTCGACCAGCCACAGTCGGGCGATGTAACCGCATTGATCCGCGCCTTCGAGCGTGTTCGCGCTCTGCATCCAGCGCTGTGCTCGCGTTTTGTATCCGCAGAAAACGGACTCGTTCAGTATATTGAACGTGAGCGTCCGCTTGAGCTGCGTGAATACAGGATGACCCGAGAGGAGGTATTGCCGGCGACCATGAGCACAGCGCTCGAGAAGCCACTCGATCTCGCGCGCGGGGTTTGTCGTCTAGAACTCTTCAGGGTCGGAGATTCGGATCCCCCCATCGCCCTCTTCGCCCGCTTTCTCGTCCATCATATCGTGGTCGATGGCATCGCCATCGACCAAATTCTACATGATCTAGAGCACCGAACAGACCCTAGCTCATTCTCCAGAGCGTTGACCCTTTACGAGGCTGTCATCCGCCGTCGAAGCACCTATGAGAAAACACCGGCCTACGCACTTGACCAGGCCTTTTGGAGCGAGCAAGTGGCTAGGATCGCTGACCTGGAGTTGCCGCTTGATCATCCACGTCCCCCACGCCAAACCTTTAATGGTAGCGCTGTCCCTTTCGAGCTGGATGCGACCGCCTCCGATCGACTGATGGAGTTGGCGAGCCAGCCGGGCCAGTCCCTCCTCGCGATCCTGATCGCTGCCCACGCCACGGCACTTCACGGCTTAACTGGCGGCCAAACCGACTTCGCCATTGGCACGACCTTCCACAACCGAACCCGCGCCGAGGCGGCGTTGGTCGCTAATCTCAGCAATACGCTGCCGACACTGGCCGAGGTGACGCCGGAGACGTCTTTCAACGACTATGCGCAGGCGACTCGTCGCCGACTGATGCGCATTGCGCGCCACCGGCAGTTATTCACTGCCCACCTGCCACGGCCGCAGGTACGTACCGACCGCTCGCCCCTTTTCCAGACCCATGTTCTGCTGCATAACGCCGAAGTGGTGCGCCGTATTCAAGGTGAAACCGAGATCGCTTTCCAGGGTGTTTCGGGATGCGCGCGTTTCGTTGAGCAACGTCCACAGGAAGGGCAGTTCGAGCTTTCGATCGAGGCTGTGTATACCGGTGAGCGTCTCGCCTTTACAGTGAAATACAATGTTGACCTGCTTCGCCGTGACACGGCCGAGCACTTCGCCGCTGCCCTTGCCGACATTTTGGTCGACATTGCTTCCAACCCGGAGCGCAAGGTCCAAACGCTGGCTGCGCGTGCTGCGCGTCCGGCACCACCGAGCCGTGACCATATCGGCTACGCAGTCCCTGACCTCGGCGCAGCACTTGAGGGGCTGCGGGCCGTCCACCGTATCGCAAAGATCGAGGGGCCGCTGCACGACCCTCTCCAAGGTGCCGATCTCTGCATGGTCACCACCGCTGCAGGCGATCGGATCGAACTTGTCGCCGGCGAGGCCGTGCAAGGGCTGTTAGCACGCGGGGCTGGCCCCTATCACAGTTGCTACCGGGTCGAGGATCTCGAGGCTGAGATCGCAGCGCGCCGCAACGCTGGCCAGACACTGATTTCAACGCCCAGGCCCGCCCCCCTCTTTCACCAACAGCGTGTCGCCTTCCTATCCACCGCCCTCGGTATCGAGGAGCTATTGGAACGCCCGTCAACGCCGTCACGACGGCTCGTTGTCGCAGCTGATTTTACCGCCGCCCCATTGCAGGAACGCCTTGAGACATGGGCTCGCGCCCTCGGCTGGCGCCGGCTCGTGGAGATCGCTCCGACGACGCAGATAGCCGAGGCACTCTTGTCCCGCGACCCTGCGCTCGCGACTGACTCGGGCGAAGTGAACTTGATCCTGACCGCCGCCGACCCCGACTGGTCCGCTGCTGCTCGACGCGACTATCTAGACGGCCTATCCCGGGCATCCGAGTCCTTTGCAGCGCAAAGCCAAGCTCATACGATCCTAGCGCTCTGCCCCATGCCCGGGGTCCAAGACGCGGCCTGGCTTAACGCTGTCGCGGCCTCTCCCTATCTTGTCCGGCTTGATCTTGCTCGCCTTCTGCCGACACCGGAGTCGCTCGAGCATTTCGTTGATGCCGAGTCCTTTCGCCTCGGCCGAGTGCCTTACAGGCTACACGGATTTGACCATCTTGCCTTGGCCCTGGCGCGGGCGATCCACGCCCTCGACAAACGACCCCATAAGCTCATTGTGGTTGATGGTGACGATACCCTGTGGGCTGGCGTTGCCGCCGAGGATGGGGCGGAAGGGATTAGCGTCACTGAATCGCACCGCGCCCTGCAGACATTCTTGCTCCAGCAAAAAGCCCAAGGCGTTCTTTTGGCCCTCGCAAGCAAGAATGATCCAGATGACGTCAAGGCGGTCTTCGACCACCACCCCGAGATGCTTCTGAGTCTAGACGACTTCGTCGCAACGAAAATCAACTGGGCTCCCAAGCCCGAGAACGTCAGGGCACTCGCACAAGCCCTCGATCTCGGCCTCAATAGCTTCATCTTTGTCGATAACAATCCGATCGAATGCGTTCAGATGCGCACGCATTGTTCGGAGGTGATGGTAATTGAACTCTCGTCAGAACTGGATATTCCTGCCTATCTCCACCGGGTCTGGACTTTTGATCACATCCAAACGGGCACTCAAACCATCGACCGTACCGCGCTCTACAGAGCCGAGGCACAGCGCGAAGCCGCCCGCGCTGAAACACAACAGTCGCTCGTCGACTACATAGACGCACTTGAGTTGGAGCTGAGTTTATTCCCACCCGATGAGACGCATCTTGCACGCGCTGTTGAACTCACCCGCCGGACCAATCAGTTCAACCTCAATGGTTACCCCGCGACAGCGTCGGAACTTCGCGATGACCCATCAGCAGGACGCCATGTCCGTCTCGTTTCCGTTCGAGACCGGTTCGGGGATGACGGCATCGTCGGACTTGTCGTCCTAGAACTCGGCGAGCAGGGCCTGGCGTCTCTTCGCCATTTCCTGCTCAGCTGCCGTGTCCTTGGGCGGGGCATCGAATATCGAGTTCTACGGGATACGGCCAATATCGCCGCCACTGCGGGTGCCCAATGGTTGGCGTTCGATGCCGTGGACACAGGTCGGAACACTCCCTTGCAGGATTTTTTGAATAAGATAGGGGTTCCGCTCTTTCAAGGCGCGACCCTCTCTACGGAAGCTGCGCGGGCGCTTGACTGGCGACAGGCGCTCACTCAGCCCGTACCGGCTATCAACCGGCGGACTGACACCAGAGCCGCAGACACCGTCAGTGGCCCTGCAAAGCGCTCTCCTGTGTCTCTAGCTGGTAGCCCGGTTGCGGCAACTGTCGCACCAGAAGTGCTCGACTGGATCGCGCGAGCGTTGGATAACGATGCGGCGCTATCACGGTTTTATCGTCCCTACGCGTGCAAGGAACCGTCGTCAGCAGAGATTGACGACACCAACGATACCACCCTGTACAGCCAGGTCTTCGGGCTTGCGGCGCAAACGCTTGGAACGGAGGTCGTCGATGCCTCCTTGAGCTTTGCGGAACTTGGCGGCGATTCGTTGGCTGCGGTCAGTTTTCTCGCTGCCGTCAACCACGCCTTTGGCACCGACATCAATCTACTGGAACTGCTCGACGCCGACAGCTTGCAGGTCTTCGCCGATCGCCTTGCACGTCGTGATCGGCGCAGCGCGCAGGTGCTGCGGGAGCCGTCGGCAGCGGCAGCATCGCAGCTGGTCCTCGTGTATCCGTCAGGAGGCGATTGCAGCTGCTATGGACCTTTGGTCGAGGTGCTTGCCGCAGACTGCCGGGCGATCGCCGTCAACCCCTCCTCGGAAACGACGGCAAAGAGCCTCGTCGAACTCGCACAAGAGGGTCTTGCTTGCGCCCAAAAGCTGCTCGATCCCAACCTACCCACCGTCTTTGCCGGCTGGTCACTCGGGGCCACGCTTGCGCATAGTATGGCGCAACAGTGGCGCGCCACCGCTCATGCCAACATCCGTCTTTTTATGATAGACCCCATCCGTCCGCCCACAGCGCCGAGCGAGCCCGAAGTTCGTGCGCTCGTGGACAACATGCTCGAACGGATCGCGCTCGGCGCCGCGCCGTCGGCATCGGCCCGTCTGGCCTTGGAGACACGCGTTGCGCGGGAGTTGACTCTGCTAGCTGCTCACCGACCGGTGTCTCTATCAGTCGAGGCATCCATCTTCCTCGCCTCGCAATGCTTCGCTGGTTCGGACTGGGACACCGAGACGCTCTGGCGGGAAGCCCTCCCGAATGCTGTCATTCATCGACTCGATGGCGATCATGTCGACCTGCTCCGACATACTCAGACGCGAGAAGCCCTGTGCGCATTCGTATCGACCTGAGTCGATCGGATGCGTGCTGAAACAGGATCAGAGCGCGAGCACCGCTAAAGATCGACGCTCAAATGCTCGTCATTCGCCTTGCGCTTCAGCGCCTGCCGCCGCGAGTGCCGCCAGGGCGTCGGCGTGACCAAGCCCTGCCAGCCCCAACGCAGCCAGTCCAACAGCCGCCACGCCAGCCAGAGCGCCCAGGCCAGCATCAGCAGCCGATAGATCCAGATCGGCACCGAGATCACCGTCACCGGCGCGGTCTGTTGGCCACTGCGGTCCAGATACCAGTTCAGCTCGGTCGCACTCGAGTCATTGCCGGCGACCTGCATCGCCGGGCTGCCGAGCAAGCCCTGCTGCACCGCGAGCATGAGCAGGCTCAGCGCGGCGATGCTGAGCAGCACCAGCCCGAGCTGCATCAGATTGAACCGCCAAGGCGCAAGCTCATCCCCATCCTCGGCCACCTCCTCGTCCCCATTGCCGCGCTGACCAAACCGCCGGCGCAGGCCGAGCGCGAACAGCCAGAGCACCACCAGCGCCCCGACCCAGATCGAGACCTGACTGAGCCCGATTCCCAGCAGCAGCCAATCGCCGACCCCGAGCGGGGTCAAACGCGCACGCGCCAGGATCAGCGCCAGCAGCGCGATCACCAGCAGCAAGCCCCAGAACTGCACCGCCGGTCCGATGCCAGGACCGCTGGCCCACAACAGCCAGCGATCGGCACCGAGCCGAATCCGGGTCTCGGCGTTGACGCCGTCCACGCCGAGGGTCACCGGCGCCGGCTGGTAGACGACAGCGAGCCCATCCGGTTGTCGCCAGCCGATCTCGATGTGCTGACTGCCCGGCACCAGCGCCAGATCGACCGCGTCGTCCTGGGCTGGCAGCGGTCGCGACTGCCCATCGACGCGCAGCCGGGTTGGCTCGGCACCCGCGGGCAGCAACAGCGGATGCCGTCCACCCTGACTGCTGCGCAGGCTGAGCTGCAACAGCGCCTCGCTGGAGCGGCGGCCCGGTTGGAGCCGATAGTGACTGCGGTCGAGGGTGAGCGTCGGCCCGGCGACGCCGAGCGGGCGCGACAGCGACAGGTTCAACACCTCGCCGGGCCAGGGTCGGTAGGTCGGCACGGCCTGGGCGTCGCCATCGGCCGGCTGCACCGCCGGCACCCCGTCGGCGCGCAGATGCCAGATCGGGCTCACATGCAGGCGCCATTCCTCGGTCAAGCGTGGATCGCTTGCCGCGCGCAGCGCGAGGCGATCGACCGGCCGCAGCACCGACCGCCAGCGCATGCGCGCGCGCCCCGGCGGCAACGAGACCAGCACCCCGGCGGCATTGACCTCGACCCCGGAGGTCGTCACCGATTCGCCATCGATCAGCGCGACGCGCAGGCTCACCGATGACCCCAGCGGCGAGCGCCGCTCGACCTCGGTGATCAGCTCCCAATCCACCCCGAAGCGCAGGGTGCGGGTGACCTTGAGCAGCGGCGGCCATTCGGTGTGCATTTCAGTGTCGGACTCGCCGTCAGGCTCCGCGCTGGCCGCAAGCCCCTCGGCATCCTGCTGCCGCAGCAACCGCAGCTGATCGCTCGGCACCCCATCGGCACCGACCCCTTCGAGCTGCCAGACCGGATCGAGGCGGGTCTCGACCAGCCGTGGAGGCAGCGGCAACGGGATAGAGACCTGATCGAGACCAGCGAGCGAGCCGGACAGGAGCAGCAGATGCCGACCGCTCGGGATCGGCACCGCCAGATCGCCATTGGCCAGGCCCAGCAGCCGCTCCAAGGGCTGACCGTCGAGGTCGATCCGGCTCGGCGACCACCCGTTGCGGGCGCCCGGGATCGGCAAGGCGACCGCCTCGGCCGCATCCACGGCCAACAGCAAGCGAAGCGCGCTGGGCGAGGCGTCGAGCACCAGCCGCGCGATCTCGGCGCAACGCGGAACGCAGTCCGGCGGCGCCAGCAACCGCTGTCGCAGCTCGGCCAGCAGGGATGCGGGCGGGAAGTCCGTGCTGTTCGCCGCCGGCGTCAGGCGGCGCGGAGCGGTGGCGATCTGTCCATCGGATGCGGATACGGACTCAAACGCCGTTTGGTGCGCCGGTTGGGAGACGAGCCTGGGCTGTTGCTCGACCGCCGATGGGGTTGCCGCAAGGGCGGGACTGGATGGCAGCAGCCACAGCGACCCGATCAGCGCCAACCCCAGCAGGCTGCCCAGCGCGTGCCTGTTCGCTGCCTGCGCGCTCGGCGAGCGGGGCGGCCACCGCCGCAGCCGATCCGGTCGCGGATCGGCGAGCCGCAACCCCAGCAGCGTCACCAGCACCAGCGTGATCAATGCCAGCGGCAACGAGGCCGAGGCGGGCAACAGCCAGAGGCGCAGCCGATGATCGGGGGGCATCGGCCCGCTCCAGCTGAGCTGGAAACGGCGCCAACTCCAGTCCGGCATCCCGGCACCGGTCTGCAAGCGCGCGTCTGGGTCCAGGGTTGGCAGCAACCGTGGCGCCGAGGCCTGGTCGGCGCCGGCGGTGGGAGCGGCTGACTTGAGGCGCGAACGCTCGGCCTCGAGGCTAGAGCCGACCTGGTCAACGGCGCTTTGCGGGATGAGCCAGCCGACCGGGCCAAGACCCGGCTGTTCCAATTGCGGAAACAGTCCAGCGCGCATCTCGGTGACCAGGAAAGGCACCGCGATCAGCACCAGCGCCAGCAATGCCAGCCGATGGTAGAACCGCACCAGCGCCGCCAGCCAGGGCGGGCTCTGCGCGGTTGCCGCGTCGTCTCTCCCCGGCAACAGTCGCAACAGCGCGGCGGCGGCGATCAGATGCAGCCAGACCCAACGCGGCGCGCTCGGCTCCTGCCAGGTCAGCACCAGGGTCAGCAATGCCAGCAGCCCCCAAGGCCAGCCCCAGAGTCGGATCACCGCCAGCGCGGCGATCAACACCAGGAAGAGATCCAGCAAGGACCAGCGCGCCAGCCAACTGTCCGGGAGATTGTCGACGCCCGCCACCGCCAACAGATCCCAGCCTGGCGGCAGGGAGAGTTGCGTCGAGACATGGCTGAGCGGCAGATCCCAGCCCGAGCCGGGCAGCTCCAGCCACCAGCCGACGGGTCCGCTGTCGATGCGCGCATCGGCGGTCAGCTCAAGCCGCGTCCCGCGCACCTCGACGCCTTCGCGGTCAGCTTGAGCGTCCCGAGTGTTCAGGCGCGTGATCAGGCGCGGCTCGCCATCGACGCGGACCTGCCCAAGCGTCAGCGGCGGCTCGGCTTCGATCCGGCGACGCGTTTGCAGTCGACCGCTGAGGCGATCGCGCAGGCTCAGCCCCGCCGCATCGAAGTCCAGTCGCATGACGCGCTCGAGGCGGATCTGATCGGAGCCGGATGCGCCCCGGCTGAGCGGTTCCAACCGCAGTGTCTCGCCAGCGCGCATCAGGTAGGCCGGCAACGCTTGCCAAGCGGCGGGCAGGCGCGTCTGGCGCGGATCGATCGGCTTGACGCCAGCGAGTTCGACTTGGCGCAGATCGGGCCGGGCCGCGAACACCCAGATCTCCTGCGGCGGCCAGTGCGACGCCGATGTCGGCGCGAGTCCCGATGTTGGCGCCGACGCCAACTCGGATCCTGGCGCCGATGTCGGCTCGGAGGCGAGAGTCGATGACGTCGCTGACCCCGGCGCGGAGATGGGCGCGGACGGCCGTTGCGGCAGACTGAGTGCCGACACTGGCCCAGGATGATGACTCTCCAACGTCAAGACCCAGCGCCCGGGACGTAATTGCAACTGCAGCCGGTACTGGCCCTGCCGCGAGTGCTGTTCCGACGCCGCCTCGGGCCGTTCCTCGGACGCGATCAGGCGCGCCGGCAACGGGCTCTCGAGACGCAAGGGTCGCCCACCGGGAAGCAATATCGGCCCCAGCAGCAACTCGCGCGGCTGCCCCGAGACCTCGAGCAACAGACGCGTTTGCACGCGCAGCGGCAGCGAATCCTCGATGTGGCGCATCACCTCCAGCGACAGCGTATCGGGCTCCTGTGGCTGCTGTCGCGGACGCCGATCGGCGCCCAGCCACAAGCCGCCCTTGGCATCCAAGCGTGGCTGCTCGATCTCTGCCCCGTTCAGGCTCAGGCTGAGCAGGCCGACCTCGGCCGGGATCTCCAGTACCTCGGGCCGCCGGGGCCAGGCGAAGCGGCCGCCGATCCGGTGCTCGCCGGATGCGAGCCGCACCATCGGCCGGCCGTCGCGCGCAATCACCGCCACATCGACTTTATTCGCACCGGCCCCCTTCGTTCCGACCCGCTTCGCATCGGCCTCGTTCGCACCGGCCTCGTTCGCACCGGCCTCGTTCGCATCGGCCTCGTTCG
>NZ_JBKHDN010000110.1:0-9066 GCF_046541315.1 Halochromatium sp. | reverse complement strand
CTGACCTGCAAGTCTCGCCTGACCCGCAACCTTCGGCTGTACCACTTCCTGCTACAGCGGGGTTGCTTGGTTCGGGATTGGCTGGTCTTCTGCCCTTCACTCGGCGTCGTGGAAAAAAGGCCGTGTGAAGACTCTAGCCTCGTCGACTGATACGCTGATGGTCTAGAGCGCAAATTAACCCCAAAACCCGCTTCGGCGGGTTTTTTTATACTCGGAGGAAATGCAAATGCTGGCATTCAAACATGCCGAAGACATCCATCAACTACCAAACACCCATCCCGTCTATCAAACCCTACGAGAACTCGTCCGACTCTGCATAGAGTCCATCGACGACTACGACCCTGACATCTACGGCAAAGTCTACCTGATCGAGCCGGAAGATGTCTCAAAACCCCTTCCCGATATCTGCGACCAGTGGACCTTGTATGACGTCCAGCGGGAAGGTGTAACCCTGAAAGACGGGCACTTCACCTGTGTCTATCTCGGCAGCGGAGACTACGGATTGTTGTTCGTCGTGCCGGCCTTGATCATCGCTCGGTCCAATACCGAGTATTCCGGTAGGCAATCAACCCCGCTGAAGGAGTGGCAGGAGCGCCGGGTCGGCGTACCCTTGGAAGTGCAAACTGACCGAGGGAAAAGCCGTTACCCGATGCCTCTACCGCTGTTGACTCTCGTGCAGAACGACGCCCAACGCCAATCCATGATCTCTTGGATCGCGCCCATCATCGGCAGACAGTGGCACAGGCGCAGCACGCTGGGCGGAGTCAACGCGCGGCCGCGACGAGCGCCGGTGTGGCGCGCGGAACGCTGGCCCCAGCCATGCCCCATCGCCCACTCAGTATCGCCGAAGACGAGACCTGGAAGGACGGCATGCGCTTGGTCACGATCGACCCGGTCTCGGGCTTCATCCTGCTCGAGCAGACGAGCGATGAGCGCTCGGCGGCGGCCTGGACACAGGCGCTCGAGGGTGGACTCGAGGGGCTGAATGTGACCGTGGTGCAAGGCACCAGTGATGAGGCCAAGGGATTGTTAGCGCATGTCGAGCGCGATCTGGGCGCGCATCATTCCACGGACCTGTTCCATCTGCAGCATGAGGTGAGTCAGGCGCTGAGTCTGGCCTTGAAGCGTGCCGAGCAGCAGGCCGAGACAGCAGAAGCGAAGGCGAAGGTGCGCTGGCAAGGGGAATGCGCGGCCGAGCACGCCTATCATCGTCGCCGCCATGGCCCGGGACGTCCACCGGCGTTTGCCGCGCGTATCGATGCAGCGCTAACGCCGACGTCCAGGCCCGCCTCGCGCATGAGCGCGCCCAAGCGCAGCGCGCTAAGGCGAAAGCCCTCATCGGTGCTTTCAGCGAGGTCGATCATCCCTATGAGTTGCAACAGGGGCAGGCGCAGACGCCCGAGCAGCTGCAAACTCGTCTAGAAACGGTGTTTGCGCGCCTAGAGGCGATCGCCGAAGAGGTGGACCTCTCCGAGCACCTCGGCGCGCCTCTGGCCAAGGCGAAGCGCTTGACCCAGGGCCTGGTCGCGACGCTGGCGTTCTTCTTCATGAGGGTCAACAGCCGGGTGCAGGCGCTGGATCTCGCACCGGCGATTGAACAGGCGCTGCTCAATGAGCTGATCCCGGCGCTCTATCTGGAGCGTGCTGCCGTGCGCTGCAGCCGTGCTGAGCAACGCCATCGGCTTCAGGCACTGAGTGCCCAGCGCCTCGCTCCGCTGCGGCAGCCCGCGCACCCGATCCAGTCCCTGGATGAGCAGACCCGTCGCGACCTCAAGCAAGTCGCGGGGGAGTGTGCCGATCTATTTCAACGCAGCAACTCCTGTGTCGAGGGACGCAATGGCTTCCTCGCACTCTATCAGCATGGCCATCACCGCCTCAGTCCGCGCAAACAGCAGGTCTTGACCGCCCTGCACAACGTCGCCATCACGCGTCCCGATGGCACCACGGCCGCTGAGCGCTTTTTCGCTCAAGCGCATCCGTCCCTGTTTGAGCAAGTGCTCGAGCGCATGCCCTAGCCGGCTCGACCGGCGCGACGACGACTGCGGCCGGTGAGGCAGCCTTACCCACACTTGTGGCAGCTTAGCAACAGCGGGCCAGGCGATGATCAAGGCCTCGCTCAGTATCGACCACGTCCGCGTTCCCGGCCCTTGGTTTCGCGTTGACCGGCCCTTCAGCCCTAGCTAATCTGGGGTCTCTTAGGCGACCCGTCAGATCGAGACAAAACCGGCCGCGCGGCCGTTACCTGAGGAGAACTGTTGATGAAGTCCCTGTTCCTATTGTTCTTGTTCGCCATCGTGGTGATTGGCCTCGCCATGTTTATCAAGGGCTATGCCAATTCAGTGAACCTCTACCACATCTGTGACAAACAGGTGTCTTGGTACAACGCGGTATTCTTGGACCCGATCAAAGACAAGAGCGGCTGCGAGAAGTACCAATAAGCAAGCGCCGAGAATCGCATCAATTCTCGGATCATCGCCGGCCCGTGCTGATTCAATGGATATGATGCATGTGGGGCAGGTTGAAACGCCTGCCCTTGGGCCGGCTCCGTCGAGACGCTGCCGCCGCGCGATCCCCTCAGGCCAAATAGACCCGCTCCAGGCTACCGCCTCTGACATTGCCGCACCGATCCTCGGCTTCGAGATAGTAGCGGACATCGCCGGCGCCGACCGGTAGCTCGGCGGTGAAGTAGTTCGCGGTCAACGCCGCGCCGGTTTGTGTCGGATAGGGTCCGTGATCCCGCATCGGCAGGCGCCGCTCGCCGGCCTCGTCGCGCAACACCAATTCGACCCGCGTCAAGCCCGAGCAGTCGGCGACGAAGCTATGCACGACCCCCGCGCGCGGGGCATCGAGCAGGCAGCCCTGACCCCAACGCTTGCCGCCCGGATTCTCCGGCACGATCCAGGGCGGGAAGATGGTCGGCCCGCGGCGGTCGCGGCCGGCGGCGACCAGGACATCGAGTTCCGCCTTGAGCCGGCCGTGGCCCAAATTGGCGGCATTGGTCACCTGCCGATCCCATTCCGACTGTCCGGTCCAGTACCAATAGCAACTGGTCTCGGCGGTCAACAGCAACCGCACCGCCTCGGCCAGCGCCGGATGCTCGGGCGCGCTGTCCTCGAGCGTGTGCACCAGATCCTGAAACGCCGTCAGCACGGCCCAGGAGTTCAGGTCCGGCGAATAGGACTGGTCGTAGCGACTGAACCACTTCATGAACTGCGGGTCGCCGTTGTCGGCGCCGGCCCAGGCGCCAGGCTCGATATGGACGACCTGCTCCGGGTCGGGCGGGAAGCGTTGCAGATAGTCCTCCGCCGTGGTCAGCTCGAAGCGCGGATCGCGCTTGAGCCAAGCGACCAGCTGAGCGGTGTTGTGATGGTAGTAGCTATCGGCACCGCCACCGTGGTTGTCGCCATCGGAATGCAGCAGGAAGAACGGCGGATGCTTGGGATCGAAGCCGCCAGTGTCGACGATGCGTTGATAGAGCTGGCCGAGCACGTCCGGATATTGCAGCGCGCCGAAGCCACCGCGCGCATCCTCGTTGCCGATATAACGCTCGGCGGGGATCGCGATCAGCTTGTGCAGCTGGCCCTCGACGTCCTCGTAGCCGACATATTCCGGCCGCAGCA
Source organism: Halochromatium sp. (assembly GCF_046541315.1). GTDB lineage: Bacteria > Pseudomonadota > Gammaproteobacteria > Chromatiales > Chromatiaceae > Lamprobacter. Next base: position 5,446 of record NZ_JBKHDN010000110.1, on the reverse strand, counting down.
GGCGCGGGCTGATCTTCGACGCCGCCCAGATATTGTGCAGTTGCAGCCAGTCGTCGACCGGCGGATTGACCTGATCGGCCGGATTCGGCGGCAGCATGCCCTCCTCGATGCCGGCATAGGGATAGTCCTGGCAGGCGCGGAAGCGATGGATCGAGTCAACGATCACCGCCTCGACACCGGCCTCGACCAGCGCCGGGATCATCCGCACATGGAACGCGGTCTCGGGCGGGAACAGCACCCTTGATGCCTCGGCGCCGAAGACGCGCTCGATCAGCTCACGGTGCCAGCGAATATTGCGCACGATGTCACGGTGAGGGATCAGCGGCATCAGCGGGTGGTAGAAGCCGAACGCGGAGAATGCCAGGCGCGGATTGCCGAGCGCGGTCCTGGCCTCGGCCATCTCCCGCAGCGCGCGGTTCCAGCCGCTGAAGCGCCCGCCGCAGCGGCCGAGTTCGGCGCAGCGCTCGAGCTGCTCGATCAGCGTCCCGCTCCAGCTCGTCGAGAGCCCGGCATGGGCGAGACCGCCATCGCGGTACTGGCGCACCGCGGCTGGGACGAAATCGGTGTAGTTGCCGGCGCGCGAGCCAAAGATCTCGTCCTTCTCGCCATCCCAATGGTCCGGGTTGGTGGTGTCGTAGTACGGCTGGTGCATGTGCTTGTGGATGCCGAAGTACACCTTGACCTCGGCGCCATTGCCGTGCGCGGGCTGGATCTCGGCGCGGGCGCCAGCGGAGCGTTGCCCGGTAGCCGCCAAAGCCGCGCCTTCGGCAGCCGAGCCGCGCTGGTCAGCGGATCCCGCCTCCGCGCCAGCGCGCTCGAGCCGCACCTCGGCGAAGGTCTTGATCCAATCGCCGCCGCCGGCCTGCTGGATCTCGGCGCGCCGGCAGCCTTCGATCTGCAACTCGAGCCGCTCGCCCGCTGCGCTGCCGGCAGGGATCCTGGCTTGGTAATGCCAGCGCCCGCTGCCGTCCTCGACGCCGAGGATGGCAGCGTGGTTGATCAGGGTCTCGCGGCCAGAGGCACGCAGGATCACTTGCGGGAAAGGGATCTCCCCGTCGGCGACGAACTCCACCCGGAAGGCGGGGTAGCGGCCATCGGCGGCAAGCACGAGCCGCGACGGACAATTGATGTCGAGAAAACGGCCGAAGATGGACATGGTCTTAAAAGACTGCGATCAAATGCTCGGTATTGTACGATTGTCCTCGATTGCATGCCGACAGGGTCGTCCATGTGGGCGCCCAACCATTGCCGCGACCAACCGCAGAATCTGCTGCAAAGACCGATGCCTGTCTTCAACCTTCGCGCTTTCGCAGCGCAGTGCTCGCAACCCAGTGTCCGCTCCTGCAACACCGCGCTGCTCGCCATCTGGCTGGCACTGACGGCACCACTGGCAACGGCCGTGCTGCCGGCCGTGGTCGACGATGGCGAGCCGCTGCCGTCGCTGGCGCCGATGCTCGCCAAGACCGTCCCGGGCGTGGTCAACGTCTCCACCGTCACCGAGATCGCCGCGACCGAGCATCCACTGCTGCGCGATCCGTTCTTCCGCCGCTTCTTCGACATCCCCGGCCATCAGCGCAATCGCGAGAGCCAGAGCCTGGGCTCGGGCGTGGTGATCGACGCCGAGCGCGGCATCATCCTCACCAATCATCATGTGGTGCGCGCCGCCGATGCGATCCGCGTCACCTTCGACGACGGTCGCCGGCTCGAGGCCGAGCTGGTCGGCTCCGACCCAGAGACCGACATCGCCGTGCTGCGAGTCGAGGCCGATCATCTCAGCGCGGTTCCGCTCGCCGACTCGGATCAGCTGCGGGTCGGCGATTTCGTGGTGGCGATCGGCAGCCCGTTCGGACTCGCGCACACGGTCACCTCCGGCATCGTCAGCGCGCTCGGGCGCACCGGGCTCGGCATCGAGGGCTACGAGAGCTTCATCCAGACCGATGCCTCGATCAATCCCGGCAATTCGGGCGGCCCGCTGGTCAACCTGCGCGGCGAGCTGGTCGGCATCAACACCGCCATCCTCGCCCCCGGCGGCGGCAACGTCGGCATCGGCTTCGCGATCCCGACCAACATGGTCAAGACCGTCGCCAGTCAGATCATCGAGCACGGCAGCGTGCGCCGTGGCCTGTTCGGCGCCGGGGTGCAGGATCTGACCCCGGAGATCGCCTCCGCGCTCGACATCGACCTGTTTCGCGGTGCGGTCATCGCCACCGTTCAGCCGGACTCCCCGGCGGCCGAGGCCGGGCTGAAGCCGGGCGACATCGTCACCAGCGTCGACGGGCGCCCGATCGCCAGCGCCGGCGATCTGCGCTCGCGCATCGGCCTGCTGCGCCCTGGCACCGAGATCGAGCTGGAGATCCTGCGCAATGGCAAGGCGCGCCGACTGCGGGCGGTGATCGAAGACCCCTATGCCGACTTCGTCCATGGCGAGACGCTGAGCCCGGTGCTCGAGGGCGCGCTGATCGGCGAAGCGGTCCGGCGCCACAACCGCAGCCGCACCCGGGTGGTCATGGTCGGCCCGCTGCGCCCCGGCAGTCCGGCCTGGCAGAACGGACTGCGCGAGGGCGACCTGATCGTGCAGGTCAATCGCCGCGCCATCGCCCGGCTCGACGATCTGGCGCAGGCATTGGAATCGGCCGGTGGACTCTATAGCGCGCAGGTGCTGCGCGACGGTCAGCTGCTGTTGCTCGCGCGGCGCTGAGGGCACCCGTTCAGTCGGGAAGATCCGAGGTGTTGACCGCGTTGGCCTCGGCGGCCGGCGTCTGCCCGAGGATCACCAGACCCTTGAGCACGTTGAGCGCCTCGAAGATCTGATAATCCTCGGCCGCGAGCGATGACGTCTTGCGATCCTTGCCTGGGCCGGCGGTCTCCTCGCTGGCGGGTCCGTTGTTGGAGGCCTCGTCGTCGCCGCGCGCATCAGCATCGGTGGCATCCTCGGAGTCCCCGGAGTCCCCGGAGTCCTCGGAGTCCTTGGGGTCTTCGAGATGGCGAACCAGATTGGCCTCCTTGAGCGGCGCGACCTCGGCGTCCGTGTCCAGGGTCAGGTGACCGCGCTCGAGAATGATATCGGGCACGATGCCGTGGGCCTGGATCGAGCGCCCGGCGGGGGTGTAGTAGCGCGCGGTGGTGAGCTTGACCGCGGTGCGCTCGTCGATCGGGATGATGGTCTGCACCGAGCCCTTGCCGAAGGTCTCGTTGCCCATGATCAATGCCCGGCGCTGGTCCTGCAGGGCGCCGGCGACGATCTCGGAGGCCGAGGCACTGCCGCCATTGACCAGCACGATGAGCGGCGCGCCCTCGAGCACATCGTCGGGACCGGCGCGGAATTCGAGCTTGGCATCCTTGAGACGGCCTTCGGTGTAGACGATCAGGCCTTGCTCGAGGAAGGCGTCGCTGACGCCGACGGCGGCGTTGAGCATGCCGCCGGGGTTGTTGCGCAGGTCGAGGATGACCCCCTTGAGCGGGCCGTCATTGTCTTGCTCGAGGCGCTCGACGGCCTTGAGCAGATCCTCGCTGGTGCGGGACTGGAAGTTGGCGACGCGCAGATAGCCGAAGCCGGGTTCGAGGAGGCGCTGCTTGACCGAGGCGACCTTGATGATCGCACGCTCGATCTCGACGCGCAGCGGCTTGGCCTCGCCATCGCGCATCAGGGTGAGGGTGATGGCGCTGCCGGGTTTGCCGCGCATCAGCTCGACGGCGTCGCTGAGGTTCATGCCCTTGACCGGCTTGTCGTCGATGCGCACGATCAGATCGCCAGCCTGGATGCCTGCGCGCTGGGCCGGGGTGTCGTCGATCGGGGCGATGACCTTGACGAACCCGTCCTCCATGCCGACCTCGATGCCGAGGCCGCCGAATTCGCCGGTGGTGCCGGTCTGTAGATCCTGGTACTGCTCGGGATCGAGATAGGCGGAGTGGGGATCGAGCCCGGCGAGCATGCCACGAATGGCGCTGGCGAGCAGGTCGCGATCCTCGACCTGTTCGACATAGTCGCTCTTGATGCGGCCGAAGACCTCGGCGAACACGCGCAGTTCATCGAGCGGCAGGTCCTCGGGCGTGGCGTCCTCGGCCTCGGCCGACTCGAGCACCTGTTCCACCTCCTCGACCCTCGGCTCCGGGCGCGTGTCGGTGGGCTTGAAGCCGGGCGGCGGCGGCTGCACCACCGGCGCCGGCTCGGCGTCGGGCGGCGCCGCGTCATCCTGCGCCCAGGCGGCGGGCAGCAGGCCACAGAGGAGGAGAGCGGGAAGGGCGAACTGGCGATTGGTCATGGATTCATCCTGCGGGCTCGGAGCGCGGCCCGGCTGTTGCTGTGTGCTGTAAGGCCTAAGGCGATTGCCGTCAATCGCCTAACTGGCGGAGCGGCACCAATGGCCGGGATCGATGGCCCGGCCCCGATGACGGATGGCGAAGTACAGCGCGTTGTGCTCGGCGCCACCGCTGCTGCCGGCCAGGGCGATGAGATCACCCGCGCCAACCCATTCGCCAACCTCTTTCATTAGGGTGCGATTATGCCCGTACAGGGTCATGTAGCCACCCCCATGGTCGATTACCAATAACATGCCAAAGCCGCGCAGCCAATCGGCGTACACCACCCGGCCGTGATGCACGGCGTGAACCTCGGCGCCGGCCTCGGCCGCCAGCAGGACACCGTCGGCATGCAGCGCACCCTGCTCGCGGCCCTCGCCGAAACCGCGCAGGACGCGGGTGGGGCGCAGGGGCCAGGCCAGGCGTCCGCGGCGTTCGCTGAGCGTGGCGGGCGCGAATTCGGCTTCGGCGGCGATTTCGGCGCTGCGCTTGAGGCGCGCGATCAGGGCGCGTAGCGCCTCGGCATCGGCGCCCAGGGCCGAGGCCTGGGTCTGTTCATCGGCGATGAGCTGCTCGAGATCGGCGAAGACGGCGGCGCGCGCGGCGAGCGCGTTGCTCAGGCGCTGGCGGGTGCGATCCTGACGCGTGGCCAGCCGCGCGAGCCGGGCGGTGTCTTCACGCTCGCGTTGTTCGAGCCGCCGCAGATCCTGCTCGAGAGCGCGAATCTCCTCGACCCGGGCCGCACGCGCGGCGGCGACGATCCGATAATAGCCGAACAGGCGCTCGGCCCGGCGCGGATCCTCCTGCCCCAACAGCAGGCGAATCTGATCCCCATGGCCCATGCCATAGGCGGTGCGCACGAGATCGGCGAGCGCGGCGCGCGCCCGCTCAAGATCGGCGCGCAGGGCTTGCAGGCGGGCCTCAGTGCCCAGCAGCGCCGCTTGCTGGTCGGCGACCAACGCCTCCAATTCGCGGTTGGCGCGGCCGAGGTCGCCGATGTCGCGCTCGAAGCGGCGCAGCTCCACCAGCAGGGCGTCACGGTAACGCAGGTTGTCATCGATGCTTTCCCGCAGACCTCGCAGACGCCCCTGCAGTTGCTCGAGCGCGGCCTCGTGCTCGGCCACCGCCGCGAGCCCCTGGCCGGAAG
>NZ_JBKHDN010000109.1:0-9099 GCF_046541315.1 Halochromatium sp. | reverse complement strand
GCCGAGCCAGGACGATTGGAGCGGGTAGCGACTCCATCCCGCGACGAGTCCGTGGCAGCCACCCCAGTCGACACGCACGGCGTCCAGCAGCCCATCGCCAAGACCTCGGCGAGCGCCGTATCCGCGCGCGGATGGATAATCCGGCCGGTGCCAGGCACGGTGCGCACCAGATGATGGAACTGCCGTTGGATCTGGGCGAGATCATCGAAGATGTCGGCGTGATCGAACTCCAGATTGTTCAGCACCAGGGTGCGCGGGCGGTAGTGCACGAACTTGGAGCGCTTGTCGAAGAAGGCGGTGTCGTACTCGTCCGCCTCGATCACGAAGCAGGGCCCCTCCCCAAGCCGCGCCGAGAGACCGAAATCCAGCGGCACACCGCCAATCAGAAAGCCCGGCTTGAGGCCGGCGGTCTCGAGGATCCAGGCCAGCATGCTCGCCGTCGTGGTCTTGCCATGGGTTCCCGCCACCGCGAGCACATGGCGGCCACGCAGGCCCTGCTCGGCCAGCCATTGCGGTCCCGAGGTATAGGGCAGATCGCGATCGAGCATCGCCTCGACCACCGGCAGGCCGCGCTTCATCGCATTGCCGACGATCACCAGATCCGGTGCCGGACCTAGATGCTCGGCGGCATAGCCCGGCATCAGCTCGATGCCAGCGGCCTCGAGTTGGGTACTCATCGGCGGATAGACATTGGCATCGGAGCCGGTCACCCGATGGCCAAGCGCGCGCGCGATCAGCGCGAGGCCGCCCATGAAGGTGCCGCAGATACCGAGGATATGCAGGTGCATCAACGTCTCCCGTCCTGAATGCAGGCGTTAGCCGGCGCCCTCGGCGAGGCCACCGACGATCACGAACGACAGCACATCGAAACCGATCGCGATCGCCGCGCCCTGCAGCAGGGTCACCTCGAAGGCATGGCGCAGGATATGGCCGGCCGCCGCGATGCTCCACACCACCAGCAGCAGGAACAGCAAGCCGGCAAGCGCGAGCAACCCGCTCTCGGCATTCTCCGGCCGCGCCAGCCCCACCGGCAGCAAGGCCAGCAAGGTGATCAAGCTATCGACCCCGAGCAAGGCCGTCGCGGTTTGCAAGAAGCGCGCGCGTCGCTCGCACAGACTCAGCGCCACCCACAAGGCGCCCAGCATCAGGGTCAGGTCGAGCAGGTTCTGCAACAGGCCGCTCGCGAGACCGACCCCGGCCGTCAGCGCCAACAGCAGCCCCGCGCCGAGCCCGACCACCAACAGCAAGGAGAACAACACCCGCGACGCCGGCAGCTCTTGTGGCGCGCGACGTAGCAGCGCAAGTTCAATGAAGAAGTTGATGATCACCAGCACAACGGCACTTCCGAGACGAGAATCGAGCTAGGCATGATAGCGACGCGACCGCCCCCTGGGAAACGCCGCCTGCGGTCGACGCCTGGGCGGCGCGCCCTGGAACCGACACCCCGGTCATGAGCAGCGGCTAGAAACGCGGGCTAGCCGGCCTGCCCGGGCTCGCCTCCGGCATGTTCCGAGCGACCGCGCGCGCCCAGCAGCAACGCCGCGAGCAGCATCAGACCCGCGCCGGCCAAGATCGGCCGGCTGCCGAAGCGCACGAATGGCGTCGCCCCCGCGCGCGCCTCCAGCGTCCCGGTCAATGCCGCGCGCTCGAACAGGGGCAACCGCGCCTGCACCCGGCCGTGCGGGTCGATGATCGCCGAGATCCCGGTGTTGGTCGCGCGCACCAACCAGCGGCCGGTTTCGAGCGCGCGCAAGCGCGCGAATTGCAGATGCTGATGCGGTGCCAACGAATCGCCGAACCAGGCATCGTTACTGACATTGATCAGGAACGCGGCCTCCGGGAGCGCCTCCCGGACCTCCTCCGGGAACACCGCCTCATAGCAGATCGAGGCCCCCGCCGGCCAGTCGCCCACCCGCAGCAGCGGCCGCTCGGCACGCCCGCGACTGAAGTCGGACATCGGCACCTCAAACCAGTCGATCAAGGGCCGCAGTTGTCGCTTGAACGGCAGGAATTCACCGAAGGGCACCAGATGGCGCTTGAAATACTGGTCCTCGGCGCTGCCGAGGCTGACCAGGGCATTGTAGTAACGACCGTCCGGGATCATCACCGGCAGCCCGATCACCACCTCGGCGCCGGCCGCGCGCGCGGTCTCGCCGAGCGACGTTAACAGTGGCTCCTCGACGCGATGGAAGAACTCGGGGATGGCGGTCTCCGGCCAGACGATCAGGTCGCTGTCGAGATGCGCCCTGGTCAGCGTCAAATAGATATCCAGCGTCGGCATCAGGCCATCGGCGTCCCATTTCACCGCCTGGTCGACATTGCCTTGTATCAGGCTGACCTGGAGCGAGCGCTGCTCGGCGGCTGGTGCCGGTCGCGTCCATTGCAGCAGTCCGAGCATTGCCGCAAACAGCCAGAGCAGCGCGAGCCCGGCCGCCGCGCGCCGACGCGGCTGACCAGACCAATGCAAGAGGCCCCAGAGCAGGCCCGCCGAGACCGCCACCGCCAGGCTCAGCCCATGCACGCCGAGCACCGGCGCCAATCCCGCCAAAGGCCCGTCGAGCTGACCATTGCCCGCCAACAGCCAGGGAAAGCCGGTGAACAACCAACCGCGCAGCCATTCCACGAGCACCCAGAGCGCTGGAAACACCAATAGCGGACCCGCCCAGACCGGCGCCGCGCGGTTCGCCAGCCACTGTTCGAGCAACCGGATCAGCCAGGCGCAAAGGCCGTAATAGAGCGCCATCGCCGCCACGAACAGCAGCATCAGCAGGTTGGCGATCAGCGCCGGCATGTTGCCGAACTCGTTCAGGCTGATGCGCACCCAGGACACGCCGACGCCAAACAGCGCCACCCCGAACAGCCAGCCGAGCCGGAAGGCGTCAGCGCCGGTGCGACCGCGCAGCGCCCGATAGAAACCCAATAGCGAGAGCACCGCCAGCGGGTAGAGATGAAACGGCGCGAAGGACGGCACCATGAGCGCGCCGGATAGCAACGCCAGCAGTCCCGAGAGCCAGCCGTCGCGCGGCGAGTTCATTGGCGTCGAACCCGGACCCACCCTGGACCTGGGCTGTGTTTGCAAACCCGTTGTCGCCGTTCGCCTCCGCTGCCGATCTCAGTCATAGCGCTCGTCTTTCCAGCGGCGCAGCGCCGAAAACACCGGCGTCTGCCCCTCCAGCGGCCTGCCGGCGAAGCGCTCGGCGGCGGCGATCACCGCCGGCTCGGTGGTGCGCAGAAACGGATTCACCGCCAATTCCTCGGCCAGGGTCGTGGGCACCGTCGGCCGTCCCTGGGCGCGGCGGCGCTCGGCGGCGGCGATCGCCGCGGCCAGCGCCGGACTCTCAGGCTCGACCCAGCGCGCGAAACCGAGATTGGCGAGGGTGTATTCATGGGCGCAGTAGCACCGGGTCCGCGCCGGCAGCGCCGCGATCCGCCGCAACGAGGCCGCCAGATCCTCGACCGTGCCGTCGAAGACCCGTCCGCAGCCGGCGGCGAACAGGGTGTCGCCGCAGAACAGGCAGTCATCGGTCCGGTAGGCGATGTGCGTCGCGGTATGCCCGGGCACCGCTAGTACCTCAAATTCGATCGCGTTTTCCGCTCGCTTAGCCCTCACCCGATCGGGTCCAGTCCCAAGCCCTGCCCGATCCGGTGCGCGCTCAAAACCCGCCAGCCGAACGCGATCCCCATCGGCGACCACCCGGGTCAGCCCCGGAATACGCCGATCCTGCGGCCCGACTACCTCGGCCTGCGGCCAGCATTGGCGCAGCTCCGCCAGACCGCCGATGTGATCGCCATGATGATGGGTGACGAGGATCGCCTCCAGCCGCCGCCCATCGCGCCGCAGGCGCTCGATCACCGGCGCGGCCTCGCCCGGATCGACGACGGCACAAGACGCCGTCTCCGGCCGCTGCAGCAGCCAGATGTAGTTGTCCTCAAAGGCGGGGATCGGTTCGATGGTTAGGTCCATGGGCCTATCGGGTCCAAGTCGCTATCCAGTGTCCCCTTCCCGATCATTGCCGGACAGTCGCGCTCACATCGGGAAGTCGTTGATGGAGAGGGTTTCCAAGTCTCAACCGAGACTCGCGCCTTGCAGTCGCGTCTGCTCCAGCCCGAGATCGCGCAGCTCGGCGCGCACCGCCTCCTCGATGCCGGCGTCATCCAGTCCACAGGCCGCGAGTTGCTGATCATGGCTGGCCTGCTCCTGGCAGCGATCCGGCAAGCCGAGATGCAGGCAGCGCACCAACACGCCCTGCTCGGCCAGTAACTCCGAGACCGCCGAGCCGGCGCCCCCGGCGACCGCGTTCTCCTCCACCGTCACCAGCAGTCGGTGGCGCTCGGCCATCTCCAGAATCATCAGATCATCGAGCGGCTTGACGAAGCGCATATTGACCACGGTTGCGTTCAGGCGCTCGCCCACCGCCTCGGCGGCGGCGACGCGACTGCCGAAGGCGAGCAGCGCCACGTTGTTGCCTTCACGCCGGATCTCGGCCTTGCCGATCGGCAGCAGTGCGCCACCGGTCTTGTCCACGGCGACCCCGGGACCGCGCCCGCGCGGATAGCGCACCAGCGCCGGACCATCATGGGCATAGGCGGTCTCCAGCATCCACCAGCATTCGTGTTCATCCGCCGGTGCCATGATGACGATATGCGGCAGCGGGCGCGTGTAGCTGTAATCGAAGGCGCCGGCGTGGGTCGGCCCATCGGCCCCGACCAGCCCGGCGCGATCGACCGCGAAGGTCACGTCGAGCCCCTGCAGACAGACATCGTGCACCAGTTGGTCGTAGCCGCGCTGCAGGAAGGTCGAGTAGATCGCCACCACCGGCTTCATGCCCTCGCAGGCCATGCCGGCGGCCAGCGTCACCGCGTGCTGTTCGGCGATGCCGACATCGAAATAACGCTCCGGGAAACGCTCCGAGAAGCCCACCATGCCCGAGCCCTCGCGCATCGCCGGGGTGATCGCGAGCAGCCGCGAGTCGGTCTCGGCGCGCTCACAGAGCCAGTCGCCGAAGATCTGGGTGTAGCTCTTGCCGCCGCTCTTCTTGGCCACCGCGCCGGTCTTCAGGTCGAAGGGGGTGACGCCGTGATAGGTGGTCGGCGCGTGCTCGGCCGGCTCATAGCCACGCCCTTTCTGGGTGATCAGGTGTAGCAGCCGTGGCCCCGGCATCCTTTTCATGTTGCGCAGGGTCGCCACCACCGCATCCATGTCATGCCCATCGACCGGACCGATGTAGTTGAAGCCCAGCTCCTCGAACAGCGTGCTCGGCATCACCATGCCCTTGACATGCTCCTCCCAGCGGCCGACCAGCTCGCGCAGTTGCGGCATCCCGCGCAGCGCGGTCTTGCTGCCTTCGCGCATCCGGGTATAGATCCCGCCCGACAGCAGCCGGGCTAGGTGGCCGCTAATCGCGCCGACCGGGGGCGAGATCGACATCTCGTTATCGTTGAGGATGATCAGCATATCGGGATCGAGCGGGCCGCCATGATTCAATGCCTCGAAGGCCATGCCGGCGCTCAGCGCGCCGTCGCCGATCACGGCGATGATCTGGCGCTGCTCGCCCTTCTGCTTGGCCGCGATGGCCATGCCGAGCGCGGCGCTGATCGAGGTGCTCGAATGGCCGACGCCGAAGGTGTCGTAAGGACTCTCGGCGCGCTTCGGGAAACCCGACAGCCCGCCCTGCTGGCGCATGCGCGCCATGCGCTCGCGCCGACCGGTCAGGATCTTATGCGGATAGGCCTGATGGCCGACATCCCAGATGATGCGATCATGGGGCGTATCGAAGACATAATGCAGGCCGATGCTCAGCTCGACCACGCCGAGTCCGGCGGCGAGATGGCCACCGGTGCGCGACACGCTTTCGATCAGGAAACCCCGCAACTCCGAGGCGAGCTGTTTGAGATCGCTGCTCGGAAGCAGCCGCAGATCGGCGGGGTCATCGATGGTTGAAAGCAGCGGAAAGGGATGCTCGGAAGCACTGGCGGAGCCGTTTGGGGTATCGGACATGCTGGGGTAACCGGATCATCGAGCGAGCGATTAAGGGCGAAGCGGCTTGCGGAAGACAGCGAGAATCCCGATCAGCCTGGGCGGATTCTAGTGCATCATCGCGCGCCCCGCATTATTCCGAGTCGCCACGCCCCTCGTCGGCAACCTGGACACGAAACAGCCAAGGCCAACGCTTTCCGGTAACCAGCAGATGCCCCTTCTCGCGATCGACGGCGATCCCGTTCAACACTTGCTCATGGCGACGCCGCTGATCATCCGGCCACAGGTGGCTCAGGTCCACATAACCCAGCACCCGGCCGTCGGCGGGATCGATACGCACCAGATGATCCTGGTACCAGACATTCGCCCACACCTCGCCGGCGATGAATTCGAGTTCGTTCAGGTGCCGCACCGGCCGATCGCCATCCATCACCTGCACGCGCTTTCGCTCACGGCCATCGACGGGATCGAGGAAGCGCAACTCGGCGCTGCCATCGCTCATGATCCAGTGCCGGCCATCGTGGGTCAGCCCCCAGCCCTCGCCCGCGATCGCGAAACGCGCGCGCGGCGTCAACGTGGCCCGCGCGTAGCGCACACCGACCCCCGCGCGCCAGGTCAGCTGGATCAGTTCATCGTTCCAGTCGGTGATGCCCTCGCCGAACCACTGCGCGGGCAGGTCGACGCGCTCCAGCACCCGCCCCGTCTCGAGTTCGACGCGGCGCAACGACGATTCGCCATAACCGCCGGTGCTCTCGTACAGCACCCCATCGGCCATCACCAGGCCTTGGGTAAAGGCGTCGGCATCATGGGGATAGCGCGCGACGATCCGGGCCGAGGCCATCGGCGCCGCGAACCCCTGCGCCGCCTCGACCGACGCACCGCCGAGGAAGAGCGCGATCACCCCGCCGACCAGCGCCTTGAGGAATCCCTTGACGAACCCCGTGACGAACCCCGTGACGAACCAACTACCGCCAGGGGGCGGCGGCGGGAGCGCCGACCCGATCCGCCAGCGGCCGGCCGGCCGGCACTCCACTCAGCGCGACCCCTCGGCCTCGTCGAGGGCGCCCAGCTGATGCTCCAGACAACGCACCCGGCGCCGCAACCACTCGACCTCATCGAGCAAATCCAGTGCCAGCGCGGCACCGGCCAGATTCAACTCCAGATCCCGCTGCAGACGCAGCGCGCGGCGCGTGCGCCGCACCTCGATGCCGGTAAAACGCCACTGCTCCGGGGCCGCGCCGCGCGGATGCAGCATCCCCTCGCTGACCATCGATCGCACCTGCTCCAGGCTCAGGCCGCACACCTCGGTCAGCTCGGTGACCGTCACCAGCATGCGCTCATCCAAGACGACCCCTTCGACTGCGCTGATGTTCGTCGACATCGGCTCAAACCCCCAGCGTGGCACGCGGATTGAAGGACTTGAAGTGCTCGGCCATGGCCTCGAAGGCTGCCTGCGCCTCGGCGCTATCGGCGGGCGGGTTGCGGATCTCGAGCTGCACGAAGGCATCGCCGGCGGGCTTGCCGGGCAGGCCGCGCCCCTTGAGTCGCAAGCGCTGACCGCTCTGCGAACCGGGCGGGATCTTGAGGCTCAGGGTGCCGCCAAGCGTGGGCACCGGCACGCTGCCACCGCGCGCCGCCTCCCAAGGCGCGATCGGCAAGGTCAGATGGATATCCTTGCCCTCGGCGCGAAAGATCGGATGCGGCTCGAATTCGATCTCGAGGAAGAGATCGCCGGCCGTGCCTGCCTGTGCGCCGCCGCCGAATCCGGCGCCGCCTTGACCCGCCAAGCGGATCTGCTGTCCCTCGGTGATGCCGGCCGGGATGCGCACATTCAGCGTCTTGGTGCGGGACACCGCCCGCCCCTGGGCATCGATCTCCGGCACCTCGAGCCGCAATTGGCGCGTCCCGCCCGTGTACGCTTCCTCGAGCGGGATGCGGATGCGCGCGCTCTGATCGGAACCGCGTCCGGCGAATGGATCGGCATGCATACCGGCGCCCCCAAAACCGCTGGAGCGTCCGGTGCGACCGCCGCCCATACCGCCCATGCCAAAGATACTGGAGAAGAAGTCGCTGAATTGCTCCGCCTCCTCCCGCGAGAATCCCTCGCTCCGACCGCGCGCGCCACCACCGGGAGGAGCGCGGAACGCATCGCCCGCCTGCCAACCGCTGCCGAGCGCATCGTATTGCGCCCGCTTCTCCGGGTCCCTCAAGACCTCATGGGCCTCGTTGACCTCCTTGAAACGGGTCTCGGCATCCGGCTCCTTGCTCACGTCCGGATGGTACTTGCGCGCCAACTTGCGATAGGCCGCCTTGATCTCGTCGGGCTTCGCCTCGCGCGAAACCCCCAGGATCTTGTAGTAATCCTTGTATTCCATCGTCGTTGCTCCTGAATGGGATACAGTTGTCTAGTCCGAGCAAGACTGATTCATTTGCCGAGCTGGAAAAAACTGAGGGCTATGATGCTTTATAGCCCCTTGGCGAATCGAATAACCTAAGCTGACCCTCCGCGTGAGCCTTTCGTTTGGCGACTCCAGACAAGGAATTCTCCTCGACGTCCTCGTTTCCCCATTGATACCATCCGGCTCGACTAAAGCGTGCGAATAGTTCCAAATAAGGGCCAGGCGAGCACTCTTCAATAATGCCATATATCTCGTCCGGCTTTCTTGAGTGCTCGCGTTTACGCGTTGAAAACAGATTGACACGCGTCCGACCCGGCGGCAGCGTTCTCATGCTTCCCCGCACCCCGAAAAGAATCAATTCGGTAACGTTGCGAAAATAAAACCCGACGCCACGCCCATCCGGGCCGCCATCCTTGCGGACCTTATACCAAACGAGGTTCGTTTTGTAGGTGAAGCCCCAAGCCGCCATGACCCGAAGACCCTCCATAAGGAGCGCATTTGGAACCCATAAATATAAATGCGATTTTGCCGCAGCCAATCGAGAGACCGGCAAATCCATGATCTCCTTCAGCTCCATTGTCGGATATCTTAACAAGCGCCGATGCTCAGGAGCGACTTTCCCAGTACGATTGCTGAATTGCCAAGGCGGATCCGCCAAAATCGTCGAATAGTGTCCAGAGACCTTCTCGATCAAGTCTTTCGAGGGGTTCGGCTCAGCGATTT
>NZ_JBKHDN010000108.1:0-9104 GCF_046541315.1 Halochromatium sp. | reverse complement strand
GCCGGCGGACAAAGGCCCGCCGGCCGTTCGCGCCGTCGGCCTGATCGGCCTGATCTCGGTCGGCTCGGCGGCGTCGGCGGCGGCGTGATCGCGCTGCTGCTGTCGCCGATCATCTGCTGATCATCCTCGGCCTCATGTTCGTCGGGTTTGCCGGCGTGGCGATCGGCAGCCTCCTGCTCGATCTTCGCACGTCCGGCAACACCGGTCGCCGAGTCGCTCACCTTCGCGCTGGCGGCGCTCTCGACGCTGAGGCATCGGACCGACGCTGCGTCGATCGCGGTCATCTCCGACCCTGCTGCTCGGCTTCAAGCCGCAATGGCATCCCTGTTGTCCGGCTGCAACGCTTCCTTGGCCTTTTAGTGGGCTGGATAACACCGCAAGCGCTGCACATCGACTGCCTGCGCTGCGGCGAGTCGAAGTTCCTGAGATCGGGATCCAGTCGGCGGTGGTGGTTATCGGCCAGACAGCGGTCGAAATGCCCCAGGTCGCCTCCCAATCGCTTCCCAATCCCCGGGTTCTCCGACGTTCCGGCTTCAAACCGCTCGTGCTCGTGTCCTCGCGCATCATCGACTCATCATCGCAAGTCATTGATGGCCATCGATCAATGCCTGCTCGCAGAGAGATCGCATGAAAGTCTGGCCTAGGCCTTGCTGCGCAAAGGATCGAAGACATCGTGCGGATTGTTCCCCGTTCATTAGCACCCCAAGGAGCAAAACCCTATGAAGCAGAACTTAAAAATTGGCCTTGTCGTTTTCGTCGTGCTTGTGCTCGGCTTTCTTTATCTCCGCTGGGGCCCGAAATCCTGGGAGGTGCAGATCACCGGCGCCACAGGCGATGGCCGCGACGTCCAATATCGGATCGAAACGGTCAAGGCGGGCACGTCGGACACCTTGATCTTCAGAAACGAGGACGCCGGCTTCTTGCCGCCCTACTTCAAGTTCGACTCCGCTCGGCTGCAATCCGTTGCCCGGCAGGTGAGCGAGGAGTGTCCTGAGGAAGCTGTCGACATCAACGGCTATAGCCTTCGCATTCCTTGGTTGAACATGTTTCCCAACGCCGTCTCCATCGACGCACCGGAGCGTTGCCGCAAGGCGGCGTCCTCCTAATCTCCGGGCCGGCTCATAGCGGCTGAGCGCGAGCGCAAGGTTAGCGTGTTCCCTATGCACTGAAGCAATGGCGATACCAACGCAAAGGCGATGCCAAGTGATCGGGCAATGGCGATGCCGAGTGGTCGCGAGCGAGTGGCCGATCCCGCCGCGCCCGCGATTCCAGGGTTTGCAGCTGTGTGGTGATTTCACCCGACTGCGGTCTATTTGCCCCGCTGGGCACTGGCGCGATCTCTGGGACCATGCCGCAAGGCTCGTCGCTACCCACTTCGTCAGCGTTCAGCCCCCTTGGTTTTTTCCCTCGAACTGGCGTAAGGCACTGATTCAGCGTTCTTGGGAACCGATTCTTGGAGGGGGCTGAACGCTGACCCCGCTTCAGCTCAGGCGCCATCGGATTCCGGAATGCGCTGTGCTTGTTCAATTGACCGTCAACCCATGACGGCTGCTTGCAACCGAACCGAGGCGAACCCCTATGACCCATCAGAGTGAACAGCTCGACGCCGTGCGCAAGGCATGGCGAGACGACCCGGACATCGGCGAACTGACCGACCGTCTGCATCTCATCCCCAAGGAGACCGAGCCAGCCTGCCAGTGGCGCGTCGTTGGCGAGGTTCCGTCGATCGCCGCGCGCCGCAAAGCCACTCGGCTCGCGCGCGAGACCTTGGCGACAGCGGAGGTCGAGGACGACGTCTCGCTCGAGCCGGCCATCCGGGAGTCGGATGACGCCCTCGCCGCCGAGCTGCGCAATACCTTGCGCGCCGAGCCAATGCTGAGCGAGGTCCGCGTCATCGACTCAGGCGAGCGCCCGCCTGCTCTCGAGCAACCATGGATCGGTGCGATCACCCACGCAGGGGTGGTCCATTTGGGTGGATGGGTGCCGGAGCGATCGCTCGCGGCACTGGCTGAAGGCGTCGCCTGGGAAACCCATGCCTGCCGTGACGTGCGCAACCTGATCCGCTACGACCCGCTGAACGAGAGTCCTGACCAAGCCGTCGCCGAAGCCGTGACGACGCTGATGCGTGAGCATCCGCATCTTGCGGATCAGCCGATTCATGTCGAGGTGAGGCTCGGCGAAGCGGCCCTCGGCGGGACCGTGAGCGACGACAAGAAACGACAGCTCGCCGAATCGCTGTGCTGGTTCGCGCCCCATGTGCGGGCCGTCGACAACCAGCTCGAGATCTCGGGGGAGCTGACCTGACGCCGCCGGCCGCCGCGCGAGCGCGGTGCGGACGATGATCTGCACGTCGACCTCGATCAGGCGTTCGCCGCCGAGTCGGCGCCGGCGCCGATCCTCGAGCACGGTGAGCAGCTTGGTCTGCAGATCGAGATCCATCTCGGCGATCTCGTCGAGGAACAGGGTGCCCTCGTGCGCCATGACGGACGAGCGAGGGACGCCCATCGGATCCACAGGAGCGGCCGCTAACAACCGATGACCTTCGGCCGATGGGCGCGCGTCACGTTTGGGCTAACGGCAGCTCAAGGGTCGCGTGATCCTGGCCGAGCACCAGTGCACCGTCGCTCTCGCGCACGACGCGCTCGACCGCTTTGAGCATCAGCTGGTAATCCGCTCGCTCGGCCGGGATTGGCAGGTCTGGCTCGCCTTCGCTCAGCAAACGCAGCCGCAGCCGTTGCGCCGGCCGATCCCGCTCGACGCTGAGCAGCGGGTGTTGCGTGCAG
Organism: Halochromatium sp.; assembly: GCF_046541315.1. Taxonomy (GTDB): domain Bacteria; phylum Pseudomonadota; class Gammaproteobacteria; order Chromatiales; family Chromatiaceae; genus Lamprobacter. Next base: position 6,321 of record NZ_JBKHDN010000108.1, on the reverse strand, counting down.
GTCCCGTTACAAGCATTGCCGATACCGATCAGTCGCAACAGATGCACCAAGGCCGCCCGAAAGCCCTGTTCTTCCGTCAGGACGACCGCCGCATCCTGGGCCGGTCGCTCGGCGTCTGCGAGATACATCGAGGCCCCGGCATCCAGACGACCGCCAAACGCGAAGACGACCTCTGCGGCGACCCTGACGACATCGAGCGGGCGCTTGGGTCCGTCCGCGAAACGATTCGCGCGTACGATCTGGGTCAGATTCATCGACAGGGTCGAGACCGCATCGAGCACCCGCTGCAGACGCTCCGCGCGACTGCGTTCCTCCCCGAGTTCGAGCTGCATCGTCTCCGAGACCAGTTCGATCACGCTCAGCGGCGAGCGCAGGCGATGCGCCTGCTCTCGCGCTTGCTCCGCGAGCAGCGAGCGGCGCTCTAACTCGGCCAGGCGTTCGTGATGCGGATCGAGCCTGACGGATGCGACCTGCCCCTGCTGCGTGTTGGAACCAAACCTCGTGGTCATCAGTGTTGCGTCTCCTCGAACAGGTCAACGGCCGGGGGCGGCAAGCCTCCTCATCCGCAGGCGCCTTGCTCTAGCGGCCCGAGTGGTCCGAGTGGCTTGAGTGGTGACTCTTTCAGCACATCCTGAACCTAGCACATCCTAAACCTAGCATAACCCGGACCGATTCAGCATGAGGGTGGCTCAGCGCATGCGGCTCAGTCCCCGTTGATGCCCGGTCGCGCCACATCGACGTCAAGCGCCGCGATCATAGTGTGCTGCCTCGACCTCCTCGTCCCGGTAGTGCGGATCGGTCCATGCGCGCGGCAGGGCTTCGCCGGACGGGAACTGCAGTGCCTGCTTGTCGACGGTTTCGGGATCCTGCGCTTCCTCGCCGTAGTGCAGTCGCACCGCGACCTGCTCATGCAACGGATTCATCAGATCCTGCAGCTCAACGACCTGCATCAGTTTTCCAGTGGATGTGTGCTTGAGAAACATGGGGCCTCCGGGGTCAGTGGGCCAATGCGCCAGCGCTTGGCCGTTCGTCGGCGCTTCGTCGGCGCTGGCGCGGCGCGCACAGGGGCCGCCGCGCCGCTGTGGTATGGCGTGGCCCTGTCGTGCGTATCCCGATAGGACAGCAGAAATCGGGCCAGCCCAGAGAAACCCCGGCGAGCAGTCCGCAATGAGGGGGCGATGGCCCGGGCGCGGCCGCGTGGGCTGGGGCATAGCCCCCAGGGATGCGGCATTTGAACCGCTATCGGCAAGCGGCCAACCCGGCCTCGGCGCATCGGCGTCGGCGCAATCGAGACTCCAGGCGCCCGGCGCGATTCCTGCTTACCAGCGGAGGGGCAATCCGATCCGAAAGAGCGACCCCGGAGGAACCGCCAAGCGCGACCCGGAACCGCCGACAACAACCGCCCAGGAGAGTCGATGTCTAGCGTTGAACAACAATCCGAAGCCAAGCGCGCTGAAACCAAGCGCGGAGCCAGCGACCGGCCGAAGGCGCGGCGCCCGCCTTCCAAGCGGTCCGCCGCGCCCGGCCCGAGTGCCGCTGGTGGCGGGCCACCTTGGCAGAATGCGGTCTACGCGCTGATCGCGATCTTCGCGCTGTCCACGGGGCTGAGCCTGTTGCGCTCTCCGGTACCGCAAGAACTGTCCTATACGGAGCTGAAACAGGCCGTGCGCGAGGGTCGCGTCGCGCAGATCACCTTCAAGGGCGAGCAGGTGAGCGGGCGGTTCGACGCCAGCACGGCTGAAGCGGATACCGGTTCCGAGAGCGACACCAAAGCTGGAGCCGATTCTGGGGCCGATGCTGGAGCCGATGCGGGGACCGATAGCGAAGAAGCCAAAACGGACACCGACGGCGCCGAGAACGAGCAGCGGGACCGGCGTTTCATCAGCACACTGCCGCAAGCGCAAGACCCGGGACTCCTGGACCTGCTCGAACAGCATGAGGTCGAGATCGATGCCGAGCCGACCGAGCCCGGCATCCTCGGCCGTATGCTGATCACCTTGCTGCCGTGGCTGCTGATCCTCGGCCTGTTCCTCTACCTCAGCAACCGCATGCAGCGACGCATGATGGGCGGCGCCGGCGATGGTCAGGGCGGCGGCCTCTTCGGGATCGGCAAATCCAAGGCCAAGCGCGTCCAGTCCGAGGAGGTCGACACCAGTCTCGAGGAGGTCGCCGGGCTCGAGAACGCCAAGGCCGACCTGCACGAGATCATCGACCATCTCGCCGAGCCCCGGCGCTTTCGCGCGCTGGGAGCCAAACTTCCCAAGGGCGTCCTGCTGGTCGGACCGCCAGGCACCGGCAAGACCCTGCTCGCGCGCGCCGTGGCTGGCGAAGCGGGCGTCCCCTTCTTCAACACCAGCGGCTCGGAGTTCGTCGAGATGTTCGTCGGCGTCGGCGCCTCGCGCGTGCGCGATCTGTTCAACGATGCGAAGAAACAGAGTCCCTGCGTGCTGTTCATCGATGAGATCGACGCCATCGGCCGCGCCCGCGGTGCCGGCATGGCCAGCGGCGGTGGCGGCAACGACGAGCGCGAACAGACGCTGAATCAGATCCTCAACGAGATGGATGGTTTTGCGCCCCACGAGGATGTCGTCGTACTCGCCGCCACCAATCGGCCCGATGTGCTCGATAACGCCCTGCTGCGCCCGGGGCGATTCGACCGCAAGGTCTACCTGGAGTTACCCGACCGCGACGCCCGCCACGCGATCCTCAAGATCCACGCGGGCAAGATCGTCTTGGGCGCGGATGTCGATCTGCGGCGCGTGGCCGAACGCACGGTCGGCTTCTCCGGCGCCGATCTCGAGAACCTGGTCAACGAGGCCGCGCTCCTCGCCGGCCGCGCCGGCAAAGACGCGGTCGACATGGCCCGGTTCTCGCAGGCGCGCGACAAGCTGGTGCTCGGCGCCGAGCGTGAGCAGAGCATCGGTGACGAGGAGCGCGAGCTGGTCGCCTACCATGAGTCGGGCCATGCCCTGCTGGCCTGGCTGCTGCCGCATGCCGACCCGCTCGACAAGGTCACCATCATTCCGCGCGGACGCGCCCTCGGCGCGACCGAGCAGGTCCCGCCCGAGGCACGCCATACCTATCGCCAGAGTTACCTACGCGATCGCATTGGGGTGATGTTGGGCGGACGCATCGCCGAGCAGACGATCTTCGAGGAGGTCACCACCGGCGCCGAGGCCGATCTCGAGCAGGCCACCGAACTCGCGCGGCGCATGGTCGGCCGCTGGGGCATGAGCGAGACGCTCGGGCCGGTGGCCCTCAAGTACCCGGACGATCAGGAGGCGCCGGCGCTGGCCATGGGCCAAACGCGCAAGTTCAGCGACGCCACGGCGCAGCGCATCGACGCCGAGATCAAGACCCTGATCGAGACAATCGAGCAGCAGGCACGCCAGCTCGTCGAGGACCACCGCGATCGCCTCGAGCGCTTGGCCAAGCGCCTGCTCGACACGGAAACCTTGAGCCGGGAACAGATCGATGAGATTCTGAATGGAGACGGATAGAGCAGCGCCCGAAGCATCCATTGGCGACGTTCACACCCTGGGATCATGTCCGATGCGGCATCAGACAACAGAGTCCCGCGCCAGCGGGGAGACCTTCGCACTCCAACCGGGCCGAAACTGCTGGCGCATTGAAACCGCCCGCCGCCTCGGCATCTGTGTCGATGGCGAATGCTATTTCGCGATGCTGCGCGCGAGCCTGCTGGCGGCCCGGCGGTCGATCGCGATCGCGGCTTGGGACATCCATAGCCGGGTCGAGCTGGTCCGGCCGGACCCGCGCGACGGCTGGCCGACCGCGCTCGGCGACCTGCTCATGCGGCTGCTCGAAACCCGCCCCGAACTCGAGGTCTTCATCCTGCTTTGGGACTACGCGCCGATCTACCTGCTCGAGCGCGAGCCGCTATTCTTCGGCGAGGCGCCCTGGAGCAAGGATGCCAACGGGCGCCATCCGCGACTGCATTTCATCAAGGACGGGCACCATCCGCTGATGGCGAGCCAACACCAGAAACTGGTCGTGATCGATCGCACCATCGCCTACTGCGGCGGCTCCGACATTAGCAAGTGGCGCTGGGACACCAACGCGCACCGTGCCGAGGAGCCCCGCCGGCGCGATCCCGATGGCGACCCCTATCCGCCCTACCACGACCTGCAGATGCTCGTCGACGGCGACGCGGCGGTCGCGCTGGCCGAGCTGTTCGCCTATCGCTGGCAGCGCGCCGGCGGCGCTCGGCCGAGCGAGCTGCGGCAGGCCGGCGCGCCGGCAGGCGATCAGCGGCGCGCCACCGATCCCTGGCCAGCGGGGATGGACCCCATGCTGCGGGATGTCCCGATCGGCATCGCGCGCACCCTGCCCCGCTTCGATGGACAGCCCGAGGTCCGGGAGTCGGAACAGCTCTATTTGGACATGATCGGCTGCGCGCAGGAACTGCTCTACATCGAGAACCAATACCTGACCTCGCGCCGCATCGCCGAGGCCCTGCGGCAGTCCCTCGAACGACCGCAGGGCCCCGAGATCATCCTGATCGTGCCGCGCGAGACCGGCCATTGGCTGGAGCAGCACACCATGGATCTGATCCGAACCCGACTGCTCAAGGATCTGCGCCAAGCGGACCGGCACCAGCGCCTGCAGGTGTTCTACCCCGCGGTCGCGGGGCTTGGCGACGCCAGCCTGATGGTCCATGCCAAGCTGATGATCGCCGATGACCGGATTCTGCGCCTTGGCTCGTCCAATCTGAGCAACCGTTCGATGGGTCTCGACAGCGAATGCGACCTCTGCCTGGTCGCCGACAGCGATGCCGTTGGCGCGGCGATCCGGCGCCTGCGTCAGCGCCTGATGGCGATGTTCCAGGCGGTCGAGCCGCACACGATCGCCAGCCTCGAGGCCGAGACGGGGACCGCCGGGCGGGCGATCGCCCAGCTCAGGGAACGCGTGGCCAATGCGGACGTGGCCGGGACCAGACCCGAGCGCAGCCTCGAGCCCCTCGCCGACGAACTCGATCCCGAATGGGACCGCCAGCTCCCTGATGAGCGGCTGATCGATCCGGACCGGCCGCTGTCCGCCGATCTGCTCAGCGAGGTGGTGGTGGGCAAGGAACACAAGCCGCACGCGCGCTGGCGGACCTACATCGGTATCGGCACACTGTTGCTGTTCGTCGTGCTCGCGGCAATCTGGCGCTGGACAGCGGTCGGCGACTGGCTGCAACCAGAAGTCATGGCCGAATCGGCGCGCGCGCTGAGCGACTCGCTCTGGGGCGTGCCGGTCGCCACGGCCTTGTTCGTGCTGGCGAGCCTGGCGGCGATCCCGGTCACGCTGTTGATCCTGGTGACGATGCTGGTGTTCGAACCCGTCAGCGGCGCGCTGGTCGCGCTCGGCAGCTCGATCCTGTCGGCGATCGCTGGCTACGGCATCGGGCGTTATACCGGCGCCCGCGCGGTCGAGGCCAGCCTGGGCGGGCGGCTCGCCGATCTGCGCCGCCGCCTGACCCACCGCGGGATCCTGGCGGTGACGACCTTGCGCATCGTTCCCGTCGCCCCCTTCGCGGTGCTCAACCTGATCGCTGGCGCCATGCGGGTGCGTTTCCGCGACTATGTGATCGGCACGGCGCTCGGCATGGCGCCGGGCGTGATTGCGATGGCAGCGTTCGCCGAAGGCGTGCTGACCCTCTTCGGCCGCGCCGATATGCGCTCGCTGGCACTGATCGTCGCCGGCGTCTTGTCGCTCATTGGGCTCGTCTGGCTCGGCCGCTGGCTGGTGCGCGCCAATGGCTGACGGTGCTGACGCCGCAGGGCCCGCCCCGCGCGCGCTCGACCCGCTCCCGCACCGCGCGCGCACGGCTGCGAGCGTGCGGATCGTCGTCACGACCTACAACATCCATCGTGCCGTCGGTGGCGACCGGCGCTGCGATCCGCTTCGCATCGCCGAGACCATCGCCGCGCTCGACGCCGACATCGTGGCGCTGCAAGAGGTCGAAACCCCGGCGCGCTCCGAGCCGCTCCTCCTGCTGCGGCGTCTGTCCGAGCACGGCTATCGCGCGCTGCTTGGACATACCATGCGGCGCGGACCGCATCACTATGGCAATCTGCTGCTGACCCGATTCCCGATCAGCGGGCACCGCCTGCTCGATCTCAGCCAACCGGGCTGCGAACCGCGGGGGCTCATCGATGCGCGGCTGGCGCTCGGCGCCGAGCCCGCGAGCCCGATCCTACGCTGTCTGGCGACCCACCTCGGACTGCGGGCCCGGGAACGCCAACGCCAAATCGCACGCATCACCACGGCCCTCGACGACCCTCTGCCGGCCGGGTTGGCGCCTGACCCAGTGCCTGA
>NZ_JBKHDN010000107.1:0-9205 GCF_046541315.1 Halochromatium sp. | reverse complement strand
CCAGCTCCGCCGCCAGCCTGCCGGTCAGCTCGCCTGCCGAGACCCCAGCCGGCCCGCCTGTCAGTTCCCCCGCAGCCGGCATCCAGTTCTGGGGCAACTCCTTCATCTGCGGCCCGCAAGGCGAGGTCTTGGCACGCGCCCCGGCAGACGCGGAACAGCTGCTCATCGCCGAGATCGACCTGCGGCGCAGCGAGCAGGTACGGCGCATCTGGCCCTTCCTGCGCGATCGGCGCATCGATGCCTATGCCGACTTGTCGAAACGCTGGCGCGATTGAGATCATGGCCACGCGCGGAAAGCGCCCGTTCCAGACCCAACGCCAGCAAAGAGTCCCAAAGGCAATGAGTGCAGAAGCATGCAACAGGCAGCGTGCCCGCTCAATCCACGGGCACCCGCCTTGAAGCCCGCGCCAACGAACCCGAGCTTGCGGGGTGCGCGCGATCGGCAACAAACCGACGCGGCCTCCGCCCGGTCTCGATGGCCGGTTCCTCCCCGTTTCTTCCCTGTTTCCTCCCAGCCTCCACGAGATGTCTTCAGCCATGAACGATACCCAACGCACGATGCGCTCGATCCTGCAACGCATTGCCACCGGTCCGGAGTTGTCGAAGGACATCTCGATGGAGGAGGCGCGCCTCGGCATGAACGCCATCCTCGACGACGCGGTCGATCCGGTGCAGGCCGGTCTCTTCCTGATCGCGCTGCGCATGAAGCGCGAAACCGATGACGAGCAGCGCGGTATCCTCGATGCGGTGCGCGATGCGACCCAGCATGCGGTCGCCGAGGTCGACGAGGTGGTCGATCTCGCCGATCCCTACGATGGCTACAACCGCTGCCTGCCGGCCTCGCCCTTCCTCGCGCCGATCCTCGCTGAGTGCGGGGTGCCGGCGGTCGCGCACGGGGTCGACGCGGTCGGGCCCAAGTTCGGCGTCACCCATCGGCATGTGCTGCAGGCCGCTGGCATCGCCGTCAATCCGAGTCCGGCCGAGGCCGCCGCCCGCGTCTCCGACCCGGCGATCGGCTGGAGCTACATCGATCAACGCGCCTTCGCGCCCAAGCTGCACGCTCTGGTGCCACTGCGCGGCACCATCGTCAAACGCCAGGCGATCACCACGGTCGAGGTCATGGCGCGGCCGATCCACGGCCGCCACAAGACCCATCTGGTCACCGGCTATGTCCACAAGCCCTACCCGCGCATCTACGCCTTGCTCGCGCGCCATGCCGGCTTCGACTCCGCCTTGTTGGTGCGCGGAGTCGAGGGCGGCATCGTCCCCTCGCTGCGCCAACCGGGGGTTTGCTTCAACTATCAGCACCTGGGCGAGGAGCAGTCGTTCGAGATCGACCCGGCCGAGATTGGCATCGAGCAAAACGTGCGCGCCGTGCCCTTGCCGGAGGATCTGCCCACCGTGAGCCGGCCGAGCGACGATATCGCTGTCGCCGTCGATGTCGCCGCCACCGCCCAAGCCGCAGCCCAGGCCGGAATGGCGGCCCTGGAGGGCCAGCGCGGCCCGAGCTACGACAGCCTGGTGTTCTCGGGTGCCCTGATCCTCTGGCATCTCGGTCGCGAGCAGACCATCGCCGCTGGCGCCGATCGCATCCGCGCCGTGCTCGACTCCGGTGCTGCGGCCCGGCGTTTGCGCTGAAACGGGGGGTTCGCATGGAATCGCCTTTCATCGAAGTCGCCCAGGCCGACGCCATCGCGCCGGGCAAATTCATTCGCGTCGAGGTCGATCGCACGCCCTATCTCATCGCCCGCGTCGATGAGCGCTACTACGCGGTCGAAGACAATTGCAGCCATGAGGACTATCCGCTCTCCTACGGCTGTCTGGATGGCGCGCGCATCAAATGCTCATTGCATGGCAGTCGCTTCGACCTGGAGACCGGCCAGCCCGCGGATGAGCCAGCCGACACGCCCATTCGCACCTATCGCGTCGAACTGGCCGATGGCCGCCTCTGGCTCGACCCGAGCGGTCCGCTCAATCAGCGCTAATCGGACGGAACCTCCGGGTCGCGCATCGCCGCGGTGAGTTGCGAGAGGAACGCGGCCTCGTCCTCATCGTCCTCGTCGTCATCGGCGCGGCGAAGGGTCGGCTCTTGGCGCGCGCGCCGAGCCGGAACCCACTCCGGGTCGTTCATCGCCAAGGCCTCCTGGATCAGGGTCGCAAGGCGAGCGGGCGTGGGCAGGTCGTTCAGGTTGAGTTCGAGCACCGGCATTCCTGCCGCAGCGAAAGCCGCCCGCATCCGCGTCGCACTCCGCCGTTGCGCTCGCCTCTCGGTCTCGCGCACCAGTCGGACGACAACCAGGGGATAGGCATCCGCAGCCGAGCAGATCAGGAGATCCGCCCAACCTGCACGCAAATGGGCGAGCGCAAGGCGCCGCTGCCGGCGCCCGATCCGGGGCAGTGGTCGTAACAGCGCACTGGCCGCAACCCTGGGAAAGACAGGATAGTCCTCGCCTAGCGTCTGTTGGATCAGGCGATGGCAGCGCCGCTCATCAGCCGACAACAGTGGCCGCCGTTCGAAGGGCGCCCCACGCAAACGCGCTCCACGCCCGTCTAGCAACGACCCGATCAGCATCAGCAAGAGCCAGCCTGCAAGCGCCAGCAAGACATACAGCGGGGCCATGGGAGACACCTCGTTAAGCCGGATGGCAGGATAGCAGACGGACCCCGCGCGCGGAGCCTTGATACGAATGCCGAATCGGAAAGCCAACGGCCGCCAATGGCTTTGGCCCCACTGACCCCGTTGGACGCATTATCATTCGCATGCTGTAGCATACGTCATGCGTTGGCCAGTACCCGCATCGTCAGGATGCGCGAGTCCCCCCGTCGCCGCTTGGAAACCCAAATCAACCGTTTTGACTCAAGGATTTATTCAACATGTTTCAAGACCTGAAGCTCGGCAGCAAGATCATTCTAGGGTTTGCGGCATTGATCGCGATTACCGCGATCCTCGGCGGCATCGCCACCGTCAATATGCTCACCGTCATGAACAAGTCGGTGATGCTGGCGGAAGAATATGTGCCCGAAGTCGAGATCGCCACCCGTCTGCGTGGCGCCGCCACCAACCTCATGTACGCCATGCGCGGGTATGGCCTGACCGGGGCCGACCATTATTGGCAGGATGCCGAAGCCGAAGCGGCGTTACTCGACGAGGCGCTGACCGATGCCAAGGCGCTCGAAACCAACGCCTCGCATCTCTCCACCTTGGGCGACCAGATCGCCAACGCCGAACAGGCGCGCGACACCTACTTCGAGCTGATGGAACGGACCCGCCAACAGACGCAACGGCTCGAGGCCAACCGCGAGCAACTCGACGATAACGCCGCGGCCTACATGCAAGCGGCGAACGCGTTCCTTGAGCGACAAAACGCGCTCTTCGAGCAGGCGCTCGAGGAGCGACTGACCAAAGTCCAGGCCGTCACCCGCATCGTTGAGTTCGGTAGCCGCGCGCGCGTGGTCAACGTCCAGGCCCAGGCCATGGAGCGAGCCTCCCTGCGGCAAGAGGCGATTGAACAGCTGACGGCCATCGCCGCCGAGATCGAGGCGATCCGACCGATCACGCGCCGCCAAGAGGAGACGGCGCAGCTCGATACCATCGAAGACAGCGCCGCCGATTATCGGGCCGCCATCCGCGCCCATGGCAATGAGGCCGACAAGGATTTCGCCGCCAGCGAACAGCTCCTCGACCAACTACGCACCGCCATGGACCGTGCAGAGCGCCATTTCATCGAGGCCTCCAAGACCTTCCTGGAGACTCAAATCGAGGCCTTGGCGGCCGACATGACCAACCGCCAGCGCGCGATCGCCCTGGCCAACCAGATCGTTACCCTTGGCAACGAGACCCGGATCAACGCCTTCAAGGCCCAGGCGCTCAATGATCTCGGCTATATCGAAGAGGCGCTCGAGACCCAGCTGCCGACGCTCCAGGAGCGACTGACCACGCTCGCAGAAAGCACGCGCGAGACCGCCCTGCTGGAGCAGATCGAAGCGACCCGCAACGCGGCGAGCGGTTATCAGGCGGCGATGGAACGATTGGGTGACAATCGCAAGACCCTGGACCAACTGGCGCTGGAACGCACGGATGCCGGGAGACAACTGATCGCGGCATGCAAGGTCACGGCGGATACCGGCCTGGAACACACGCAACGGATCGCCGATGATACCCAGCGCACCCTGACCCTCAGCAGTCTGGTGGTCGGCATTGGCCTGCTGATCGCCCTCGCCGTCGGCATCGCGCTGGCGTTACTGATCACCCGCGCCATCGTCGGCCCGATCAATCGCGTCGTCAAAGGCCTCGAAGACGGCAGCGAGCAGGTCGCGACCGTCAGCGGCCAGGTCAACATCGGCAGTCAGCAGATGGCCGAGGGCGCCGGCGAACAGGCCAGCAGCCTGGAGGAAACCAGTTCCAGTGTCGAGGAGATGGCCGCCGGCGCGCGTCAGAACGCCGAACATGCGCGCGCGGCCGATACTCTCAGCCGCACGGCCAACGACAAGGCCGAGCAGGGCGTCAAGACCGCCCGCGCCACCGCCGACGAGATGCGCGCACGGCTAGACCGTCTGCATACCGCGATCCGGGCGATCGAGGAGAGCACCAATAGCACCGCCACGGTGGTCAACACCATCGACGGCATTGCCTTCCAGACCAATCTGCTGGCGCTCAATGCCGCGGTCGAGGCCGCGCGCGCCGGCGAGCAAGGCAAGGGCTTTGCCGTGGTCGCCGACGAGGTGCGCAAGCTCGCTCAACGCAGCGCCGAGGAGGTCAAGAACACCAACGAACTGATGAAGTCGGCGAAGGATAACGCCGCGCGCATCAAGGACATCACCGCCGAGCTGGAGACATACCTCGGCAAGGCGGTCGCCGAGGAGATGGTCGCCTTGTTCGAGGAGACCGTGAACGCCAGCACCAGGGTCACCCAGTTGATGGGCGAGGTGGCAACAGCCAGCGACGAGCAGGCGCGGGGCGTCGAACAGATCAATCTCGCGGTCTCGCAGATGGACAAGGTGACGCAGATCAGCGCCTCGAATGCCGAGGAGTCGTCGGCGGCCAGCGAGGAGTTGGCCAATCAGGCCAACCAACTGAAGCAGATCGTCGCCGATCTCCGCGCTCTGATCGATGGCGTTCGCGGTGCCGGCAGCGCGGCGGAGGCGCGCAGCGGGGAACGCAACATCAGGCATGATCCGCCGCTCCTGCAACATTCGCGTCCAACGCACGACGCGTCCTAAGGCGGATCAGGCATGGACACCGCCCCCGACCTCTTCGGCTACCGCAAGCACTGGGCGCATAAGCTCGGCACCGCGTCCGAGCTGCCGATGTCGCGCGAGGAGATGGATCTGCTCGGCTGGGATCGCTGCGACATCGTCATCGTCACCGGCGATGCCTATGTCGATCATGCCTCGTTCGGCATGGCCTTGATGGGACGGCTGCTGGAGGCGCAGGGCTTTCGCGTTGGCCTCATCGCGCAGCCGGACTGGACCTCGGCGGAGGCGTTCACCGTGCTCGGGCCGCCGGCGCTGTGCTTCGGCATTGGTGCCGGCAACATGGATTCGATGGTCAACCGCTACACGGCGGATTGTTGTCCGCGCTCCGACGATGCCTACTCGCCGGATGCCACCGGCGGGCGGCGGCCGGACCGCTCGGTGCTGGTCTATGCCCAGCGCGCCCGCGAGGCCTACAAGGACGTTCCGATCCTGCTCGGCGGCATCGAGGCCAGCCTGCGCCGGCTCGCGCACTACGATTATTGGTCGGACAGGGTGCGCCGCTCGGTGCTGATCGACAGCAAGGCCGATCTGCTGCTCTACGGCAACGCCGAGCGCGCCATCTGCGAGATCGCGCACCGTCTCGCTCGCGGCGAGCCGATCCAACAGATCCGCGATGTGCGGGGCACCGCATTTGTGACCCGTCGCGGCGAGCGGCCCGCAGGCTGGAGCGAGATCGACGCCAGCGTGCCGGATGCGGAACCCGCGCGACGCCCCCTAGAACGCGCTCGCACGGTCCTGCGCCTGCCCGCGTTCGAGCAGGTCCGCGCCGATCCGATGCTGTACGCCCAGGCCGCGCGGCTGTTGCATCTGGAAACCAATCCCGGCAATGCCCGCGCGTTGGTCCAGGCCCACGGCGAGCGCGATCTCTGGCTGAACCCGCCGCCGATCCCCCTGACCACCGCCGAGATGGACCGGATCTACGAGCTACCGTTCGCGCGCCGGCCGCATTCGTCCTATGGCGACGCGCGCATCCCGGCCTGGGAGATGATTCGTTTCTCGGTGACCATCATGCGCGGCTGTTTCGGCGGTTGCAGCTTCTGCTCGATCACCGAGCACGAGGGGCGCATCATCCAGAGCCGCTCGGAACGCTCGGTGCTCGCCGAGATCGCCGATATTCGCGACCGCACGCCGGGCTTCACCGGCACCATCTCCGACCTCGGCGGGCCGAGCGCGAACATGTACCGGCTCGCCTGCCGCGATCCGGTCATCGAGTCCGCCTGCCGCCGGCTGTCCTGCGTCTCCCCCGAGGTCTGCAAGAACCTGTCGACCGACCATTCGGCGCTGATCCAGCTCTACCGCAAGGCGCGCGCGGTGCCCGGGGTCAAGCGGGTGCTCATCGCTTCCGGGCTGCGCTACGACCTGGCCGTGCACTCGCCCGCCTATGTGCGCGAGCTGGTCACGCACCATGTCGGCGGCTACCTGAAGATCGCCCCCGAGCACACCGAGCCCGGCCCGCTCGACAAGATGCTCAAGCCCAGCATCGACAGCTTCGAGCGCTTTCGCCAGCTCTTCGAGCAGTTCTCGCGCGAGGCCGGCAAGGAGCAGTACCTGATCCCCTATTTCATCGCCGCCCACCCCGGCACCAGCGATCAGGACATGCTCAACCTCGCGCTCTGGCTCAAGCGCAACCGCTTCCGCCCCGATCAGGTGCAGGGCTTCCTGCCGACGCCGATGGCGCTGGCCACCGCGATGTACCACAGCGGTTGGAACCCATTGCGCCCGGTGCGGGCGGGTGCCGAGCGCGTCAGCGTGGTGCGCGGCCAGCGCCAGCGCCGGCTGCACAAGGCCTTCCTGCGCTGGCACGACCCGAGCAACTGGCCGCTGTTGCGCGCGGCGCTGCGGCGCATGGGCCGCGCCGATCTGATCGGCAACGGCAAGCGTCATCTGGTGCCGAGCGCGCAGCCGGCCGCCGCCGCGCCGCGCCCACCAGCCGCAACGCACGCAGCGCGCACCACCCACGCCGGCGTCGACAAGCCCATGCGGCCACGTCAGCGGCGAACCGCCCGGGGCGCGCGCCGTCGTCCGCCCGGTTGAATGCGCCAAGGCCCTTCAGCCGGCAGCAAGAACCTGGCACACTTGCCGACGCTTTAGGCGGGCTCTCCTCCACGCCAAAACGACCCGAGACCGGTTGCGGTCACACTCGACGAACCGCTGGCTCGCGCACGACAGATTGCATCAACCCCCTGGAGAAACCGAAGAACGATCATGAGCGATAGCGTCAAGTACCTGCTCGACGAAGAGCACCTGCCCAAGTTCTGGTACAACATCAACGCCGACCTACCCGAGCCGATGGCGCCGGTGCTCCACCCAGGGACGAAACAACCGATCACGCCGGACGATCTCGCGCCGATCTTCCCGCGCGCCGTGATCGAGCAGGAGATGAGCACCGAGCGCGAGATCGAGATCCCGCAGCCGGTGCGCGAGGTCTACCGCCAGTGGCGCCCGGCACCGCTGTTCCGCGCCCGTCGCTTGGAAACAGCGCTGGATACCCCGGCGCGCATCTACTACAAATACGAAGGTGTCAGCCCAGCCGGCTCGCACAAACCGAATACCGCCATCGCCCAGGCCTTCTACAACAAGGCCGAGGGCGTCAAACGCATCACCACCGAGACCGGTGCCGGCCAATGGGGCTCGTCGCTGGCGCTCGCCGGCACCTTCTTCGACCTCGAGATCGTCGTCTTCATGGTCCGGGTCAGCTTCGATCACAAGCCCTATCGGCGCGCCTATATGGAAACCCTCGGCGCCGAATGCATCGCCAGCCCGAGCGCGCGCACCGAATCCGGGCGCGCCATTCTCGCCGAGCATCCGGACAGTACCGGGAGTCTGGGTATCGCCATCAGCGAGGCAGTCGAGCTTGCGGTGCAGCGCGACGACACCCGCTATGCGCTCGGCTCGGTGCTCAACCATGTGCTGCTGCACCAAACCGTCACCGGCTTGGAGGCGATCGAGCAGATGCAGATGGCCGACGATTACCCGGACTTGGTCATCGGCTGCACCGGCGGCGGCAGCAATTTCGCCGGCCTCGCCTTCCCGTTCCTGCATCAGGCGCTGCGCGACGATCTCAAGACCGAGTTCATCGCCGTCGAGCCTTCGGCCTGCCCGACCCTGACCAAGGGCCGCTTCGCCTACGACTATGGCGATACCGCCAAGCTGACGCCGTTGGTGAAGATGTACACGCTCGGCTCCGGCTTCGTGCCGCCGGGCTTCCATGCCGGCGGCCTGCGCTATCATGGCATGGCGCCGCAGATCAGCCATCTCGCCCAGCTCGGCCTACTCAAACCGCGCTCCTACCACCAGCTCGAATGCTTCGACGCCGGCATCCGCTTCGCCAAGGCCGAGGGTATCCTACCGGCACCGGAGGCCAACCACGCCGTGCGCGCCGCCATCCACGAGGCCGAGAAATGCCGCGAATCGGGCGAATCCAAGGCGATTCTGTTCAACCTCTGCGGCCATGGCCACTTCGACATGCAGGCGTACATGGACTACAAGGAAGGCAAGCTCAATGATCTGAGCTACGACGAAGGCGAGATGGCCATGGCCCTCGCCGGACTGCCGACTGGCTGCTAAGACGAGTTCTGTCAATCGCTTAAACCCATCTTCACCGCGTCAAAACCCGCTCATTGCGACCATTACCGTAGGAGTAGATTGCCATGTCGACCCCCACTGCAAACGTTCAGACGAATCGTAACGGGCGGCCTCACCGGCAGCCCCGCCTTGCCGGCCTCTGGCCAACGCTGAGCACCTGCGCGCTGTTGTGCGGGACCGCGCCCCTCTTCGCCGATGAAGCCGCGCCCACCGCGAGCGACGAGGACAACACCAGCGCCACCAGCGAACGCCTAGACCGGCTTGAGGAGGAAAAGGCCTCGCTCGAAGAAGAACAGGCAGAACTTGAGGACGAGAAGACCTCCCTTGAGGAAGAAAAGGCCGACCTCGAGGACGAGAAGACCTC
>NZ_JBKHDN010000106.1:0-9270 GCF_046541315.1 Halochromatium sp. | reverse complement strand
ACACCAACACTGACAGTCGTCGTCATCCTGGGGTAACCTTTGCGTCACGCCAGACGGATGACGGATCACCCGCAGTTAAGGAACTCGAACGCATGGCAGAACACGAGCACGGCCCCCTGCCGGATGCCGATCAGGAGCCACCCAGACGCGCCCCGCATGACTATCCACGGCGTGTCTTGCTCGCTGTCTCCGGACTCTCGCCGCAGATCCTTACTGAGACGCTCTATGCGCTCGCGGTGGCCACCGATCCGCCCTTCGTGCCGACCGAGATCCAGATCCTCACCACCGTCGAAGGCGCCGAGCGCGCGCGCCTGAGCCTGCTCTCCGAGGACCCCGGCTGGTTCGCCCGCCTGTGCCGCGACTACCAACTACCGCCGATCACCTTCGGCGCCGCCCAGATCCAGCTCATCACCGACGCCGACGGCCGCGTGCTTGACGATATCCGTGAGCTTGAAGACAACGCCTGTGTGGCCGATCAACTGATCGAGCGGGTCCGCGACCTCACCGCCGACCCCGACTGCGCCCTGCACGTCTCCCTGGCCGGCGGGCGCAAGACCATGGGCTACTACGCCGGCTATGCGCTGTCGCTGTTTGGTCGCGCCCAGGATCGTCTCAGCCATGTGCTGGTCGCCGCGCCCTTCGAGCAGAGCTGGAACTTCTTCTACCCGACCCCCTATTCGCGCGTCATCGAGACCCAGGACAAGCGCCTCGCCGATACCCGCGACGCCCGCGTCACCCTCGCTGAGGTGCCCTTCGTGCGCCTACGCGAGGGCTTACCGACGCGACTGCTGGAGGGTCGAGCCAGCTTTGGCGACAGCATCGCCGCCGCCCAGCGCGCGCTCGAGCCGCCACAGTTGCTGATCGACCTCGAACAGCGCTGCCTGCAGGCCGCCGGCGAGACCCTCCGCCTCAAGCCCGCGCCACTGGCCTTCTATGCCCTGATGGCGCGGCGTCGGCAACAGGGGCTGCAGGCCGCGCGTTGGAACAGCGACGGCCTCGCGGCGCAGTACCTCCACGAATACCGGCGTATCGTCGGCGCGCATTCCGGCGACGTCGAACGCGCCGAGGCCGCGCTCGCCGACGGCATCAGCGCCGAGGACTTCGACCAGCGCCGCTCCCGCGCCAACCAGGCGCTGACCAAGGCACTCGGCGCGCCACTGGCCAGGCCTTACCTGATCCAGGCCGAAGGCCGCCGTCCCCACACCCGCTATGGGCTGCGCATCGAGCCCGAGGCGATTCGCTTCGGGTCCATCGCTGAGGCGGTTGGTCCGCACAGCGACGACCGGGCCGCTGAGAATCGGAACCAGGATCAGGAGGCCGGCGCATGAGTACCCAGGTGGTGCTGGTCTCCGATCAAGTGCTGCAGAACCTGATCCCGATCCTGATGGAACGTCCGACACGCGTCTGCCTGGTGCTCACCGAGGCGATGACGCGCCGTGGTGCCGACCGGCGCTTAGCCGCTCAGCTGCGCGGTTTCAAGGCACAGCTCATCCGCTGCGAGCGCTGTCCGGATAGCGGCTTCCCGCAGATCCGTGCCTTCGCGCATCAGGTCGCCGAGACCCTCCTCAATGCCGGTGCCGACACCGAGATCGTGCTCAACGCCACCGGCGGCACCAAGCTGATGTCGCTCGCCTTCGTCGAGGTCTTTCGCGGGCTGGCCAGCCGCATCCTCTACACCGACACCGCCCATCGGCGTATCGAGTACCTGGCTAACAGCGCCCAGGACGGGCCGGCCTCGATCCCCACACCGACGCCGATGAGCAACGTGCTGGATGTGCCTGCCTATCTGCGCGCCCAAGGTTTTCAGTTTCAGCGCGCCGTCTCCGAGGATCCTCGCTGGACCACGCTCGCCGCAGCGCGCAAGGCCGCCTGCAAGTTCCTCGGCCGCCGTATCGCCGATCCCAGCCTGCAGCAGCTGATCGGCACCCTGAATTACCTGGCCGACCAGGCCCTGGAGCGCTTGCCGGACAGCCGCGATGAACGCCTGGCGGCGCCGGTGCAATCCTTTCCGCGCCCGCCACGCGGGCTCTGGTCGGAGGCGATGGCGCAGCTGGCCGCTGCTGAGGTGCTCGCCTGGGAGCCCGGCTCGGCGTATTTCCGCTTCACCGACCTGGCCGCAGCGCAGTTCGTGCGCGGCGGCTGGCTCGAGGACTACGCCTATCACGCCGTGCACGATGCCGGTGTGCATGATGCGCGCCTTGGCGTCGAGGGTCACTGGGATCGCCAGGAGGCCATGGCCAACGAATTCGACGTGCTCGCCTGCCATATGAACCAGCTCCTGCACATCGAATGCAAGACGCTGCGCTACCGCGACGAGAACGACAACGCCATCGCCTACAAGCTCGACAGCCTCGGCGATGACGTCCGCGGGCTGTTCGGCCACACCTGGCTGCTCTCCGCGCGTGAGCCGACCGAGACGCTCATCGCCCGTGCGCGGCGTGCGCGCATCCGTCTGGTGCCGCCTGGGGAGTTGCAACACCTGCGGGATCTGGTGCGGGAATGGCGCGGATGAGCTGGCCGAGGGGCGATGGACACTGGCCGCAAGGTTGCCGCCTGGGCAAGCGCTTGGACGATGAACGAGACGCTGTGTTGGCGCTTGTTGGCGACACAGGTCGCTGTTGAATGGGACCGCTGATCGGAAACGTTTTATGACACCACAGGAACTCCTCGCCGCCTCGAGTCGCGTCGCGCTCTCGGGACTGATTCACGACATCGGCAAATTCGCCGAGCGCGCCGGACTCGATCCGGGTGCCGAGCTGCTGGATGCGAATCTGCACCAGTACGCCCGCCGCCAGCAGGCCGGTGGCCGGCAGTGGTTCACGCACCGCCATGGCGCCTACACCGCTGCCGCGATCGACCTGCTCGAGCGCCACTTTCCACGTCTTGTGGGGACCGATGTCGCCCCGTTCGCGGCCTGGGATGCGCCCAATGTCGACGACTCCCTCATCAACGCGGCCGCGCGCCACCATAAACCGGAAACCGCCCTGCAATGGCTCATCGCCACCGCCGATCGCGTGGCCTCCGGTTTCGAGCGCGAGACCTTCGATCGCTACAACGATGCCGAGGAGGGCACGTCCACGGGCGGCGATCATTTCTCCTCGCGGCAGCTCACCCTGTTCGAGCAGATTCGCCTCGACGAGTCGCCGTCTGAGCAGCCGGCCCTGAACTACCGCTATGCGCTGCAGCCGCTCTCGCCCATGGCGATCTTCCCGCAGCCGGCCAAAGCCTGCGAGCCGAACAAACGCGACCGCGTCAAGGCCACGCAGCAATACCGAGCGCTCTGGGACCAGTTTGCCGAAGCCCTGAAAGCGATTCCTGACTCCCATCAGGACCGGCTCGATCTGTGGCTCGATCACTTCGACACGCTGCTGGCGACCTACGCGCATGCGATCCCGGCGGCCACCGCCTTCGGGGTCAAACCCGAGGTTTCGCTCTACGATCACAGCAAGGCGGTCGCCGCGCTGGCCACCGCGCTCTGGCGCTGGCATCAAGCACGCGATGACGACCCGCAGGCGATCATCGACTCCCAACAACAGCGTGCCGACTGGGATACACCCAAGTTGCTGCTGATCCAGGGCGATCTGTTCGGCATCCAGGATTTCATCTTCGCTGCCGGTGGCGAGACCCAGCGCCGGGCCGCCAAGCTCTTACGCGGACGCTCGTTCTATGTCGGTCTGCTCACCGAGTGCGCCGCCATGCGTGTGCTCGATGCGCTGGCCCTGCCGCCGACCAGCCAGATCATCAACGCGGCCGGCAAATTCCTCATCGTCGCGCCCAATACCGAGGCCATGCGCAGCGCGCTGGCCGAGGTGCGCAGCACCCTCGATACCTGGTTCCTCGCGCACAGCTTTGGACAGGCCGGTGTCGGTTTGGCCTGGCTCGAGGCCTCATGCAACGACTTCCTGAGCGCACGCGGTGATCCGAAGAACAGCCATCAGCGTTTCCGCACGCTGATGAAGCGGCTCTTCGCCCAGCTCGATCTGGCCAAGGCGCAGCGCTTCGGGCTCTGTAGCGAGACCCCGGCCGAGCCGGTGTTCGAGGGCTTTCTCGATCGCTTCGACAACCGCCTCGGCGTCTGCCAGATCGATGGCCGCTCGCCGGCCGAGCGTGAGGAGGTGCATCAGGGCCGCGCGTTGGCGCTGAGCCTTTTGGCCAAGGATCAGATCAACATCGGCAACTGGCTCACTCAGTTTGAGCGCCTCCTGGTCACCCGCGAGGGCATCGGCCAGCACACCCTCGACGTTGACCTCTTCGGCTATCGCATCAGCTTTACCGGCGAGGAGGCCGACAGCGGACGTTTTGGTCCGGCGGTGCGCGAGGACAATCTGCTGCGCGCCTGGGATTTCAGCCTGCCCGCCGCCGATGGCGAGCGCGCGCTCTGGAACGGCTATGCCCGGCGTTACATCAATGGCTATATCCCGCGTTTCAGCGGCACCGAGACCCGTGCCTACGAGCAGGACAAATACGCCCGCTGCGATCCCGAGGCCGATGGCGATGTCTCGCCCAATGAGCCGAAGACACTCAATCATTTGGCCTGCGAGGACCAATGGCTCAATGAACGCGAGCGCTGGGTGGGCATTCGTGCCCTGAGCACGCTCAAGGGCGACATCGACAACCTGGGGCTGATCTTCCAGCAGGGGCTCGCAGAGCCGACCTTCGCCAAGATGGCCGCGCTCTCACGCCAGACCAACGCCTTCTTTGCCGTCTACCTGCCCTGGCTCTGTGCCACCGAGTATCCCAACACCTACACCGTCTTCGCCGGTGGCGACGACTTCTTCCTGATCGGCCCCTGGCGCTCGCAAATGGCCCTGGCGCGGCGGCTGCAGCACGACTTCGCGCGCTATGTCGCGGACAACCCGGCGATCCATTTCTCCGCCGGGCTCTCGACCACCAAGCCCGGCTTGCCGATCCGCCACCTGGCCGCCCTGGGCGAGCAGGCGCTGGAGCAGGCCAAGGGGCTACGCCCGGAGAAGAACGCGGTCACCTGCTTCGGCGAGACCGTCCCCTGGTCGGCGTTCGTCGCGCTCGGTGAGGCTGGGGTCGAATTGAAGGCGCTCGCCGATGAGTTGGCCCTCAGCACCGGCTTCATCTACGGCCTGCTCGAGCTGATCGAGAAGGCCGAGCACGTCCACCAGCGTCCCGAGAACGCCATCTGGCACAGTCAGTTCGCCTACCGCGCGGCACGCATGCTCGAGCGCGCACCAGGACTGCGCGACCGCTCCAAGGTCGAGGAGCGCCGCCGCCTGCAGCAGCGCCTGGCGCAGGTCATTGCCTTGGGCGGCATCGAACGCTTCGGCGGCCGTTACCGCATTCCACTGTTCACGCATCTCTATCAAACACGCGATTAGGAGCACGCCAGCATGGCTGAAATCAGACAACAGAATCCGCGCGGACGCGCCCAGGGCGGTGGTGGCTATCGCGGTGGCAACCAGGGCGGCAGAGCGCGTGAAGCGGCCTACATCCCAGCGCTCGCGGTCGAGGAGATCCGCTTCGCCAGCCCCCTCGATCCGGAGCTGTTCAACAGCATCGCCAAGCGTTGCGCCGAGACCATCGGTCACAACGATCGCTGCAACAAGCCGAGCCAGCTGCGGCGCTTCTACGACGAACTGGTGATGTGGCAGACCAAGGTCGGTACCGACGAGGCCCGTTTCCAGGAGGTTCGGCCCTTCATCCTCATGCTCAACGCCAAGGCCGCTTACGCCGAGGGTCGACAGCTGGTCGATCAAAACTTCGTCAAGCTGCTCGAGCGCTGTCTGCGCCAGGCGGAAGACGCCAAGACCCTCGGCTACGCCAAGCTCTTCTTCGAGGCCTTCCTGGGCTTCTACAAGGAAGTGCGTCCCAACGAGAACAAATAACAACGGTCCCTCGGAGCTTCATCATGCAACTGACCCATATCCGTAAGATCACCGCCACCCTGGAACTGCTCAGCGGCCTGCACATCGGCGGTGGCAACACCGAGATGCACATCGGCGGCACCGACAATCCGGTGATCAAGAACCCGGTCACCAACCAGCCCTACATCCCCGGCTCGAGCCTCAAGGGCAAGATGCGCAGCCTGCTCGAATGGCGCGCTGGCGTGGTCGGCCTCACCAAGGGCAAGCCGCTTGGCTTCCAACACATCCGCCAGCTCGAGGGCGCACAACAGGACCAGGGCAAGGCCCTGCTGAAGCTCTTCGGCGGCGCCCCCGAGGGTGATCCGGACGAGGCTCTGCTCAAGGAGATTGGTCCCACTCGGCTGGCGTTCTGGGACTGCAACCTCGACCCCGCCTGGGTCGCCGAGATGGATGCGCGCAGCCTGCTGCTGACCGAGCAAAAGACCGAGAACCAGATCGACCGCATTGCCGGCGTCGCTGAGCACCCGCGCAACACTGAACGGGTCCCGGCCGGGGCGCGCTTCGAGTTCCAGCTCACCCTCAAGGTCCATGGCGACGAGGATCTGCTCGAGGATCTGTTGGTCGGCTTCAAGCTGCTCGAACTCACCGGCCTCGGCGGCTCCGGCTCGCGCGGCTACGGCAAGCTGCGCTTCACCGGGCTTGCCCTGCAGGGCAAGGATCTGCAGACGCGTCTGGACCAGCTCAGCCTCGACTAAGTGGAGTCACGCATGGATACGCTCACATTGCGCCTTCGGCTGCGCTCGCCATTCGGCTCGCCGCTGCTCGGCGATACGCTGTTCGGTCAGCTGTGCTGGGCGCTCCGCAACCGCGATGGCGATGCGTCTCTGCAAGAATGCTTGCAGGGCTACACCGCCGGGCGTCCGTTTGCGGTCGTCTCCGATGCGCTGCCAATAGGCTATCTGCCGCGCCCGGCCTTGCCGTTGTCGCTGTTCCCTGAGCTGACCGGCACCGACCGTAAGCAGATCAAGAAGCGCCGCTGGTTGCCGCTCGCGGCGTTGGAACGCCCCATGACCGAGTGGCTCGGACATTGCCAGAGTGAAGCGGAGGTGGTCGCGACCAGTGCGCCGGCCAAGCCGACACAGGCGTCCGCTGCGCATCGGCCAACGGCGCTGATGACCCTGCACCCGCAGCCCCACAACAGCATCAACCGCCTGACCGGCACCACCGGCCGTGGCGACTTCGCGCCCTACACCCAGATGCAGCGCTGGTCTGCCGAAGGCGTGGATCTCTGTCTGCGTCTGGTCTTCGATGCCGAGCGGATCAGCGCCGACATCCTGACCGAACTGTTCAACGACATCGGCAGTGTCGGCTTCGGCCGGGATGCCAGCATCGGTCTTGGCAAGTTCGAGGTCGAGCCGCTGTCGGCGCCCTGGCCGTGTCAACCCGATCCGAATGCCTGCCTGACGCTCGCCCCCTGCGCACCGCAAGGTCAGGGCTGTCGCGCCGAGCGCAGCTTCTACGAGGTCTTCACCCGCTTCGGCCGCCATGGCGATGCCGCAGTCCAGCTCGGCAATCCGTTCAAGACACCGGTTTTGTTGGCGCGCGCCGGCGCCCTGCTGACGCCGTCCAGTCTGCCGAGTGACCCGATCATCGGTCAGGGGCTGGGTGCAAACGGCCAGCTGTCGAAGGTCATCCCCGAGACCGTGCAGCAGGGCTATGCGCCCTGTGTGGCGGTCCATCTGCCCGAGGAGATTGCGCCATGAGCGAGCAGCGACACGCCGTCCATCAACTGGCGATCACTGCGCTCGCGCCGGTGCATATCGGCACCGGCCAGGATCTGGAGCCGACTGGTTATGTGATCGATGGCGAGGATCTCTATCGGTTCAGCCCCGAGGCGGCCTTGCGTGCCTTGCCAGCAGTGGCTCGCGAGGAGCTGACCAAGGTGCTTGGAGCGGCGCCGTCGGTGCAGCTGATCAAGCAGGTGCAGGCGTTTTTCCACCGCCACAGCGAGGCGTTGATCGCCGAGGCCGAGCATGCCATGCCGGTCTTGCCGAGCATCGCCGCGGAATACCAGCAGCGCGTCGGCAAGACCGCGCAGCATGAGGACAACGGCCGCGAGATCATCAACCAGCTGGCGATTGCCCGCACCTACACCGATGCCGCCAGCGGCCGACCGATCTTGCCTGGGAGCAGCCTCAAGGGGGCCATTCGCACGGCGCTGTTGGATACTGAGAACGCTGGTCGTTCGCTGCCAGCCGATGTTGCTTCTAAGCCGCCAGGTCAGCGGAGCCGTGCACTACAGGAAAAGCTCTTCCGCTACCGCCAGTTCGACCTCGACCCGATGCGTCTGGTGCAGATCGGCGATGCCCGCGATCTGAGCGACCCAGACAGCTACGCCACCGAGGTGCGCTACGCGGTCAACCGCAAACGCCAGCCGGTGCTCAAGGACGGCAAAGAGATCCCGGCCCAGGCGGAAAACCTGCGCCAGGTGCTCGAATGCGTGCCGCCGTTGCGCGCGCAGGCGTTCAGCGGCCGGTTGGGCATCCAGGACGTAGCCGGCCTGTCGAATCCGAAACTGCCCGATTCGGAATTACGCTGGTCGTTTGCCGACATTGCCGCGGCCTGCAACCGGTTCTACCGGCCGATCCTCAAGCGCGAGGTGCTGGAGCTGAAAAGCCGCGGCTATCTCTCTGCCGCCTGGGCCGACACCCTGCAACAGCTCCTGAGCGATCGCCAATCCGCCCTGGAGGCCCATCAGGCGTTCCTGCTGCGCGTCGGCCGCCATAGCGGCGCGGAGTCGCTCACGCTCAATGGCGTGCGCAGCATTAAGATCATGGGTGGCCGAGGGGAGAGACCGCAGTACCTGGAGGCCGCGAAAACGGTTTGGCTTGCCGCCGGCGATATCCAGCAGCGCACCGAGATGCTGCCCTTCGGCTGGTTGCTCATCGAGGCGGCTCCGGTGGGCAAGCCGCTACCCCACTGGCCCCTGTCTTTACGCGAGGCGCTGGCCGATCAAACCCGTGTCGATGCCGCCGCCTGGTCGCAACGCATCCACGCGCGTCGCACGGCGTTGCGCGCGGTCGCCGCCGAGCGCAACGCCCGCGAGCAACAACGTGCAGAGGCCGCCGCGCGCGAGGCACAAGCCGAGCAGGCCAAGGCCGAGCGTCGCGCCAACCTGAGCGACGAAGCCCTCCAGCTCGAGGACCTGCGCGAGCGCTTGGCCGAGGATCGGGCGGCCGGGCGCAAGGAGAAAGGCGGCGAGCTGGCCAATCAGTTGCTGGAGGTGCTCAAGGCCGCCGAGCAGCAATGGACGGGGCCAGAGTGTGCGGAATTGGCGGATCTCGCTGAGGAGATCCACAGCTATATCGGCTGGCCAGCCAAGCAGAAAAAGCAGGCCCGTCAGGCGCTGATCGCCGCGATTCGCGTGAAGGCCTGA
>NZ_JBKHDN010000105.1:0-9271 GCF_046541315.1 Halochromatium sp. | reverse complement strand
CCAT
Organism: Halochromatium sp.; assembly: GCF_046541315.1. Lineage (GTDB taxonomy): Bacteria > Pseudomonadota > Gammaproteobacteria > Chromatiales > Chromatiaceae > Lamprobacter. Next base: position 9,267 of record NZ_JBKHDN010000105.1, on the reverse strand, counting down.
CTGGGCTCCAAGGCGGCTGTTGGCCGGGCTGGCGCTGCCGAGGCGGGCGCGGACCCCGGCACGGAGGTGGACCCGAAGGCGGGCGCGAGGTCAGCTGCCTGGGGGGCGGCCGGCGCGGGTGCAGGGCCCGGCGCGAACGCTAGCGTGACGGCAGGCGCGGAAATCGACGGCGAGCGCCACTGCCCGGCGCTGTTCCTGGCCGCGACCGCGTCCGGTCAGGGCAAGACGACGCTGGCGGCCGCGCTCGCCCGCCACCATCGGCAGGCTGGACGTCGGGTGCGCCTGTTCAAGATCGGCCCGGACTTCCTCGACCCGATGATCCTGGCGCGGGCCTCGGGCGCCGAGGTCGAGCCGCTGGATCTGTGGATGGTCGGCGAGACGGACTGTCAGCGTGCGCTCCACGCGGCCGCTGGCGAGGCCGATCTGATCCTGGTCGAGGGCGCGATGGGATTATTCGACGGCACGCCCGCGGGCGCCGATCTCGCCGCGCGCTTCGGCCTGCCGGTGGCGGCGCTGATCGACGCGCGCGGCATGGGGCAGACCTTCGGCGCGCTCGCCCTGGGACTGGCCCGCTACCGGCCCGAGCTGCGCCTGGCCGGGGTCATCGCCAATCGGGTCGCGAGCGCACGCCACGCCGAGATGATCCGCGCCGGTCTCCCGGACGAGATCCCCTTCCTCGCGGCCTTACCGCGCCTCGATGAGGATGCCGTGCTGCCGAGCCGACACCTGGGCTTGCTGCAGGCCGAGGAGATCGGCGATCTCGAGCAGCGCCTGGATGCCGCCGCCGCGCGCCTGGTCGGGACGGCGCTGGCCGAGCTGCCGCCGCCGGTTGTCTTCCAACCGCCACCGCCCGCGCCGGCGCTCGCGCCGCGCCTGGCGGGCCTGCGCATCGCCGTGGCCCGGGATGCGGCGTTCTCGTTCCTCTATGCCGCCAATCTGCGGCTGCTCCGGCAGCTTGGTGCCGAGCTGTGTTTCTTCTCGCCGCTGCGCGATGAAACGGTCGCGGCGGCCGACGCCGTCTATCTGCCCGGCGGTTACCCGGAGCTGCATCTGGACCGCCTCGCCGGCAATCGCGCCACGCAGCAGTCGCTGCGCTCGCATCTCGACGCCGGCAAGCCGCTGTATGCCGAATGCGGCGGCATGCTTTCTCTGCTGGAGACGCTGACCGACAAGCACGGCCACAGCGGTCGACTAGCCGGACTCTTGCCCGGTCATGGCCGGCTGCAGCCGCGCCTGGCCGGCCTCGGGATGCAGCGCCTGGTGCTACCGGCCGGCGAGCTGCGCGGCCACAGCTTCCACCATTCGACCATGACCACCACGCTCACCCCCAGCGCCTATGGCATCCGCCAGTGCGATGGCGGTCGCGGTGAGCCGGTCTACCAGCTCGGCGCGCTGACCGCGAGCTATCTGCACCTGTATTTCCCATCGGCACCGGAGGCGGCTGCGGCGTTGTTCAGGCGCGAGGATGGGGTCTAATGGCGCGATGCCCGGGGGCGGGAGACCGTCGATCGCCCCGCGACGGCCTCGCCCTCCTGAACGCGGGGTCCGCGCAGGACCGGTCTCGCGTCTTCGGGTAGGCCGTCTGGCAGCCCGGCGTCGCTCGACTAACGAAAACGGCGCAGGTACCACCACTCGAACAGCCGCTTGAGCCAATGGAACACCCGCGTGTTGGGCAGCACCAGGTTGTACTTGGACGTGCGCGCGACCAGCATGCCGCGATCGTTGGCATCGACGATACACAGTAGCTCGACCTTGAAGGTCTCGCGCGGCGTCTTGCCGGCCAGCTCGGCGATCAGGTTCTTGGCTGCGGCAACGGCCTGCAAGTCGGCCATGTGCGCCTGCTTCGGCATCCAGTCGGGGCCGGGGAAACTGCCGGAATCGCCGACCACATAGGTGCGCTCGAAGCCGGGCACCCGGCACTGGGCATCGGCTTGCAGGAGTCCGCCGGGCGAGCGGGGCAGGTCGGTGTCGTCGAACCAGGCGTTGCCGGTCATGCCGGGCATGAAGACGATCAGGTCGGCGGGTAATTCGCCGCCCTCGGTGATGACCTTGTCGGCGGTGAACTGCTTCAGCTTGTGTCCGAGATGGGTCTCGATGCCGACCCGCTGCATCGCGCCGAGCAATTTGTCGACCGCCTTCGGGCCGAGGCGGTTGCCGGGACGCTCGGCGGGGGTGAAGAAGACGATGCGGAAGCGCTCGCGCCGGCCCTCCTTGCGCAGTTGTCGGTCGAGCCCGAACAGGAACTCGAAGATCGGCCCGCCGCGCATCGACGTCGGCTCCTGCGGATTGCCGGCGAAGCCCATGGCGATGGTGCCGCCATCGAGCGAGCGCAGCCGGTCGCGGATCGCCTCGGCGGCGGCGATGCCTTCGCAGGGGGTGATGGCGTGCTCGATGCCGGGCAGCTTCTTGATGAAACGGCCGCCGCTGGCAATGATCAGGCCGTCGTTCTCGAGGGCGCCGGCATCGGTCTGCAGCACCCGTCCGCCGTCGCTCAGGCCGGTGGCCGAGGCGGCCAGATGCTCGGCGTCCATCTTGCCGAAAAAGTGCTTGAGGTCGAGCCGCAGATCCTCGCCAGAGCGCAGGCCGCTCGGGACCCAGATCAGGCCGGGAGAGTAGACGAACTCGGGGCGCGGGCTGACGACGGTGATCTGGCCCTTGAAGCCCTGATCGCGGAGGGTCTTGAGGGAGGTCAGCGCACCGAATCCGGCGCCGACGATGGTGATGCGTTGCATAATACTGCTCCTGAAAATCCGGGCATAATGGCCCATGGGGGATTCGCTCTCCATGGATAGCGCCTGTTTGTGCGAGCAACTGGAGTCCTGATCGAGCAGTCTCAACCCTGGGGGATCAGGAAACGCCTTCTCAACCGCCCCGGCGCGGCTGGAGACCGACCTGCCCGACGCCAGCCCCGACGTCAGCCTGGATGCGGTTCAGCGGTTCTTCCCCGACCCCTGACCGAAGCAGCTGAACTGTGGCGCCAAATGGTTCTGGACTCGGGGGCCGCTAGAGGGGCAACGATCAATACGCGCGCGGCATGGGTTGACCAAGCGGTTGACGACATCGCATACTGTTCGGCTACGTCGGCAACCGGCGTTCTCCTTGCTCCACCGCGCGCTCAGCGTTCACACGCAGTGTCCACGCTCCCCGGCGCGGGGGGCTTCTTTTATCCGTGAGGAGCATTATGCGTCATTACGAGATCGTTTTTCTGGTGCATCCGAGCCAGAGCGAGCAGGTTCCAACGATGCTGGATCGCTACCGCACCAACCTGGAGGCGCGCGGTGGCCAGATCCATCGGCTTGAGGATTGGGGGCGGCGGCAGTTGGCCTATCCGATCAACAAGATCCATAAGGCCCATTATGTGCTGATGAACGTGGAGTGCGATGCCGAGGCGCTGGCCGAACTCGAGAGCGCCTTCCGCTTCAACGATGCGGTGCTGCGCAACATGATCATCAAGCGCGACGCGGCGGTCACCGAGCCGTCGCCGCTGCTGAAGGGCGGCGATGAGCGCGAGGGCTCGGACGACGACAGCGGCGAGCGGGGAGAGCGGCGTTCACGACGCGCGGAGAATGACGACGAGGATCGTTCCGAGTCTTACGACTCCGACCGCGACTAACCCCGCCGTCGCCACCGACATCGCACCCCCCTGCATCCGTTTCCATCGAGGCACTCATGTCACGCTACTTCCGCCGCAAACGCTACTGCCGCTTCACCGCTGAAGGCATCACCGAGATCGACTACAAGGACATCAACCTGCTCAAGGCCTTCGTCAGCGAGTCCGGCAAGATCGTCCCCAGCCGCATTACCGGCACCTCGGCGCGCTATCAGCGCCAGCTCGCCACGGCCATCAAGCGCGCGCGCTTCATCGCGCTCCTGCCCTATACCGACGGCCATTGAGCCCGAGCACAGTCCTACAACGCATTCGACCTGGAGATCCCCGTGGATTTGATCCTGATGAAGAAGGTACGTGGCTTGGGCGAGCTTGGAGACAAGGTCTCGGTGCGCTCCGGCTACGGCCGTAATTTCCTGATTCCGTCCGGCTACGCCAAGCCGGCGACGGCAGAGAACCTCAAGGCCTTCGAAGAGCGGCGCGCCGAACTCGAGCGCGAGGCCGCCGAGGCGCTCGCCGCCGCCGAGGCCCGCAAGGCGAAGCTCGAAGGCGTCATCGTCACGGTGCCGCGCAAGGCCGGCGACGAGGGCCGACTGTTCGGCTCGGTGGGCACCGCCGACATCGCCAATGCCATCACCGAGAGCGGACTCGGCATCGAGCTGCTGAAGAGCGAGGTTCGCCTCCCCGATGGGCCGTTCCGCGCGGTTGGCGATTATGACGTCGAGCTGCATCTGCACTCGGATGTCTCGGTGAGCGTGCGTATCGAGGTCATCCCGGCGACCTGACACGCCGCATCTGCGCGGCTTCGCTTCGGAGCCGCGCGGGCTTGGCCTGGTTGGCCTGGACTGGTTGGGCCTAGATCCGCAACAACAGGCGCGCCGGGTCTTCCAGCGTGTCCTTGATACTGTGCAGGAACTGCACCGCTTCGCGTCCATCGACGATGCGATGATCGTAGGACAGCGCCAGATACATCATTGGCCGGATGACCGCCTCGCCAGCGACCGCGATCGGGCGCTCCTGCACCTTGTGCATGCCGAGGATGGCGCTCTGCGGCAGGTTCAGGATCGGCGTCGAGAGCAATGAGCCGAAGACGCCGCCATTGGTGATCGAGAAGGTGCCGCCGGTCAGCTCCTCGAAGCTCAGCGAGCCGTCCTTGGCCTTGTTGGCGAAGTCGACGATGCCGCGCTCCACGTCCGCCATGCTCAGCTGATCGCAGTTGCGCAGGATCGGCACCACCAGGCCCCGCTCGGAACTCACGGCGATGCCGATATCGTAGTAGCCGTGGTAGATGATGTCGTTGCCATCGACTGAGGCGTTGATGATGGGGAAGCGCTGCAAGGCCTCGACCGCCGCCTTGACGAAGAACGACATCAGGCCCAGGCGCACGCCATGGGTCTGCTCGAAGCGTTCCTTGTACTGCGTGCGCAGCGCCAGCACCGAGCCCATGTCGACCTCATTGAAGGTCGTCAGCATCGCTGCCGTGCGCTGGGCGTCGACCAGGCGTTCGGCGATGCGCGCGCGCAGCCGGGTCATCGGCACCCGCTGCTCGGGCCGGCCGGCCTCGCCGGTGAGACGCGGCAGTTGCGGGCTCTCGGCGACGGGCGCGTCGTCGTCAAACGCCGGCGCCTGAGCCTGTTTGGCCAAGGCGGCGGCCTCGGGGTCGATCGCCGGCTCCTTGGCCTCCTGTTCGTCCAGCCAAGCGAGCACATCCGCCTTGGTGATGCGCCCGGCCTTGCCCGTGCCCGGGATGCGGCTGGCATCGAGGTTCATTTCCTTGACCAGGCGCCGCGCGGCCGGTGCCAGCACGGGGCTGTCGGCACTCGCCGGGCGCTGTTCAGGTGCCGCACGCGTCTCCTTGGATGCTTGGGTGCGGTCGCTCTGGCGCTCTTCCGGGGCCGCGGTGCCGGCTGCGGCCGCTGCCTGAGCGGCGGCGGCCCGGGTCCCGGCCTTGGCCTCGGATCGAGTGCCGGAGGCGGTCTCGGGCTTGGCGGCGGATGGAACCTCGGACTGGGCTGCGGGCTCCGCCTTGGGCGCGGCATCGGCCGAAGTCGCTGTCTCGGTTGCAGTCGCAGGGGCCGCATCCGCTTGCGCCGACGCCGTCTCGATGCGCCCGAGCAGGCTGTCGGCGGTGACCACCTCGCCCTCGGCGGCATTCACCTCGGCCAGCACGCCAGCGGCGGGCGCCGGCACTTCCAGCACCACCTTGTCGGTCTCCAGGTCGACGAGATCGTCGTTCTGGCGGACAGGGTCGCCAGGCTTGAAATGCCAGGTCAGGACGGTGGCATCGGCAACGGATTCGGGCAGGGCGGGAACGCGAACTTCAGTGGACATGAGGCTGACAGGCGTCGGATAAGAAGGGATTCATGGGGCAACCGATCAGGGCTGTTCATCAGCATCGTCGGCGCCCAGCCCGTCGTCGAGCGGCACCGGGATGCGACGATTCATGCTGGGGTTGATGCGCCCGGTCAAGGCCTCGTCGATCAGCTGCTCCTGCTGGGCGACGTGGATCGAGCGATGCCCGACCGCCGGCGTCGCCGCTGCCGCGCGGCCGACGTAAAACGCCTGTTTGCCGCTCAGGATCAGCCCGTGGAAGCGATGCTTGATCTGATCCCAGGCGCCCTGGTTCTGGGGCTCCTCCTGGCACCAGATGATCTCGGTGGTGTCCGGATAATCGGCGAGCACGGCGGCAAAGGCCTCCTTCGGGAACGGATACAGCTGTTCGATGCGGATGATGGCGACATCGCTCAGCCCGCGCGCGCGGCGCGCCTCGAGCAGATCATAATAGACCTTACCGCAACAAAAGATCAGTCGCTCCACCGCCGCCGGGTCGAGGCTGTCGACCTCCGGGATCACCGTCAGGAAGGCGCCCTGCGCGAGATCGTCGAGCGAGGAGACGGCGAGGCGATGACGCAGCAGGCTCTTCGGCGTCATCGTCACCAGCGGGCGCCGATAGTCGCGCAACAGTTGCCGGCGCAGCAGGTGGAACATCTGCGCCGGCGTGGTCGGCACGCAGACCTGGATGTTGTGCTCGGCGCAGAGTTGCAGAAAGCGCTCCAACCGCGCCGAGGAGTGCTCGGCGCCTTGCCCCTCCTGCCCGTGCGGCAATAGCATCACCAGTCCGCAGTCGAGGCCCCATTTGCTGCCCGCCGAGCTGATGAACTGATCGATCACCACCTGCGCGCCATTGGCGAAGTCGCCGAACTGCGCCTCCCAGAGCGTGAGGGCATTGGGCTCGGCGGTGGCGTAGCCATACTCGAAGCCGAGCACGGCCTCCTCGGAGAGGATCGAGTCGATGGCGATGAACGGCGCCTGATGCTCGCTCAGATGCTGGAGCGGGGTGTAGTCATCGCCGGTGCGTTGGCAGTGGACCTTGGCGTGGCGGTGGACGAAGGTACCGCGACTCGAATCCTGGCCCGAGAGACGCACCGGATAGCCGGCGTCGAGCAGCGTCGCATAGGCCAGGTTTTCGGCGAAGCCCCAATTGCAGAGCTGATCGCCTTGCGCCATCTTGCGCCGTTCCGACCAGATCTTGGCCACCCGCGCATGCAGCTCGAAGCCCTCGGGCAAGCGCAGTTGCCGTTCGGCCAGCGCGCGCAGTCGCTCGTGCGCCAGGCCGGTCTCGGTGGGTAATCGCCAGTCCTGGCCGAAGCGCGATTTCCAGTCGACGCGATAGCGATTCTCCAGGCCGCAGAGGACTGGCCGCGCGACCACGATGCCGTGCTCGATATTGGCCCGGTAGTCCTCGCTCAGGGCCGCCACGTCGTCGCGGCTCAGCTCGCCGCGGTCGATCAGACGATCGGCATAGATGGCGCGAGCGGTCGGGTGCTGGCGGATGCGCTTGTACATCATCGGCTGGGTCATCGCCGGCTCGTCGGCCTCGTTGTGGCCCAGGCGGCGGTAGCAGATCAGGTCGATGACCACATCCTTCTTGAACTGATGGCGGTAATCGAGCGCGAGGCGGGTGACGAAGATCACCGCCTCCGGATCGTCGCCGTTCACATGCAGAACCGGCGCCTGCACCATCTTGGCGACATCGGTGCAGTAGAAGGTCGAGCGGGTGTCGAGCGGGTTGCTGGTGGTGAAGCCGATCTGGTTGTTGATGACGATATGCACGGTGCCGCCGGTGCCGTAACTGCGCGTCTGCGAGAGTTGCAAGGTCTCGGTGACCACGCCCTGGCCGGCGAAGGCGGCATCGCCATGGATGAGCACCGGCATCACCTGATCGCCGTTGTCGTCGCCGCGCCGGCGCTGGCGGGCGCGCACCGAGCCCTCGATCACCGGGTCGATGATCTCCAGGTGGGAGGGATTGAAGCCGAGCGCGAGATGGGTGATGCCGCCCGGGGTGTCGACATCGGTCGAGAAGCCGAGGTGATACTTGACATCGCCAGCGAGCTGGCGCGGGCTGAGGTGAATCTTGCCCTCGAACTCGGCGAAGATCTCCTGCGGCGGCTTGCCAAGGATGTTGACCAACACATTGAGCCGCCCGCGATGCGCCATGCCGATGACGATCTCGCGCACGCCCTTGCGACCGGCACGCTGGATCAGCTCGTCGAGCAGCGGGATCAGCGCCTCGGCGCCTTCGAGCGAGAACCGCTTCTGGCCGACATAGCGGGTGTGCAGGTATTTTTCCAGGCCCTCGGCCGCGGTCAATAGGGTCAGCAGCCAGCGCCGGTCGGCGGCCTTCAGCTCCGGGCGTGCCTGATAGCCCTCGATGCGTTTCTGCATCCAGCGCTTCTCGCTGGTCGAGGTCATGTGCATGTATTCCGAGCCGACCGAGCCGCAATAGATGCGTTGCAGCAGGTCGATGATGCGCCGCAGCGGCATCCGGTCCGGCGCATAGAGCGAGCCGGTGTGGAAGACCTGATCGAGATCGGCCTCTTCCAGGCCGTGATAGCTCGGCTGCAGATCGGCCACCTTGGGCGCCTGGCGCAACTTCAGCGGGTCCAGGGTGGCGATCTGATGGCCGCGATAGCGATAGCTGTTGATCAGCCGGACGACGGCTGTCTGCTTTTCGGCCGCCGCCGGCTCGAGCCGGTTCAGCGAGCGACGCTGGGCCCGGTTGCGGCTTTCGTGGGCGAGGCGCTGAAAGTTCTCGCGCACCGGGCCGTGGGGGATCTCGTTGGCTGCCTCCCGATGCATGGCCTCGAAGCGCTTGCGCCAGGCCAGGTCGATACTGTCCGGGTCCTTGAGGAAACGCTCGTAGAGATCCTCGATGAAGGCGGCGTTGCTGCCATGGTAGGCGGAAGAGTTGCGGAAAAGCTCGAGAAGCGCGCTCATATTGCTATCGAAAGGGGAGTCGGGTGCCCTGGTCGCTGGCCTGACCCCCGAGTGTAGCGCACCGCATTGGCCTGACGTGTGCTCGGATTTCAGACGTGTGCTCGGATTTCAATCGCAGGCCTGGCTTGGGCGGTTTGCGTCACTCGCCTTGTGCCGGTGCTGCGGGTCGCCCGGCCGCGCCGATGAGCGCCCTCGGCGCCAAGACCGACGCCGAGGGCGGTTGCCGGGCTTCGCCCAGAGGGCTGCCCAACAGGCTGCCCAACAGGCTGCCCAACGGGATGCCCAACGGGCTGCCCAGCATGAGGCCCAACATGGGCCTCAGCATGAACCTCAGCGGGATGCCTCCAGCGCGGCAATGCGTTGCGCCAGCGGCGGATGGCTCG
>NZ_JBKHDN010000104.1:0-9278 GCF_046541315.1 Halochromatium sp. | reverse complement strand
GCCACCAGACCGTCGCCGACGCGCTCGCAGGCATCGGCGCCGGCCCGCACGGCGGCGTTGACCGCGCCGGTCTCGCCGCGCACCAGCACGGTCACATAGCCGCCGCCGACGAACTCGCGGCCGATCAGCCGCACCTCGGCGGCCTTGGTCATCGCGTCAGCCGCCTCGATCGCCGGCACCAGACCACGGGTCTCGATCATGCCGAGCGCAATGCCAACTCTTTCGCCTGCCATTTGTGTCTTCTCCGTCAGAGACTTCATGCCGCGTTGGTCGCGGTCCGAATCGATTCAAACGAACCCTTGCCCGGCCCTAGGCCGCCTTGTCGCGCGGCATTGCCGACGCCGCGCCGTTGCTGGCCGCCGGCTTGGCCACCGTCTCCGGCGCCCAAGCATCGATGATCCCGCCGATGGTGAGATCGGTCATGATGTCCGGATCGCCCATCGCATAACGCCCGGCGGAGCCCTCCACCGTGAAGACCCAGTTGCCGGGGCGGGTGCCGACAGGATCGGTCGCCACCACCAGCTTGCCCTTGAGATCCTTGAGCACGCGCAAACTGCAGTGGCGTAGCCCCGCGATGCGCTCGGTGCAATACAGCGTGCCGACGACCTGGCTGATCTGCATGCGGCACCTCAGCGCTCGGCGTCCGGATCCCAGTCGTCGATGATGCCGACGATGGTGAGATCGCTCGGATAGGCCTTGCTGCCGGCCGCCTCGCGCGCCGCCGAGCTGCCGACACAGATCACCCAGTCGTCCGGCTTGCAGCCGACCGCATCCACCGCCACCAGTTGCGCGCTGCCGTCCTGCACCACCTGCAGATGCTTGTGCTCGAACGCCGGAATCCGGTAGGTCGAGACCAACGGCTTGAGAACCTTGCAAATCTTCATTGGCCTTTCGCGCCTCAGTGAGCCGCGCTCGCCGGCGCGTCCAATGACGAACCGACGATCTCGATCGGCGCGGCGGCATCGCAGTCGCGCACCGCGCGCAGGCAATGCAGCATGCCGTCGGCACAGAGCTGCGGGTAACGCGCCTTGAGCGCGGCGGCGATGCGCTCGCAGTGCGCGACCGCGCGCTCGCGCGCGCCGGGCACGCCGCCGTGGTAGTCGTAGCGGACGATGATCGGCACCGGCAGCCCGCGATTGACGTTCAGGCCGGTGAAGATCTTGATGCCGACATCGAGATCGGCGGCGCCCTCCTCGACCGTGCCCAAATAGGCGAAATAGGTCAGGTTGCGCAGCTGGATCTCCTCGAAGCCGATGCCGGCGCCGATGAAACGCTCGGCATGGCCGATGTCGGCATAGCCGCCGGCGTGGTACTGGCGAACATAATCGATCTGCGAGAGGTTGCGTTCGATCAGCCCGCCGATCAGCCGCACCATGCCGTCCGGCAGCGCCGCACCGCCGGCCTTGCCCGGCGCATGCGCGCGCACCAGTTCGGCGATGCGCGCGCGCGCCTGGGTCGGGTCCATGCTACGGGTGATCTCGTAGACCTTGGTCGCGTCGAGCCAATGCTCGAGATCGCAGTAGCCCTCGGCGTCCGGCACATGCACCCGGATCGCATCGGTATCGGTGTCCAGGCCGACCAGCAGCAGATCGACCGAGGCGCCGCAGCAGAAGCTGTTCTCGATCGCCTGCCGGAACGCCTTCAGCCGCTCCAGCCCGGCGCGGGCGGCGGCGGCATCGTCGGAGCCGTGCGCGGCGCAGCCTTGATGGATCGGATCGACCGAACTGCCGTGATACATCACCACCTTCAGATAGCGGGTCGGCGCGTCGGCGGTATTCGGGATGCCCTCGCGAAAACGCCTCAGCTCGGTCTCGACCCACTTCTCGACCGTGTTCTCGATATCGAACAGGGAGCCGGCGTAGGACTTGCGCCGCACCCGCCCGTAGGGCAGGCGCAGCACATAGCTGATCGCATGCGCCAGGCGGCCGTCGGCGCAGGGCGTGACGTCCATCAGATGGAAGCCGCAGGCGAGCAGTTCCTGCTCGAACGCCTCGCCATCGCGCCCGCCGAGCGGATCGGCGGTGAAGAAGGCGTCGCTCATCCGGTGATAGGTCTTGAACACGCAGGCGGCGAACAGCCGTCGCATGTCGAGCCCGGTGATCCAGGCGCTCTCGAGGATGCCGTCGGGCAGCTCGAAGCCGAGTTCGGCGCGCGCGATCCGCTGCGCACGCTCGACGAAGTCCGGCTCGCAGCGCTCGGCGGCGATGCGCTTGAGCACCGGCACCAGATGATCGAAGGCATGCTTGACCGATGATTCGTACTCATAGAGCCGCGCATTGGCCTGAGCATCGGTCAGCGGATGCGGCGTGGACGCGAAGGCGCTGGCCTGAACGCCTGCCTGAGCGCCGACCTGAACACTGGGCCGAGCACCCGGCTGAGCGGTCATCTGAGCACCCGGCTGAACCCTGGTCTGAAGTCCGGTCTGAACCTGGGGCCGACGCTGGGTCTTCAGGCTCGATGGCCCGGGCGGCGCTGGCCGTGGCGGACGCGTGGGCCGGGTCGGCCCGCGCCCGAGATTGGCCGGACGCTCGGTCCTGTCGCGCTTTGCAACCGCCGCGCCCGGCTCCATCGCCGACGCACCGCCGCCCTGTTCCGTGCGGGCAGGCGCGGTCGCGGGCGGCAGGCCGCGGGGACTGCGGCTCAGACTGCGCGAGCGCGGTGATGGTCGATGGCGGATGGGCATGGATCTCTCTGAATCGAGGCGATGTCGCTAAGGCCTGCTCTGCGCGCTGGCTCAGCCGCGCGCACCACCGGAGTAGGTAATCAAGGCACCGCGGTCGGTACTCCCGGCACTGCCAGTGACCCGGCTCGTCGGTTGCGGCACCTCTTCGTTACGCTTGGTCTCGATCGAGGGCATGGCGCTCATCACCCCCGGTCGGGTCGGGTTGCGACGCCGCGCCGAGCTGCCCTCGGTGCCGGTCACGCGCTCGCCGCGATCCCAGTCATCGCCGGTGATCTTCTTGCCCGCCGACTGGCCTTCGCCAGTGATGCGCGAGCGCGCGGCGGCCGCTCCGGCGGCAGGGGCCTCGGAGCCGGGCGCGGATCCCGGGTTGGGGTTGGGGTTGGGGTTGGGCTCGGGCGTGAGCAGATCCGGGCGCGCGCGCCGGCTGTCGAAGCGAAATTGCTCGGTGCCGGTGATCTTGCCCGTGCCCATCCCGAACGGACCGGTGATGTGGCGATTCGATTCGTAACTGGTACCGGTCACCTGGCTGCGCTGCCTTTCCTCGAAGGCCGCGCGCGCGGGCGAGCTGACGCTAAAGCCTTGTCCTGGCGCTGGCGTCGATCCTGGCGCCGGCGCGGAGGTTGGCGACAATGCGGGGGCCGGAACGTCCCCGCCCAGGTCCAGAGGCCGTGGGAAGTCCGGCTGCCCAGGCTCGGCGGCCTTGCTGGCATCATCGGTCGCGCAAACACTCGCGAACTGGTCCGCGCCGACATAGGGAGTGCCCGTCAAGGACTCGCAGGCGCCTTTGGCGGCACCGGTCATGACGCCGCCGATCCCCGGTTGGATGCCGGTCATGCTTGGACCCGGTGTCCCCGCCATGAGGGGCGTGCGGGCCTTGATCTCCCGCTGCTGATCGGACGCGCAGTAATCGGCGGCCTGCTCGAGGCCCGCATAGGGGGTGCCGGTCACCGCTTTACAGGTCCCTGGCTCGTCGCCGGTGACCTTGTTCGAGCGGCCGGTCTGGGTGCCGGAGACGCGATGGCCCTGGTTGGTCATCGACTGCCCGACCTTGGGCGCCTCGGGCTGCGGGATGATCTCGCAGAAGGACTCGTACTGGGCGCGATCGGCATACTGATCGCCGGTCACCAGCCGACAGGTGCCGGGCTCGTCGCCGGTCACGCGCGCGGCGCGCCCGACCCGAGTGCCGGTGACCGTGCCTCCCGAGAGGGTCGCCGAGGTGCCGACCTTGGGGGGCGCCGAGCGATCGGTCGGAATCTCCGAGGCGGCCGTGTACTGGGTTCCGGTCGGCACCACATGGGCGCCGAGTTCATCGCCGGTGACCTTACCGGAACGCCCGACCATGGTTCCAGACAGCCCCTGGCCGCTGAGGGTCAGGGCGACACCGGTCTCGCGCGGCTCCGGCGCCGGGCGCGTGTTGCAGTAGCTTTGATATTGATCGGGCGACAGATATTGCGTCCCGGTCACGTTCGTGCAGGTGCCTGGCTCATTGCCGGTGACCTTGGGCGAGCGCCCGACCTCGTTACCGGTGACATAGTTGCCATAGCCGGTCGGGCTGACGCCAATCTTGCTGATCGCCGGCGCCGGCTCGGTCTGACAGAATTCCCGGAAGATATCGGCTCCCATGTACTCGGTGCCGGTGATGGTGCGGCAGGTGCTGGGCTCGTCGCCGGTGGTCTTCTGGCTGCGGCCGACGCGGGTACCGGTGACGAATTGGCCCTGGACGGTCTCGCTGACGCCGACCTTCCACGGCTGGTCCGCAGCGGCGCCGGTGCGCGAACGGCGCACCCGACCCGCCGGCGGCGACTTGCGTTCACCGGCGCCGCCATTGGAGCTGCGCTGCGCCCGCACCTGCTGCGCGAGTTCGCGCCCGCTGAGCTTTGGATTCGCCTGACGCGCGATGCCCGCCACCGAACTCGGCACATTGGTCGCGCCCTTGCCGCGGCCACTGAGCGCCGAGCGCCGCGCCTGGGCGACCGCGCGACCGGCCGGCTTCAACGCCAACGTCGGATTCGGCTTACGGTTGCGGCCGTTCGCCGTCGTCCCGTTGCCGTTCTTGGCGCGGCTCGGGGCCGGCGCCGAGAGCGACAGCGAAGGCAGGTTCGTCGTGTCGAGGCGGGCCTGGGCCTGCTTGCATTTGCCGCCGCATTGGCACTCGCCCTTGGTCTGCTCGGCGCGCGTCGGTGACGCCGAGCGCGAACCGGCCCGGTCGGCGACGCGAGGATCGCGCACCCGATCGCCGCTCCGCTGGGCGCGGCGGCCGTCGCGCGCGAGCTTGGCCCGCCGCTGGCGCGCGAACTCGCGGCTCGCCTGCGCCGGATTTTGCGGGATTGCGCGATGGCGCTGCGGACTGGCCGCCGTGGAGAAACCGAGGCTCGGGCTTGGATTCGATGCGCGCGCCGGGGCCGCGCTGGCCGACGCCGGCTCGGGCCGGGCGCGCTCGGGAGCAGGCGCGGGAGCGCGCTCGGTGCGCGGAGCCCGCGTGCGCTCGCGCGTCGATTGCACCAAACCCTGCTTGCCCTGGGACGACAGGGCACGCCGGCGGGCCAGGGCCGCCTCGCGGCCGCTCGATCTCAGGTTCGCTATGCTTGCCATGGGTAATTCCGTGGGGCTATCGGGGTGGCTGTCCGTCGTCGCCGGGCGGGCGGGCAGCTCGGGAGAGTGCATCGCTTGCCGGACCGCAGCACCCGCCAAGTGCTGAAAGACCGAGAAGGCGAAGGTCGACATCGTTGACGCCTGCTCTCCGGCGCGGCACCGGTCACGGACTCAGTGCCCGCAACCGCGCTGATCGGAGACAGCGCTCGGCCGGCGCGCTAGGCGCGGCCTTGGAAGACCACGAAGCACGAGCCCTGACTTTGGGTGTAGTTGTCGTAGCCGGTGATGCGCACATGGTGGTCGGGATAGGCGCGGTGACAGGCCTCGAGCTCCGAGGCGACGTTGCCGAGGTCCTGCTCGCCGAAGAACGGCAGCTTCCACATGGTCCAGTAGTCGTCCATCGCGCCGCTCGGATGGACGTGCTCGATGGCCGGCGTCCAACCTTGCGCGATGATGTAGGCGATCTGGTCATAGATCTCTTGCTGCGACATCGGCGGCAAGAAGCTGAAGGTCTCGAGGGTGCGCTTGGTCTGGTAGTCGCCCATGGTGGCTTGCAAGGACATGGCGGATACTCCTAATCAATACGGTGCGATCGTGAAGGCGGTGGCCGATGGCGAGGCGCCGGACCCAGGAACAGGCGCACGCCGCGCGGTTGCTCCCGGGTCCGGTTCCGAGCGGGATCAGGCGTCGAGCTTATCGACGGTCTCGAACTCGAATTTGATCTCCTTCCAGGTCTCCATCGCGATGGCCAGCTCGGGGCTGTGCTTGGCGGCCTCGGAGAGGATCTCGCGCGCCTCTTTCTCGATCTCGCGGCCTTCGTTGCGGGCCTTGACCGAGGCCTCGAGGGCGACACGGTTGGCCGCGGCGCCAGCGGCGTTGCCCCAAGGGTGGCCCTGGGTACCACCACCGAACTGCAGCATGGAGTCGTCGCCGAAGATGGTCACCAGCGCCGGCATGTGCCAGACGTGGATGCCGCCGGAGGCGACGGCCATGACGCCGGGCAGCGAGCCCCAGTCCTGATCGAAGAAGACACCACGCGAGCGATCTTCCGGCACGAAGGACTCGCGCAGCTGGTCGACGAAGCCGAGCGTGGACTGACGGTCGCCCTCGAGCTTGCCGACCACGGTGCCGGTGTGCAGGTGGTCACCGCCGGACAGACGCAGGCACTTGGCCAGCACGCGGAAGTGGATACCGTGCTTCGGATGCCGGTCGATGACCGCATGCATCGCGCGGTGGATGTGCAGCAGCATGCCGTTCTCGCGGCACCAGTTGGCCAGACCGGTGTTGGCGGTGAAGCCACCGGTGAGGAAGTCGTGCATGATGATCGGCGAGCCGACCTCCTTGGCGAACTCGGCGCGCTTGTACATCTCCTCGGGCGTCGAGGCGGTCACGTTCAGGTAATGCCCCTTGCGCTCGCCGGTCTCCTGCTGGGCCTTCTGGATGGCCTCGCCGACGAACTCGAAGCGGTCGCGCCAGCGCATGAAGGGCTGCGAGTTGACGTTCTCGTCGTCCTTGGTCATGTCCAGGCCGCCGCGCAGGCACTCGTAGACCGCGCGGCCGTAGTTCTTCGCCGAGAGACCGAGCTTCGGCTTGATGGTGGCGCCGAGCATCGGCCGGCCATATTTGTTCAGGCGGTCGCGCTCGAGCTGGATGCCCGCCGGCGGGCCGCCGCAGGTCTTGATATAGGCGATCGGGAAGCGGATGTCTTCCAGGCGCAGATGGCGCAGGGCCTTGAAACCGAACACGTTACCGACCAGCGAGGTCAGCACGTTGACGACCGAGCCCTCCTCGAACAGATCGATCGGGTAGGCGACGAAGGCGTAGAAGGACTCGTTGTCGCCGGGCACGTCCTCGATGCGATAGGCACGGCCCTTGTAGTACTCAAGGTCGGTCAGCAGCTCCGACCAGACGGTCGACCAGGTGCCGGTCGAGGATTCGGCGGCGACGGCAGCGGCAACCTCTTCGCGCGGGACGCCAGGCTGACCGGTGCACTTGAAGCAAGCCAGCAGGTCGGTGTCGAGAGGGACATAGTCGGGGGTCCAGTACATGTCCCGGTATTCTTTAACACCGGCGTCGTACTTTTTGCTCATGCTCAGCTCCTATGGGTCTGTTCTGCGTCTGCTTCGCTTGATCCGGGTTGCCTAACTCAGGATCGTGATCGGAAGGGTTTCGGCATCTGCCGCTAAAAACTCGATAACCATACGCCGCACACAGTCTTCAGCTGAAATCGATAGTTTCGATCATAAGGATCGATTTTTATCTATGAGGAAGCTGTTCCGCAGCGCCGTTTTAGTGCGCTCGGCACCATAAACGAGCCGCAACGGGGCAGCAATAGCCACTATCGGCATGCGCGCATCACATTGATTCAGATCAATGGGTCGAGCGTTTGACAGGGAAACTTGGCCGGGATCTCGCCGCCGGGATCTCGCCTCGGACCGGCCAGCGCCCCCGACACGGATTTAGAAGCGCACGCGCACGCGATAGGTTAGGCGCGCTTCCGATTCGGCCGGAACCTCGAGCCTCCAGAGCACAGTGTTGGCGTTGCCTGCCTCATGCGGGGCACTCTCTTCCAACATCGTCCAGTCGCCTGGAATGCGCTCCTGCACCACCACCTGCTCTGCCTCCGGCTTGGCATTCTTGATCAGGATTTCGTAGGCGCCCTCGAACTGGTACTGCCAAGGCCCGCCGCTGCCCGACAATTTCTTGAACGCCGTCTGCTTGCGCTCGGCGGTGACGTCGAACGACTGGCCGAGCCTCAGGCGCAGGGTCTCGTTCTTGGGCCTGTGGTCGATGCGGTCCTCGCCGATGAACTGGGCGTGCCCTTGGCTATCGCGCTGGTAGATGCGCACGATGCCCGCCGGCAATGGCAGCCCGAGATTCGAGGCCTCATCGTTGGTCGCCGTGAGATACACGGTCACCGCCAGCTTTTCGGCAAGCGCGCCGCGCGGCTCGCGATAGGCGCGCTCATCGCCTTGGATCAGGAGTTCCTTGCCCACCCTCACCCCAGGCGCGTCGAGCAAGGCGACCTGCTTGGTCTGGTTGTCGGCGATGGTGGTCGGATGCGCGAGCGCATAGAGGTGGTACTCGAACAGACTCTCCTCGCGCATGCTGGGCGCCGACGCGGCCGCGCGCAGTTCCATCGCCTCGTGGCGGGGCGCCTGGCTGGCCTCCTTGACCTGATTCACGTCACCCGCCACCAACTGCAGCTGGGCGTTCCGATAGCGGGTACCGCTGCGGTTGGTCAGCGTCACCCAGCCGGCGAGATCGAGCCGCTGCTCGTCGGCCGAGAGTTCACCGACATAATCGGCCTTCCAGCTCAAGCCACCGCTGAGATAGCTCAGCTCGAGCAACCGACGACCGGCCTCCGGGCTCTCCAGCGCCAGCACCAAGGTCGGGCGATCACGCAGGCTCGCCGGGATATCGCGGTAGACGATACGTCCCGGAACCTGCCCGGACGGGAAGGTCTCGATGCGATCGCCGACGCGCAGCACCACGCCATCGTTGGCGGCAAGCACCGTCGCTGACTCCTCGGTTTTCTCGCCGGTGCTCGGATGCGTGCTCACCAGACCGACCTCGCGGCCGACGTACTTCTCGAGCAGGGCGGCCGGAGTCAGCAGATCGAAATCGAAATTCTGCTCGACGACCCGCGGGGCGACGCCTTCAATGGCGCGCAGCAGCGCGGTCTCGGGACGCATGCGCGCGCTCACATCCCGGAATGCCAGCGTGCCGCGCCCGGCGGGCAGCTCGATCCGACGCCGGTCGCGGATCAACGCCAGATCATCGTTGTAGATGGTCACCGCCACGGCCGTCTGATCCGCGAGCGTGCTGCGCGATTCCGTCGCCGCCGGCGCGGTCGTCGAAGCATCCGTCGCCGTTTCGCTCTGCGCCATGGTCACCTCCGATAGGACGAGCAGTGCCAACGGACAACAGGCAAGGGCCAGGGTCACTCTCATGTTTCTCACCTCGGTGCATCTTCAGCGATCGTCTTGACGTACCATAGCAG
>NZ_JBKHDN010000103.1:0-9349 GCF_046541315.1 Halochromatium sp. | reverse complement strand
CCACCACCCCGTGGCTCAAAACAGTTCCTCGCTGGGCAGACCGACAAGTATACGCACTTTCGAGAGAGTGTCAAACATTTTTTTGATCCGGATGTTTGCGGCTCGCGCCACCAGACCAAAACCCGCTAACCCAACGTCACCCGTGCAAACCGACGCTTGCCTACTTGGAGCAGATGAGTGCCACCACTCAGGAAACGTTGCTTGGCATCTGCAAGACGTTCCCCGTCGACGCGGACGGCGCCTTGGCCGATGAGCCGGATCGCTTCGGAAGTGCTAGCGACTAGGTTAGCGTCTTTGAGCAGTCTTGACAACGCCAGACCTTCATCCCCAACCTCCAGGGTCAGCTCGGCGACATCATCCGGCACCTGCCCGCGCTGGAACTGGTTCAGGAAAGCATCGCGCGCGGCCGCCGCCTCGGAGCCGCCATGGAACCGCGTCACCAGGCTCATCCCAAGCTCGATCTTGATGTCGCGCGGGTTCGCGCCGGCGTCGACGGAGGCGCGCAGCGCCGCAAGCTCCTCGGGCGTGCGCGGGGTTAGCAGCTCAAAGTAACGCCACATGAGCCGATCCGAGATCGACATCAGCTTGCCGAACATCTCGGCCGGCGGATCATCGATGGCGATGAAGTTGCCGAGCGACTTCGACATCTTCTGCACGCCGTCGAGCCCCTCGAGAATCGGCAGCGTCATCACCACCTGCGGCTCCTGTCCGGCCTGTTCCTGCAGCTGACGGCCGACCAGCAGATTGAACTTTTGATCGGTGCCGCCGAGTTCGACATCGGCCTCCAGCGCCACCGAGTCGTAGCCTTGGATCAGCGGGTAGAGGAACTCATGCACCGCGATCGGCTGATGCTCACGATAGCGCTTCGAGAAATCGTCGCGCTCCAGCATGCGCGCAACCGTCTGCTGCGCCGCCAGCCGAATCAGTCCTTCCGCGCCGAGTTGGCCGATCCAGGTCGAGTTGAACACGACCTCGGTCAGTTCAGGCTCCAACACCTTGAAGACTTGCGCCTGGTAGGTGGCGGCGTTGGCCGCGACCTCTTCGCGCGAGAGCGGCTTACGGGTCACATTCTTGCCGGTCGGATCACCAATCATGCCGGTGAAATCGCCGATCAGGAAGAGCACCCGGTGGCCGAGATCCTGGAACTGGCGCAGCTTGTTCAGCAACACGACATGGCCGAGATGGAGATCGGGCGCGGTCGGATCAAAGCCGGCCTTGACCCGCAGTGGACGCCCAAGCGCAAGCTTCTTGCGCAGCGCCGCTCCAGTGAGCACCTCATCGGTGCCATGCACGAGTTGATCGAAGGAGTCTGACATGCACCTATCAGCCAAAATGAGACCTGCTCCGCCCCGTCGCCCCGGAGCGAGCAAGAGATGCGGGCTCGATAACCCTTAAGATTGCCATGACAAGAGAGGGATTGCCAGACCGGTATCCAGGAGCCAGGCCGGCGCGCCAGGCGAGCCAGCGCTGCGCTGGCGAAAGCGCCCTCATTCCGAGCGATCCTGGCCACCCAAGGCGATTTCCGTCGATCGCCGAGATAAGGTAGGCGCCCCTCGGCGCCGCACTTTACTTAGCGTCTCAGGCTTCTCTAAACTGAGCCGGACACACGACACGCGAGCCCCGAACCTACGGAACCAGACTCATGCGCGACTACAAAAGCAGCGGAGGCTTCAGCCTGCGAAAGCGCCGGCGCTTCCCGCGAGGGCTGATCTTTCTCGCCGTGCTGATACTCATCGCGGCTGGACTCGGCTATGTCTTCACCGAATACCTCGCCAACCCGGCGAACACGGCACTGACGAAGCCTTCGTCGGGACGCAGCGCGATCCCTCTCCCCATCCCGGGTCAACAGGGAGAACCAGAGCCCGCCGACAACGAGGCCGACTGAGGAAGACGCGTGCGCCCGTTGTCCATGGCGCTGATACCCCTGACAACCTCAGACCCCGAATGACGACCCGCAACCGCAGGTAGTGGTCGCATTCGGATTGCGGATCACGAACTGCGCCCCCTGCAACCCCTCGGTGTAGTCGATCTCAGCCCCGCTGAGGTACTGCAAGCTCATCGGATCGACTAAGAGCTTGACCCCATCGGTCTCGATCTCGGTATCGCCATCCTGGACGGACTCGTCGAAGGTGAAACCATACTGGAACCCCGAGCAGCCTCCACCTTGGATGTAGACCCGAAGCATCAGACCTGGTGTCTCCTCCTGCTCGATCAGCGAGGCCACCTTGGCGGCGGCCTGCGAGGTGAACACCAGCGGCGCATCAAGAGCAACGGCTTCTGTCATCAGGAATACCTCAGTAAAAGAGTTCGTCTTCAAGTGCTAAACAGTGGGGACCGCCGCCCCGATCATTCAACCTCCAGCTGCTCGACCAGCCCACGCGCATCGAACACAGGCGTTGGCAACATGAAGGCATCGGCCGCCTCGGGCCACAGGAAGGCCTCCGCGGAGCGCGCGAGCGAGGCTCCCTCGGACCCAGGATCGGGTTCGATCTCGACGATCAGGCGCTCGGGCTCGGCCCCATCGGGTAGCACGATATCGCCGCTCACCGCCTGGAAGTGCTCGAAATCAAGCGCAACCTCGGCGGCGGACGATCCCGGCAAGGCGTCCAGCGACAGGATCTGCTCTTCGCCGCCAACCGTCACCGCGACACGCAGCAGCGCCCGGCCTCGCGTCCGCTCGTTCTGCGGCACCAGCTGGCTCAGGATCATCCTGTAACCATAGTGACCTGGCGCAAGTCCCTTGCGCAACTGGAACTCCTTGACCTCGACCACCCCCTGCCGTCCATCCTGAAGCAGACGCTGCAGATAGGTCACCCGCTTGCTCAGCAGCAAACGCTCCCGTTGCAACTCGGCGAGCGACTGTTGCGCTTGCCGTTTCGCCTCGCGGTCCATCTGGTGGGCACGGGCCAGACGCAGGCGTTCCTCGCGTCCACGCGCCAGCGCTTCGGAGAGGGAGGCGACCTCGGCACGCAGTGCCGCGGCACTCGCCAAGGCCTCGGCGGCATCATGGCGCGCGAGTCCGTAGCCGAAGGCAAGGGTCGCACCGATGACCAGCAACCAGCCGAGCGTGACCGCCAAGCGAAAGAGCACGCGCCCGCGGCCACGCGCGCGACGATAAGGCCCGGGGTTGCCTCGCGGGTTCCAATCCACCGCAGGCTCAGGGCGCCCATGCCGACAGCGCCAATCCCGTAGCCTCGTCCCATCCGCACATGATGTTCATGTTCTGCACCGCCTGCCCCGCCGCGCCCTTGACCAGATTGTCGATCACCGACTGCACGACCACCACGCCCGCGCCCTGCGGTTCGAGCACCGCAAGCCGACAGAGATTGGTGCCGCGCACCGAGCGCGTCTCGACCACCGCGCCCGCCGGCAACACATCGACGAAGCGCTCCGCGCGATAACGCGCCTCGAACAACGCTTGCAGATCCAGATCGCGCGCTAGCAGAGTGGCGTACAGACTGGCCTCGATGCCGCGCACCATCGGCAACAGATGCGGCACGAAGGTCAAGCCGATCTCGGTCCCGGTCGCGCGCCGCAGGGTCGCGCAAATTTCCGGCTGGTGGCGATGCCCGCCGACGCTATAGGCCTTGAAGCTCTCGCCGCACTCGGCCATCAGCAGGGCGGTCGAGGCCTTGCGCCCGGCGCCGCTGACGCCGGATTTAACATCGGCGATCAGCCGCGCCGCATCCACCGCCTCGGCCTCCAGCAACGGCAGCAGACCCAATGTGACGGCGGTTGGATAGCAACCCGGGTTGGCGACCAGCCGCGCCCCGGCGATCGCCGCCCGATTGATCTCCGGCAGCCCGTAGACCGCCTCCTCGACCAGCGCCGGCGCGGCATGCTCCATCCCGTACCAACGCTGCCAGACAGCCAGATCCTTGAGGCGAAAATCCGCCGCCAGATCGATCACGCGCACGCCGGCCTCGAGCAGCGCGGCCGCCTCGTTCATCGCCGTGCCGTTCGGGGTGGCGAAGAACACCAGATCACAGTCGCTCAGCCGGGCTGTTTCCGGTGTCGAGAAGGCGAGATCGATCTCACCGCGCAGCGCGCTGTGGTACTCGGCGACGCCGGTCCCCGCGACCGCGCGCGAGGTGACCGCCGCCACCGCGACGTGCGGGTGACGGACCAACAGGCGCAGCAATTCGGAGCCGGTATAGCCGGTGCCACCGACGATGCCAACCTTCATCATCGCCATCTCGCCGACGCCCGATCGCTGCGCTTCACGGCCCTCGGCTCAACCACAGCTGCCACCGGCGGAGCCGCAGGTCCCGCAACCGCCAGCGGCCGACGGCAGATTGTTGAAGACGAAGGTCGCGTTGCCATCGCCCGGATCGACGAAATCGATCTCGACGCCGCGAATATGCTCCAGGGTGCCGTCATCGACCACGAGCTTGTAGCCGTCGAAGTCCCGGATGCCATCATTCGGGTTGACGGCATCGGTGAAGGTCATGCCAAAGCTGACGCCACTGCAACCGCCAGCAGCCGCGTAGACACGCACGCCCTGGATGGCCTCGTCAACCTCTTGGAAGAGTTCGGCCAGCTTCGCTTGCGCCGAGGGGGTCATGGACAGATCAGCCTCGGTAATGAGAGTCTGCATGATCAATGCTCCGATTCTGGATCGCTGAAACCTTGCAATGTACAGCAGCCCCGTCCCTCAGCGCCAGACGCGAGCGCGCTGAAGCGACCCGGCTCAGACCTCGACCATCTCGAAATCTTCCTTGCCCACCCCGCACTCGGGGCATTCCCAGGTCGAGGGCACATCCTCCCAGGCCGTGCCAGGCGCAATCCCGTCCTCGGGCCAACCCTCGGCTTCGTCATAGACCAGCCCGCACACCAAACACACGTAACGCTTCATGGTCCTCGCTTCGTCCTCCGCTAGAATGCTGGGTGAATGTTCGATCGACAAGGGATCAGGGTTGCGCGCCGCCTTTTCAACGCGCGCCGATCATGTCACGGTTGCCAAGCGTGCACGGTCACCAGAAAATGGCCGACCCTCACTTCCCAACCCTTCTCAGGAGCCAACCCATGTCCCGATCCCACGACCTCTTCGGCGCCGCCCAGCGCCATATCCCGGGCGGCGTCAACTCGCCGGTGCGCGCCTTTCGCGGCGTCGGCGGGGACCCGGTCTTCTTCGAGTCCGCCGCCGGGGCCTATGTCACCGATGTCGACGGCAAGCGCTACATCGATTATGTCGGTTCCTGGGGGCCGATGATCCTCGGCCACACGCATCCCGAGATCCTCGCTGCGGTCATTGAGCGCGTCACCATGGGGTTGTCGTTCGGCGCGCCCACCGAACTCGAGACGCTGATGGCGGATAAGGTCTGCGAGCTGGTGCCCAGCATGGACCTGGTGCGCATGACCAGCTCCGGCACCGAAGCGACGATGAGCGCGCTGCGCCTGGCGCGCGGCTACACCGGCCGCGACAAGGTGATCAAATTCGAGGGCAACTACCATGGCCATGTCGACTCGCTGCTGGTCAAGGCCGGCTCCGGCATGCTCACCCTCGGCGAGCCCAGCTCCCCAGGCGTGCCCGCCGCGCTCGCCGAGCTGACCCTGACCCTGACCTACAACGACATCGAGCAGGTGCGCCAGACCTTCGCCGAGATCGGCGACCAGATCGCCTGCATCATCGTCGAGCCGGTGGCCGGCAACATGAACTGCATCCCGCCGGTCCCTGGCTTCCTCGAGACGCTGCGCGAGGTCTGCGATGCGCACGGCGCGGTGCTGATCTTCGACGAGGTCATGACCGGCTTCCGCGTCGCCCGCGGCGGCGCCCAGGAGCGCTACCGCGTGACTCCGGACCTGACCGCGCTCGGCAAGATCATCGGCGGCGGCATGCCGGTCGGTGCCTTCGGTGGCAAGCGCGCGATCATGGAGCAGGTCTCGCCGCTCGGCCCGGTCTATCAGGCCGGCACCCTCTCCGGCAATCCGATCGCGATGAGCGCCGGCTTGAAGACCTTGGAGTTGATCTCGGAGCCCGGCTTCTATGACCGCGTCGCGGCCCAGACCGAGCGCCTCACCAACGGCCTGGAAGAACGCGCGCGCGCCTCGGGCATCGGCTTTAGCGCCAACCGCGCCGGGGCCATGTTCGGCCTCTTCTTTACCGATGCCGGCCCGGTCACCAACTACGCGCAAGCCACCGCCTGCGACCAGGACCAATTCCGCCGGTTCTTCCATGCCATGCTCGAGGCCGGCGTCTACCTCGCGCCGTCGGCCTTCGAGGCCGGTTTCGTCTCCGGCGCCCACGGCGATGCCGAGATCGACGCCACGCTAAAGGCCGCCGACAAGGCCTTCGCGACGCTCGCGCGCTGAGCCAGCTCCCGTTCGACCAGGCCGAGCCAGCGTTCGCGATGGCCGATCCCTTGCGCACCAGCCGCCTGCCGCCAGGCGTCTGAGGCGCGATGGAGGGCTTCTTCGTCCCGCTCCTCGACGGGATCGGCGCGAACCCGACCTGGGCCTATGTCGTCGTCTTCCTGGTCGCCTTCGCGGAATCGGTCGCCGTCGTTGGCATGGCGGTGCCCGGGGTGATGATCCTGTTCGCCGCCGGCGCCCTCATCGCCAGCGGCGAACTCGCCTTCTGGCCCACCGCCACCTTGGCCATCGCCGGCGCCATCGGCGGCGACAGCCTGAGCTACTGGATCGGCGCCCGCTATCGCAGCCAGATTCGCGCGCGCTGGCCGTTCAATCGGCACCCAAAACACCTCGATCGCAGCGTCGCCTTCTTCCAGAAGTACGGCGTCATGAGCGTCGCCTTCGGTCGTTTCGTCGGCCCGGGGCGGGCCATCATCCCGCTGGTCGCCGGCATGATGCGGATGCCGCGAATGCACTTCGCCGCCGCCAATATCAGCTCCGCGATCGCCTGGGGGCCGGCCTATCTGGCGCCAGGCATCGTCTTCGGTGCCTCGCTCAAGCTGGCCGCCGAGGCCGCCACCCGCCTCGCCTTCCTGCTGATGATCCTGAGCGCGCTGATCTGGGTCGCCGTCTTGACCGCACGGCGGCTATTCCTGCTCCTGAGCCCTCAGGCCTCGCACTGGGTGCAAGCCCTGCTGCGCTGGGGCAACCTCCATCCAGTGCTCGGACGCACCGCGCAGGCGCTCGCCGACCGCCAGCATCCGGATGCCGCCACCCTCGCCGCCCTCGCCCTCGCCCTGATCGCTGCGGTTGCCGTGCTCAGCCTCTCCTTGAGCGCCGATCTCTTCGGTGCCTCGCAGCTGCGCCTCAATCAGTTCGCGCTCGACCTTGGCCAAAGCCTGCATACCCCATTGGGCGACCAGCTCATGGCCGGACTCAGCCGCCTCGGCGAGCCCGTGGTGACCATCCCGCTGGTCGTCGCCATCCTCGTCTATCTGCGTCTCAGCGGTCAGCAACGCGCCTTAAAATACTGGCTCGCGGCGCTCGCCTTTACCCTTCTGGTCACGCCCAGCCTGGGCTGGCTCGTGCGCATCCCGCGACCCGATCTCGGCCTCGGCCTGCGTTGGCCCTGGTCGTTCCCCAGCAGCCAGGTGTTGAGCGCCACCGTGCTGTATGGCTTTCTCGCCATCTCGCTCTCGCGCCCCCTCGCGCCGCGCTGGCGTTGGATGCCTTACGCCCTGGCCGCCGCGCTCACCACCGCAGTCGCGCTGGCGCGACTCTATGTCGGCGCCGCCTGGCTCACCGACATCGTCGCCAGCATCGCCCTTGGCCTGCTCTGGATCGCCGCCCTGGGGCTCGCCTTTCGGCGCCATACCGAGCCGCCCGAGCAGGCCCTCGGTCTCGTGCTGGTGACCCTGATCGCCGCCAGCGCCGCCTTCACGGTCGCCACGTTCACGCAACAACAGCAGGACATCGCGCGCCATCAAGCGACACAACCGCTGATTCGCATCACCGAGACCCAATGGCGCGCGCGCCGGAAGCTGCCGATTCCAAGCCACCGCGAAGACCTCTGGCATCGCAATCGACGCCCCTTCGATATCCAGTACGCCGGCGCGCTCGATCGCCTCGTTCAGGCGCTTGCTCCCCAAGGCTGGAAGCCCGCCGAGAGGCTGAACTGGCACAACGCGATCAAGCTGCTGTCGCCCTCGCTGCCGCTCGCCGCATTGCCGGTGATCCCGCATGTGCACGACGGACATCACGATGATCTCATCCTGGTCAAGGATCTCCCGGATGGCCGCCGCCTGGTGCTCCGTCTCTGGGCCACGCGCGCCCAGATCGGCGCCAGCACGCCGATCTGGGCCGGCAACGTCACGGAGGTCGTCAAGGAGACGATCGTCGACCTGCTGGCGCTGCCGATCACCCTCCCCGTCGAAGGGATCGGCAAGCAGGATTGGCTCCCCGACTTCGCACGGACGCCGATGCTGAACATGGACATGGGCACGCCGATCCTGCTGGCGCCCAGGGAGCGGGGTTTGCTCTCGACGCCGTTAGCCGGCAACGCCGCCCTCCAAAGCCGCATGCCACCGCGCTTCCATCTCACGCATCTCCGGATTCCTCGCCCCAGCGCGCCAAGAGGCGATGCGGCACCCCGAGATGATCGAGCACCCGCGCGGCCATGAAATCGATCACCTCGTCGACGCTCTGCGGATTGAAATAGAAACCGGGATTGGCCGGCATGATCACCACCCCGGCCCGCGCCAGACGCAGCATGTTCTCGAGATGGATGGTCGTGAACGGGGTCTCGCGCACCACCAGGATCAGCTTGCGGCCTTCCTTCATGGTCACATCGGCCGCGCGGTCGATCAGATCCTCGCTCAACCCCGCGGCGATGTTGGCCAGGGTGCCGGTGGTGCAGGGCACGATCGCCATCGCATCCGGCGGATTGGTGCCGCTCGCGACCGGCGCGGTCCATTGCTGGCGACCAAACACGCTGAGTTGGCCCGGCTGGGCGCCCAGATAGTCGGAGAAGAAGCGCTCGGCCTCTTTTGGCCGACTCGGCACCTCGAGCCCCGACTCCATGCGCAACACCACCTGCGCCGCCTGTGAGATCAGCAGATAGACGCGCACCTCGGCGTCGATCAGGCCCTGCAAGACCCGCAATCCGTAGCCGGTCCCGGAGGCCCCGGTCAGCGCGATGGCAACGGTTTTGGTCCAGCGGGTCGAGGTCGATGCGATCATGGAAGAGTCATTCGATTCCAGCGAGTTGTATGGCCATTCGCCCTGACGCGCGGATACGAACATCCGGTGGACTCTGGGCTTCTGTGTCAGGGTTGTCCGGCAATCAGGTCGAGCGGCCATCACGCAGCTGGGCGCCGCGCGGGGCGTGCCCTGACGGCCGGAGCGCCCGTCACCTCGCGGGGGACCCGCCAATGCCTCCAGAGGACGAACACACTCAGACGGTTGCATGTGAGGCGAAGCGCTCAACCGCTCTTTCTAG
>NZ_JBKHDN010000102.1:0-9490 GCF_046541315.1 Halochromatium sp. | reverse complement strand
TGCTGTTGCTGTTGCTGCGCTAGCGGCGGCGGTCGCAGCTTCCACTTGCCGCTGCGCAACGATGATGCAGGGGAAGGTATCGGCATCCTCGAAGATCGGCGCATGACCGAAGTCGAGGATCTCCTCGAGCCGTGCCTGCTCGCTGAACAGTCGCCGCAACGGCTCGCCATAGCCAGCGCGCATCCACTTGTTGGTGACGATGTAGGAGAGCTTGCCGTGCGGCGCGAGCAGGTTCAGCCCGCGCTCGTAGAAGTAGACGTAGAGATCGGCGACACCGCTGTAGCTGGCGTAGCACTGCGCCAGATAGGGCTTCAACGGCCCCAGGGCCTCCTGCCGCACATAGGGCGGATTGCCGATCACCACATCGAAACCGCCGCGAGCGAAGACCTCGGGGAAGGCCGCCTGCCAATCGAACGCGCGACTGTCCTCCGGCAGCTGCGCGAAGGCCTCGTGCAAGACATCTGGTGCGCTCGACCATGAAGCGGGTGATCAGCTCCGGGGTGTAGAAGATGCCGTCGCGCTTGCGCCTTGAGCGCTGCGGGTCGGCCCGGGCCTGATCAGGCTCGCCACGGATGCTGGCCCGGATCAGCTCCAGATCGGTGATCGACTGCTCGAAGATGTGGCCGAGGATGTTGACGTTGAGATCGGTCTCGAAGTCATAGCCGGCCAGGGCGGCGATGCCATCGAGATTGGCATCGGAGACCGACAACGCCTCCAGCTCCGGATCATGGGCGAACAGACCGCCGTTGTAGGCATTGATCCGCATCCGCGCATCGCCCTCGTCCACCGCGTTGAACAGTCCGCACAGCTGCTGCCAGCGCGAGACCTGCACGAAGCCCTCGGACTTGGCATTGAGCGCCTGGGTTAAGACATTGGCCGGTAACAGCCGGGTGTCTTCGCAGAAGCAGATGAACAGAGGATGTCGTCGGCGCTGACGATCTGGGCATAGCCGAGCAGGCCGCCGAAGATCTCAGTCAGGAACTGCCCTTGGAGCTGCTTTTCCTTGCTGGCGCTGAGGGCGTCGCTGCCAGCGCTATCGGCCCAGCGTTGGGCAATCTCAGTCTGGGTTGGGGCGCACGCGATGTGAGCGGCGTCCAGCGCCTCACCGAGTAAGCGGGCATTGAACAAGGGCTTGTAGTGATCCCTGGCTGGCATCAGGGGGGTCCTTATCGTGTGGTCACCTTGTGCGAAGTGTACGAGCCTTCGATAGCCGTCGTCCTGTACTGACCGCTTCGCGGGCGCCTCAGCATGCAGGATGTTAGGCTCGCCGCTTGATCCTGTGCGGAGGTTCGAGGCGAGTGGCGAGCAAAGAAGACAGCACTGCAGGTCACGCAGAGGCGTCGGCCAGCCCTGCGGATAATGCGGAGGCGCCGACGACGACAGCAGCGGATAACGATGCACATGAGACTCCGTCGGTGCCGGTGGTCGGCATTGGCGCTTCGGCGGGCGGTCTGGAAGCCTTCAAGGCCTTGCTGCAAGCGCTGCCGGAGGATACTGGCATGGCGTTCTTGCTGGTGCAGCATCTGGCGCCGACCCGCGAGAGTCTGCTGAGCGAGATCATGGCGCGTGAGACCAATCTGCCGGTGCAGGAGGCGGAAGACGGTGCCTGGATCGCGCCGAACCATATCTATGTGGCGCCCCCCGATCACAGCCTCGCAGTGAGCGCCGAGAGACTGCAGCTGACACAGGGCAGCAGTCGCAAGCGCGCCGGCAGTGACCATGGCGAGCTGCCGATCGATTTCATGCTGCGCTCGCTGGCCGATGAGATCGGACTGGCCGCGATTGGCGTCGTGCTCTCGGGCACAGCCTCCGATGGCACCCTGGGGCTCAAGGCGATCAAGGCCGCCGGCGGGATGACCTTTGCGCAGGACGAAGCCACTGCGCAGTATTTCGGGATGCCCGGTAACGCCATCGCCAGTGGCGCCGTGGATTTCGTGCTGCCACCAGCCGAGATCGCGCGGGAGCTGGCCCGGATTGCGCGTCACCCGTATTTGCTCGACCGCAGTGGCCAGATCGAGGAAGAAGAGGACCCGGGTGCGAGTACGGAGCAGATGCAACAGGTCTTCCGGCTGCTGCGCGCCCGAACCGGACACGATTTCAGCTACTACAAGCATGCCACCATCAAGCGCCGGCTCAAACGCCGGATGCTGCTCAGCAAGCTGGAGCGGTTCCGCGACTATCTGGAATATCTGCGGACCGAGCCGAGTGGGGTCGACGCGCTCTTTCACGATATCACGATCAATGTCACCGGCTTCTTCCGTGAGTCGAAGACCTTCGACGCCTTGCGTGAGTCGGTGCTGCCGGCGCTGCTCAAAGGACGCTCGGCGAATGAGACGCTGCGCATCTGGGTGCCCGGCTGCTCCACCGGCGAGGAGCCCTACTCGCTGGCCATGGTGCTGCTCGAAGCGCTCGGATCGCAGCCGAGCATCCCGGTCCAGATCTTTGGCACCGATATCGACGAGCAGGCCATCGAGCGTGCCCGCAGTGGCATCTATCCAAGCCGAATCAGCAGCGAGATCTCGCAAGGCCGGTTGAATCGCTTCTTCCATGAGGTCTCGGGCGGCTGGCAGATCAACAAGGCGGTTCGCGGCCTCTGTGTCTTCGCGCCGCACAATGTGACCAGCGATCCGCCCTTCTCGCGGCTCGATCTCATCTGTTGCCGCAACCTGATGATCTATCTCGGCAGCACGCTCCAGCGGCGGGTGCTGCAGATCTTCCACTCTGCGCTGAAGCCTAGCGGCTTTCTGCTGCTCGGCGCCTCGGAGGGGATTGGGGGCAGCTCCGATCTGTTCCGGCTCGAGGACAAGGAGGCCAAGAGCTACGCCAAGCAGTCGACGAACTCGACGCCGACCTATGAGTTTGCCCCTGCCCGGCGCGAGCTTGGTCGCGAGCCGCAAGGCGAGCCGCATGAGCCCGGCGGGCGATCCGAGTCCGAGATCAGACAGGAGGCCGACCGCGCCGTGCTCACGCTGTTTGGCCCACCGGGTGTCATCGTTACCCGCGATCTGACCGTCATCAGTTTCCGCGGTAAGACCGGGCGCTACCTCGAGCCCTTGCCAGGCACGGCGAGTCTGGATTTGGTCAAGCTGATTCGCCAGGAGATCCTGGTCGATCTGCGCAACCTGTTCAAGCGCGCGCTCCAGAGTGATGAGCCAGTCATCAAGACCGGGATTGAGCTCAAGGTGGATGGCCATGGAAGCGAGCTGAATCTGCGCGTCATCCCTTTAGCGAAGGACGGCCCAGAACGCTTCTATCTGATCCTGTTCGACGAACATCCGACCCAGGCGGCTCCGTCCGAGACCACCGCCGCCTTGGCCGCTGAAGGCGCACAGGACGATGCAGCGCCTGGCAGCGAGGCAAGCAACGCGAGGATCAGCAAGCTGGAAAAGGAGTTAGAGGAGACGCGCGAGTACATGCAGTCGATCATCGAGGATCAGGAGAGCACCAACGAGGAGCTGCAGTCCGCCAACGAGGAGGTGCAATCGACCAACGAGGAGCTGCAGAGCACCAACGAGGAGCTGGAGACCGCGAAGGAGGAGCTGCAGAGCACCAACGAAGAGCTTGTCACCGTCAACGACGAACTCGAGCATCGCAACAAGGAGCTGACGGACACCAACAACGACCTCCTCAACCTGCTGAGCAGTGTCAATCTGCCGATCCTGATGCTGGATCGCGAGCTGCGGGTGCGCCAGTTCACCCCGCGCGCCAAGCGGCTGTTCAATCTGATCGATGGCGATGTCGGCCGGCCGATTGGCAACCTCCGACCCAATCTCGACTTGCCGAGGCTCGAGGCGCTCGCGCATGAGGTGATGGAGAGCATGGCCGTCAAGCGGCTCGAGGCCGAAGGCGAGCACGGAAACACCCAGGATGTCACCTTGCGTCCCTACCGAACCCACGACCAGCGCATCGACGGGGTGGTGGTCACCATCTTTGATCGCGATTCTCCGGCGTCGGATTGAGAGGTGAGGCATCGCGTTACTGAGCTTCGCAGTCTGGCGACCCTAGTGTGCGGGCTCATCCCTGCTCTAACAACCGCTCGAATTGGGCTTCGTTAAGTGTCTCGATGCCGAGATCCTGGGCGCGCTCCGCTTTGCTGCCCGGATCTTTGCCCTTGACCACATAGTCGGTCGCGCTGCTGACGTCGGAGGTTGCGCGGCCGCCGCGCGCCTCGACGGCAGATTGTGCCTCGCGACGCGAGTAGTGCTCGAGCTCGCCGGTGAAGACGAAGGTCTTGCCTGAGAGGCTGTCACTGTCGTGAGCCTGGTCCGCCTCCTGATCGGCGGCATCCTCGACCTCGACCCCAGCGGTCCGCATCTTTTCGATCACCTCACGGTTGTCCTCGTTGTCGAAGAAGGCGATGACGGAGGCGGCGATCTCCGGGCCGATCTCAGGGGTGCGCTCGAGCGCCTCGCGATCGGCCTTGATCAGTGCGTCCAGACTGCCGAAGGTCCGAGCCAGCACAGCTGCCATGCGTCCTCCAACCTGGCGGATGCCAAGGGCATAGAGAAAGCATTGCAGCGACGGCTTGCGGGCGCGGTCGATGGCCTGCACCAGGTTGCGGGCCGCGGTGTCACCGAAGCCTTCCATTGCTGCGAGCTCGCCCTCGGCGAGCGGATAGAGATCGGCCAGGTCGTGCACCAGTCCGCGCTCGACCAGCTGCCGCGCGGTCTCTTCCCCGAGCCCGTCGATGTCTAAGGCGTCGCGGGAGGCGAAATGGGTGATGTGGCCAACCAGCTGCGCCTCGCAGGCGAGTCCGGCAGGGCAGCGATGATAGGCCCCGTTGCGAATGATCTCGGTGCTGCAGACCGGGCATTGCTCGGGCATCGTGAAGGGCTCGGCCCGTGTCTGCCCGGGCTGCTCGACGCGCTCGGCGATCTCCGGAATCACATCGCCGGCGCGGATGATCCGGACCTGGTCGCCGGGCCGGACATCTTTACGCTGCACCTCATCGGCGTTGTGCAACGTTGCGCGGCTGACAGTGACGCCACCGACATCGACCGGCTGCAGCAGTGCGATCGGCGTCAGGATGCCGGTGCGCCCGACCTGGACCGTGATCTCCTCGAGGGTCGTGATCTCTTCGCGCGGGGCGAACTTCCAGGCCAGGGCCCAGCGCGGGCTGCGGGAGCGCACGCCAAGCTGCTCCCGGCGAGCGCGGTCGTTGAGCTTGATCACGACCCCATCGATCTCATAGTCGAGCGCGTCGCGCTGGCCCTCGAGCTCAGCGTGATAGGCGCGCACGTCGTCGAGATCCTCGGCGCTGCGATTCAGCGGGCAGGTCTTGAGCCCCCAGTCAGGGAGCCGCTGCAAGAGCTCATGGTGGGTTGCCGGATGGGTTGCCGGATGGTCTGCTGGGGTCTCCCCGCCGTCGAGCTCGAGCAGCTCGTAGCAGAACAGGTCGAGCGGCCGGCCGGCAACCCGGTTCGGATCGAGCTGGCGCATCAGACCAGCCGCAGCATTACGCGGATTGGCAAAGGGCTCGTCGCCGCGCTGCACACGCTCGCGGTTCAGGGCGGTGAAGCCGGAGCGCGGCATGAAGATCTCGGCGCGCACCGCAAGGTATCGCGGCGCCTTGTGCAGCCGCATCGGCACGGCGGTGACCTGGCGGAGGTTATGGCTGATGTCCTCGCCGGTGGAACCGTCACCGCGGGTCGAGCCACTCGAGAACGCACCCTGGTCATAGATCAGCTCGACCGAAAGGCCATCGAACTTGGGCTCGAGGACAAGGGCGACCGGACCTTGGTCTTCATCGCCGGCATCGCGTTGCAGGCGATCGATAAAGGCGGCGACGGCCTCGGCGTCTTGCACGGACTCGAGACTGAGCATCGGTGCGCGGTGCTCGCGCTTGTCGAGTGCGCTGACCGGTTCGGCACCGACGCGCTGCGTGGGTGAGTTCTTATCTTGCAGCGATGGAAACTCGGCCTCCAGGGTCTGAAGCCGATCGAAGAGCTGGTCGTAGACCGCATCGGAGATCGCCGGCTCCGCCTTCACGTAGTACAGGTAGTCGTGATGGCGGATGCCCGCGCGCAGCGCCTCGACCTCTTCTGCTGCCTGGTCTCGGCTCAGGCCCTCGACCGGGCGAAAGTCGGTGCTCGGGTCATGCTTGAAGTCCATCGGCACCTCCAGTCTCTCATTTCGCTAGCCGCCGAATTTCTTCCTGCGACCGGCATGGGCCAACGCAAGGCCGATCGCGTCAGTGGTTGGCGATGAAGATGCGCAGACTCCTAGGCGGCAGATGGATCGCGGAGGTCGGGTTGTCTCCAGGTGCTGTGTCTGCGCTCGTATCCTCAGCCCCATCGTCGACTGCGTCGTTAGCCGCGTCGTTGGCTGCATCGCTGAAGGCGGGCGTGATCTCCTGCAGCTGATCCGCATCGCAGTCGAGGATCTCGATGAGGTGATCGCGGCTGCACTCTTGCCCGTCCTTGAAGCTCGGATTGATCAGCACGGCGCTGTGCTGGGCCTGCTGTGGCGATCGTCGCAGCAGGCCAACCACCGGCTCGTCGACTGCGGTGAAACGCTCCTGCGCACCCTCTTCGTTCAGTACCGGGATCTCGGCCTTCATGGCGTTGACCTGGGCGATGAAATCCCGGATGTCGAAGCTCGGCTCTTCCCAATGCTCGGGCCGGGTCTCGACCACATGCAGGCCCCGTCGGAAGCCGAGTTCATAGCCGATCGGCATCATCACGCCGGTCGAGAAGACGGCGGCGAAGAGGTACCAGAAACGCGACTCGCGGCTGTTGCCATCCGACTCATCAGCCAGTCGCGCGGTGTCGTGGCTCTCTGGAAAGGCGATGGATGGCGCCAGATCGCGGAAGGACTGGTACTGATCGAGCAGCCAGTCGGCGCTGAAATCCCACCATTTGGCGCTATTGAACAGATAGTCGAAGCCGGCCGGGCGCAACTGCTCGATGTCATCGGGCGGTGCGCCGAGGGTCTCGGCGAAGAATTGGGTCTCAGGCGCAGCCTCGCGGGCGCGCTCGATCAGCACCTGCCAGACCTTGCCGGGCAGCTGGTAGGCGGCATCGCAGCGAAAGCCGCGGAAGCCGAGATCGATGTAATGGCGGATGACCTCTGAGAAGAAGTCGATCATCGCCTCGCGCTCGGGCCGCTCGCTGTAGTCGAGCTGGGCCAGGTCCTCCCAGACGGTGACGATCTCGGGGTTGTCGAGATCGGTCGCCGAGGGCGAGTGCACCGAGCCGTCGTCGTCATGGACGTACCAGTCCGGATGCTCGGTGACCAGGTCGGAGTCGATCGCCGTATGGTTGACGACCAGATCCATCATCACTGAGATCCCGGCTTGGCTGGCGGCCTCGGTGAAGGCCTTGAGCCGCTCGTCGTTAGCGTCGTCGCTACTGTGGTCGCTGTCGGCGCGCAGTGCCGGGTGTACGGCATAGTAGTCCTTGACCGCGTAGAGGCTTCCCGACTGGCCTGGCAAGTGGAACGGGTTGACGAAGACCCAGTCGAAGCCCATCCGAGCGATCTCCGGCAGCCGCTCGGTCCAGCGCTCGATCGGACCGAGCAGTGTCGGAAACAGGTTGTAGATCCGCGGGCCTTGGGGGAAAGAGGGTTGCTTCGATGGCATCTGAGCTTGTCCTATCTGGCTTGGGCGATGGTTGTCGATACTGATGCGTCGCTACGCTGGCGGTCTCGCCTGAAAGACGACTGGTAATCGGTGATCGCGCGCTCGGCTCGTCATCACGCGATCGGTTGGTCACAGCGCGCTGGTCGTCAGCAGCCCGACTGGGAACCGGCGCAAGACCGTGCTGGCGCGAATAGCCTGACGCCCGTTGTGCTGCTCGGTCTCAAGCGGCCGGCCCAGCAACTGGCCCGGTCCCGCCTCCGTGCTGCGCTCCCTGCTGTCCTCTGAGTCGCTTTCTGGGCCGCGCTCGGTGCCGCCCTTTGCTCCGCTTAGGGCATCATCGAGCCGCGCGGCCGGGATCGAGATCCAGGTCTCGTCCCAAGCCGGATCCTGCAATGCATCGATGTAGCCGGTGCTTGAGCCGGCATCGTTGTGGTTGGTCGACGGTCCGTGGCTGGGGCCGGAATCGGGGGCGGAAGGCTCGCCGACCGTCTGTTCACTGGCTTCGCCGCGATCGGTCACGGCCAGCTCGGTCAGACCCCCGAGCAGCCGTGGGGCGATGACCACCACCGACTGTCCTTGATGGCTGCGGCTGAAGGCGCAAAGGCGATGTGCATGCGGGCCCTCGACGGTCAGTGGCGAATATTCACCCTCGACAAAGAGCTCGGGCATCTGCTCACGCAGCAGCAGCGCGCGGCGGATCAGGTACAGCTTGGCGCGGCCGTCGCTGAGGGTGTTGTCCAGTGCCTGTGAGCGCAGTGGCTGTGGGAGACCTTCCGCTGTCTCGCCGGCATCATCGATGGCAGCAAGCCGATCGAGCTCACTGAGCCAACGCCGGCGGCGCTCGAAATCCACCGGGCGGCGATTGTCGGGGTCGACCAGGCTGAAGTCCCACAGCTCGCAGCCCTGATAGATGTCCGGCAGCCCGGGCGAGGTCAGCCGCAGCAGGGTCTGAGAGAGGCTGTTGAGCAGCCCGAGCTGGGCGACGCGCTGCTGGAAGGGGATGAAATCCTCGAAGAAGGCACTGCTGCGCTCGCGATCGAGTACGGCGTCGATAAAGGCCTCCAGCGCCGCCTCGTAATCGGCATTGGCGTTGGTCCAGGCGGTATGGACCTTGGCCTCCTTGACCGCCTTGCTCATGTAGGCCTGGATGCGCTCGCGAAGCTGTTGCCAGCCTTGGTCGTCGGGTGTCCGCAGGGGCCAGACACCGAGCAGGGTCTGATAGAACAGGTACTCGGTGTTGGCATCGGGCCAGGTCACCGCCTCGGCGTCGAGGGGGTCACGGCCCTCGCCGCTGCGGCGATAGCGTCGATTCAGCCGCGCCCAGCGCTCAACGTGCTCGCGCCAGGCGTGCGGCAGCTCGGAGAGGACGTGCAGACGCGAGCGCAGATCCTCGGAGCGCTTGCTGTCGTGGGTCGAGCCGGCCAGCATCGCCTGCGGCCATTGCGCTTGGCGTCGCTCGTTGGCGCGGTGGAAGCTCTCGAGCGAGAGTCCGAAGCGCTCAGGGTTGCCGCCGACCTCGTTGAGCGAGCTCAGACGGTGCCAGCGATAGAAACTGGTGTCTTCGACGCCCTTGGCGGTGACCGGACTGCTGTACTGCTGGAGCTTCATCGCCAGGCGCAGCACGCGCTCCCGGTACGGTTCTGGCTTGCCGGCGGCGATGTCGGTCAGCAGCAGGTCGCGGACGAATTCAAACACCGACTGATCCGGCATCTGGCTGCGTCGCCGGGCCTCCGAGACCGCCTTCAGCACCTGATTGCGATCCGCGGTGGAGACGCCCTGATCGGTGATGTAGGTGCGATAGACCGGAAAGCAGGCGACGATCTCCATCAGCGCACTGCGCAGCGCATCGAGGGTGTAATCGCGGGTATGCGGGTCCATCTCGGCGATGCGAGCGGCCTCGCTCGCGAGCAC
>NZ_JBKHDN010000101.1:0-9515 GCF_046541315.1 Halochromatium sp. | reverse complement strand
TCGTCGCGGCCGATCACCGGGTCGAGCTTGCCCTGCTCGGCGCGCTCGGTCAGGTCGATGGTGTATTTCTCCAGCGCCTGGCGCTGTTCCTCGGCATTGGGGTCGTTGATCGCCTCGCCGCCGCGCAGGGTCTCGATCGCCTTCTCCAGCGCGCCCTTGCTGGCGCCGGCCTCGCGCAGCAATTTGCCGAGTTCGCCCTTGTCCTCGAGCGCGGCGAGCACGAACAGCTCGGAACTGATGTATTGGTCGTTGCGCGCTTGGGCGAGCTTATCGGTCAGATTGAGCAGCTTGCCCAAGGCATTGGAGACGGTCACGTCGCCGCCGGCGCCCGAGACCTGCGGCAGGCGTTCGAGCGCCTCGCCGAGCATCGAGCGCAGCCGGTTGACGCTGACATCGGCCTGCGACAGCAGATGGCGCACGCTGCCGCCGTCCTGGTCGAGCAGAGCGATCATCAGATGCACCGGCTCGATGAATTGATGGTCACGCCCAAGCGCCAAGCTTTGCGAATCGGCCAGGGCCATTTGGAACTTGCTTGTCAGCTTGTCCATTCTCATGTGCGTATCTCCGGCAAACTCTAAGGTTTTCGACGAGTTGTGGCGGGCCTAGCGAGAATTCAAGCAGTTGTTGGTGGGCGTTTCGTCGGCACCGGGCCTTGGGGCGAAGGCGTCCGATGCCTGTTCCTACCCCTGCCAATCAACGCCCAGGGCGATGAGGCCGCGACTCAACGTTGCGCAAGCAGCTGGGCCAGGGCCCGCAGCAGATCGGTCTCGGTGATGATGCCAACGATCTGGTGGCCGCCGTCGGTCGAAACGGGGAGGCAGCCGATCCGATCGCCGCGCATACAATCGACGGCAGCGGCGAGATCGGCATCGGGGGCGATGGTCGTCACCGGGCTGTGCATCACCTCGCTCACCTCGGCGGGCGCCTCCTTGAAGCAGCGCGCGGCCAGTTGCAGATCGCGTCGGGTCAGGATGCCGATGACGGCGCCCTCGGCATCGACCACCGGCAGGTGATGCAAATCGCGTTCCTCCATGATCTGGAAGGCGTCTTGATAGTCGGCGTCCATCGCGATGGTCACCGGGGATGCGGTCATGTAGTCGCTAACCTGCATGTTGGGCTCCTTTGGATTGCGTGGGGTTGTTTCAGCGTCGTGCTGGCCTGCCAGCCAGTATCCTCTGTTGCAGATGCTTGAGAAAGTACAGGCTCAGGGTCGAGTTAGTGACGCCCTCCCGCGGGGAGACGAGCGCTGCGTTCCTGATGGAAATGGCCCTCTTGCCCGAGGGTGGCGAAGTCGTTGAGGCCATAGGGGAAGGGCATGATGGAACGACCTACCGCGGGGAGCGCGCCTCGGCGCGTCGGCAGATCTCACGCGCGGTGCCGCTGAAGATGAACCGATGCACCGGCTGGAAACCGTACCAATAGGCCAGGCCCCAAACCCCAGCCGGGTGCCAGTAGGCGGTGATGCTGAGCTTGGTGCCGCCATCGGCGCGCGGTTCGAGGTCGAATTCGAGCATCCCGGCGCCCGGTGCGCGCATGCCGAAGGCCAGGCTCAGGCGGCGCTCGGGCTCGAGGCCGATGACGCTCCAGGAGCCGATGCGATCGCCAACGCGCAAGTCGGTCGGATGGCGACGCCCGTGCTGGCCGCCGGGGCCACCGGCGAGCCGATCCATCAGATCGCGCAGCTTCCAGAGACCGTTCATGGAGTACCAGCCCTCGTTGCCACCGATGCTGGAGACCAGCTCCCAGACCGCGCTCGGCGGTGCCGAGGTCTCGGCGCGACCACCGGCGCGTTTGGCGTAATAGGCATAGTCGATGCGTTGTTGGCGCACGGCAAAGGCTCCTTCGATCCAGCGCGCGACGATGGGCGCGCTCTCGCGCTCGGCCGCGAATACCGCCTCGACCGCCTCGCGGAAGCCGAGCAGCTGTTGCGGCACTAGGCGCTTGAGTTCGGCATCGTCGGCGGAAAAGTCGTGTTTGAGGCCGCCGATCAGGGCGCGAGCAATGTTGGTCGGCACCGCAGTGATGAAGCGCAGCCAATAGGCCGACAGGGTCGGCGTCAGCATCGGCACCGGAATGATCAGCGGCGGGCGGCGGCCGCCGACCTCAGCGAGGATGCGCATCATCTGCCGATAGGTCAGGGTCTCGGGGCCGCCGGCATCGAAGATCCGCCCCCGGCTGGCCTTGATCTGCGGCAGCCGTACCAGGTACATCAGCAGGTTGTCGAGCGCCAATGGTGGCGACTTCGACTGCACCCAGCGCGGCGTGATCATCACCGGCAGGTGATAGACCAGATCGCGCATCACCTCGAACGCGGCCGAGCCGGGGCCGACGATGATGCCGGCGCGCAGTTCGGTCACCGGCACCCTGCCACGGCGCAGGATGTCGCCGGTATCGCGCCGCGAAACGATGTGCTCGCTCTCGGCAGCGTCCGGGACCAGGCCGCCGAGATAGACGATGCGTTCGACCCCGGCGCGCTCGGCGGCGGCGGCGAAATTGGCCGCCGCTTCCAGATCGAGCCGGCCGAAATCCTTGCCCGCCGCCATCGAGTGCACCAGGTAGTAGGCGATCTCGATGCCATCGAGCGCGCGCGCCAGGCTCGCCGGAGCGAGCGCATCGGCGGCGACGCAATCGACGCCCTCCCAGCCGCGCGCCTTGAGCGCGGCGGCGTTGCGACTGCTCGCGCGCACCGCGCTGCCTTCGTCCAACAGGCGCGGCACCAGATGGCTGCCGATGTAGCCGCTGGCGCCGAACACCAGGCAGCGGGGCGCCGACGCAGGGCCTGTCCGGCTGGAATCCGGCGGATGCGCGCTCGGGGTGGTGTCCGGTTTCTGATCGGCCGTGTCGGTCATATCGCCTCCACCGGTGGATGACTGCCTCGACCTGCTGCAAACGGTTCAGGGTGCCGGGATCGGGACCGGTCCGCGCGCTTTTAGCCAGGCGCTGACCGCAGACGCGACCTCGGCGGGACATTCCTCTTGCGGCAGATGGCCGCAGTCGGGCAGGGTCACGAGGGATGCGTTCGCCAGGGCCTCGGCGGTGGCGACGGTATCGCTGACGGGAACGACCCGATCCGCGTCGCCAGTGAGCACCAGGGTCGGTTGCGCGATCTCGTCGAGCCGTTCGGCGATGGTCACGGGGTCGCTCAGCGAGCGTTGCAGCAGCGCGCCCCAGGCCAGATCCCAGCCCGCCAAGAGCCGATGCGCGCCGGTCACTGCGCGGCGTTCTTCATCGATCCTTGCGGGCTCGGCATAGGAATAATCGAGCAGCGGACTGTGACGGCCAAGATAGCGTGCCAGGCTCAAGGAGATCCGCCGCATCTGCGGCAGCTCGACCAACCAGTCCGGCAGGACGGGGCGCTTGGAGTGCACCCAGGGCGCGATCAGGATCAGGCCGGCGACGCGTTCGGGTTGCGCGAGCGCGGCCTCCAACGCCAGGGTGCCGCCCGATGAGTTGCCGACCAGGATGACCTGCTCAAGCTCCAGGGCATCGAGCAGCGCGAATAGCTGCTCCAGCGCGGCCGTTTTGCTGTAGAGATCGGGGTCGCCCTGGGTCGGATCGGGCACCGGCTTCGCGCTCAGGCCGTAGGGCAGCTGATCATAGGCGACCACCGGCCCATAGCGCGCGAAGGTCTCGAACACCTGGTTCCAGGTAAACAGGTTGAAGGTGAAGCCGTGGAGCAGGACGAACGCGGGCCGTCGATCTTGTTGAAGTGGCTCTCGCAGCTGCGGTGCCTTGGGATCCGGGCCGGAGCGGGCGACGTAATGGAAGGTTTGGGTGTCATCGGGCCCCGTCGGCAACCGAACGAATCGGCTCTCGGCGGCCGCCACCGAGCTGACGTCGGCGACGCCGGGCGCGGGGTTGACGCTCACCAGGAAGGGGCCGAGCACGACAGCGAGCAGTCCGAACAGGACCAGCAGCAGGAGGAGGCTCAACAGGATTCGCAGCAGGGTTCGCATCGGGATACAGGATCGACGAGCGCTCGCTCGGGGAGGTCGGCTGCGTGGATGCTAGCACAGGCGCTCGGTCGGGCTGTCGAATTGGCAGCCTGCGGCGGTGATCGCGGCGAGCCCGCGACAAGGCATCGGCAAGCGGAGGCTCGCGAACGGATTCGCTCGCTGGGCTATCCCTGGACCGGGATCCTTGCTAGAATCGACCTGAGGTATCCTGTTTAACCCTCTCACAAGCATGCGATTGGCGATGATTCATGGCGAGGCTCGCGGGGGGTGCTCCGCCGCCTTGCTCGCCACTATGGCGCGGCGAGGAAGGGCCATGCGAGGCGGCCGCCGGCTCCTGTGCCTGTCCGGCCTGCTGGCGCTGCTCGCCGCTGGTTGCGCGTCCAAGCCGGAGCCGGAGCCCGGCCCCCCCGACATCGACCGGGTGCTCGTGAGGAAGGCCGCGCGCACGCTCGAACTGCACAATGATCGCGGGATGTATCGACGCTATCGCGTCTCGCTCGGAGGGCAACCGCGTGGCCACAAGGTTCAAGAGGGTGACGAGCGCACGCCCGAGGGCGATTATGTGTTGGACTGGCGGAATCCGAACAGTGCATTCCATAAATCCATCCATATCTCCTATCCGAACGCCTTGGATCGCACGGTCGCGCGTTCGTTGGGCGTCTCGCCCGGGGGCATGATCATGATCCATGGCCTGCCGAACTGGCTGACCTCGCCGCGCTTGGCCGAGGAATACCGGCGGCACGATTGGACCGACGGCTGTATCGCGGTCGGGAACGAGGAGATGGACGAGATCTGGGCATTGGTCGCCGATGGCACGCCCATCACGATCCTGCCCTAGCCCCCGATTCGGCGCGGGCAAGGGGTGCGCTTCAAAGGTGGCCAGAGCGCCCGAAGTCCTTCATACTTTAGGGGCTTTCCTTTCCCATGGTTGCAGAGGCCGCCAATGTGCGGCGGAGGTTGAAGATGTTACTGATCGCCCTTTTTTGCGTTGCTGTCGGCATCGTCATTGGTTGGAATTGGCCACAGCCGCCTTGGGCCAAAGAGACGCAGGACAAGGTGGTTGGCGCCGTTAAGGGCGTGATCGGCAAGTAAGCCGTCGGGGCCGGACAGCCGGGCGAACCCCGGCTGCCGGCTCGCCAAGCCGCGATTCGAGACCACTGAACCATGCACTGCTGGGCCCGTTCTCTGCTCTATCTCCTGATCTCCGTCCTTGGGTTTGGCCAGATGATGGTCGCTTGCGGACAAAGGGGTTCGCTCTACTTGCCGGACGCCGAGTCCGACATGGCGAACCCGGCGGCGAACCGAGCCGTGTCAACGCCGGCTTCGGGCGCTTCGCACGAGGGAGGGCGCGAGGCGGGCGACGAGGTGCCCGCGGTTCCGTCGCCGTCCGGTGCCTTCTGAACGTCGCCCCGAGATGGATCATTTCCACTATCAGGGAAACCGGCTTCATGCCGAGCAGGTGCCGTTGCAGGCCATCGCCGAGCGCTTTGGCACCCCTTGTTACGTCTACTCGCGCGCGACCCTGGCTCGGCATTGGCGGGCCTTCGACGAGGCCTTGGGCACGCGCCCGCACCTGATCTGTTTCGCGGTCAAGGCCAACTCCAATCTGGCGGTGTTGAATCTCCTCGCGCGCCTGGGCGCCGGTTTCGACATCGTCTCGGTCGGCGAGCTGGAGCGGGTGCTGGCGGCCGGCGGTGACCCGGCCAAGGTCCTCTTTTCCGGGGTCGGCAAGCGCGCCGACGAGATCCAGCGCGCGCTCGAGGTCGGCATCCGCTGCTTCAATGTCGAGTCCGAATCCGAGCTGGCGCGCATCAACGCCATCGCGCTCGAGCGCGGGGTCGTGGCGCCGGTCTCGCTGCGGGTCAACCCGGATGTCGACGCACGCTCGCATCCCTACATCTCCACCGGCCTCAAGGAGAACAAGTTCGGCATCGACATCGAGGCGGCGGAGGCCGTGTATCGGCACGCCGCCGAGCAGCCAGGGCTGCGCGTGGTCGGTATCGATTGCCACATCGGCTCGCAGCTGACCAGCCTGGAACCCTTCCTCGACGCGCTCGAGCGCCTGCTCCGGCTGGTCGATCGGCTCGCCGCGCAGGGCATCGCGATCGAACACCTGGACCTAGGCGGCGGGCTCGGCATCCGCTACACCGACGAGGATCCACCGTTGCCCGCCGCCTACGCCGCCGCGCTCTCGGAACGGCTCGGCGCGCGTACGTTCGAGGTGATCCTGGAGCCGGGGCGGGCGATTGCCGGCAATGCCGGCGTGCTGTTGACCCGCGTCGAATACCTGAAGCCGACGCCGACGCATCGCTTCGCCATCGTCGATGCGGCGATGAACGATCTATTGCGCCCGGCCCTCTACGGCGCCGAGCAGGAGATCGTGCCGGTGCGGCGCCCGGCCCCTGAGTCTGCCCCTGAGCCTGTCCCTGAGTCTGCCCAGGAACCGGACCAACACGCGAGCGCGCTCAGCACGCCGGCCGATGAACTGCACGAGATCGTCGGCCCGGTCTGCGAGACCGGCGACTTCCTCGGCCGCGCGCGCCGCCTGGCATTGGCCGAGGGCGATCTGCTGGCCATTCGCGGCAGCGGCGCCTACGGCTTCTCGATGAGTTCCAACTACAACAGCCGCCCGCGCGCCGCCGAGGTGATGGTCGATGGCGACCAGGTCCATCTGGTGCGCCGTCGCGAGACATTGAGCGAGCTGTTCGCCGGCGAGGCGATCCTGCCATGAGGCGTCGTCCCGAATTCACCGCGCCCTGGGCCTGGTTGCTTGCGCGCGCGTCAGCGGGCTCGATGGTCTGATGCGGATGCGGTTTACCAAGATGCAGGGCTTGGGCAACGATTTCGTCGTCATCGACGCGATCCGCCAACGCATTGCGCCGAACCCCGAGCTGATCCGCCAGCTCGCCGACCGTCATTTCGGCATCGGCTGCGATCAGGTGCTGCTGGTGGAGCCGCCACGCTCGCCCGAGACGGACTTTCACTATCGCATCTTCAATGCCGATGGCTCCGAGGTCGAGCAATGCGGCAATGGCGCGCGCTGCTTCGCCCGCTATGTGCGCGACGAAGGACTCGCGCGCGCGGATCGGATTCGGGTCGGCACCGCCGCAGGACCGATCGCTCTGCGGTTGTGCGCCGATGGTCAGGTCAGTGTCGACATGGGCGTGCCGCGCTTCGCCCCGGCCGAGATCCCGCTGTTGGCGCGCTCGCGAGCACCGGCTTACGATCTCGGCGCCGGCTGTCGAGCGTTGCGCATCGGCGCCGTGTCGATGGGCAATCCGCACGCGGTGTTGGCGGTCAGCGACGATCTCGAGCAGGCGCCGGTCGCCGAACTCGGCCCGCGCATCGAGCGCGATCCGCTGTTCCCGCGGGGGGCCAATGTCGGTTTCATGCAGCGCCAGCACGCGGCAGCGATCCGGCTGCGGGTCTGGGAACGAGGCGTCGGCGAGACCCTGGCCTGCGGCACCGGCGCCTGCGCGGCGATGGTCATCGGCCGCCTCTGGGGCGAACTCGACGAGTGCGTCGAGGTGAGCCTGCCTGGCGGGACCCTGAGGGTCGAATGGCTCGGCGAGGGTCAACCGGTGACCATGACGGGGCCGGCCACCCGTGTTTTCGATGGGGAATTG
The DNA here is from genome assembly GCF_046541315.1 of Halochromatium sp. Lineage (GTDB taxonomy): Bacteria > Pseudomonadota > Gammaproteobacteria > Chromatiales > Chromatiaceae > Lamprobacter. The sequence continues at coordinate 1,933 of NZ_JBKHDN010000101.1, read as the reverse complement.
GAGCGATGAATCGTCTAATCGATGACCTGGACCAGGCGGTCGACGAAGACAGCGTGGCGGACTGGTTGATGCATCACCCGGACTTTCTGTTGCGACATCCAGCGGTGCTGGCCAAGCTCGAGGTGCCCCACGATAGCGGCGGTGCCACCTCGCTGATCGAACGGCAGGTGGCGGTGCTGCGCGAGCAGTTGGCGCACGAGCGCGACCGCTTGCATCACCTCGTCGCGCGCGCGCATGACTACGAGGCCTTGTTGACGCGCGTGCACGAGCTGACCCTGCGCCTGATCGTGGCGCCCGATCCGCAGCAGGCCTTGCATGTGCTCGAGCAGGCGCTGCGCAAGCATTTCAAGGCGGACGCCGTCGCCATCAAGCTGTTCCCGCTCGAAGCCGAGGCGCGCGCGAGCGATCCGCTGGTGCGCGATTTCGTCGATTTCGTCGACCGCGACCGCTGTCTCTGCGGTCCCTTCGCCCCGGAGCAGGCCGAGGCCCTGTTCGGCCCGCTCGCGCTCGAGATCCATTCCGCCGCGCTGGTGCCGTTGCGCGCGCATGAACACACCGGCGTGTTGGCGATTGGCAGCACGGACCCAAAGCGATTCAGCCCGGACATGGGCACCGAGCTGCTCGAACGTCTCGGCGCCATCGCCGGCGCCAAGTTGGCCGACCTGGCCCATCGCGGCCAAGCGGCTTGAGGCGATGGGTCGAGCCACCTGGACTCATGATCGATGACCGCGATCAGCGACAGGCCGGCGCCCGATCCCTTGCTCGCGCGTTTTCTGGAACATCTCGCCAGCGAACGCCGCGCCTCGCCGCATACCCTGAGCAGCTATCGGCGCGATCTCGAGCGCATCGATCGCTGGCGGCTGGAGCAGGGCATCGCCGCCTGGTCCGAGCTGCGCGATGAGGCGATCCGGCGCTATCTCGCGGCCCGCCATCGCCACGGTATCGGCGGCCGCACCCTGGCGCGCGAGCTGTCGGCCTTGCGCGGCTTCTTCGATTTCCTGTTGCGCGAGCGGTTGCTGATCAACAATCCGGCGCGCGGCCTGCGGGCGCCAAAGAGCCCGCGCCGTCTGCCGGGGAGCCTGGATGCCGATACCCTCGGCGCGCTGTTGGATGCCGACATGACCGCCGCGATCACCGATGGCGGAGGCATTGACGAGGCCGAGCCTGATAGTCAGGCCGATTCCAAAGTGAAGACCAAGGCTGCCCCCAAGGTGGAAGCCCAGGCTGAAGCCGAGACATGCTGTGAGACAGGCGCCGACGATGAGCCGCTAGCGTTGCGCGACACGGCCATGGTCGAACTGTTCTATTCGTCCGGGCTGCGGCTGGCGGAGCTGATCGCGGTCGATGTGCGCGACATCGATCCCGCCGAAGCGATGCTCACCGTGGTCGGCAAGGGCGCGAAGACGCGTCGCGTCCCGGTGGGCAAGGCCGCGCTGCGGGCCATCGATGCCTGGCTTGGCGTGCGCCCATTGCTCGCCGCGCAAGATGAGCCGGCCTTATTCGTCAGCTCGCGAGGCGGTCGCATCCATCCGCGCACCGTGCAGGCGCGCCTGCGGCACTGGGCGCAACAACGCGCGGCGCATCGCAACCTGCATCCGCATCTGCTGCGACACTCGTTCGCGAGCCATCTGCTCGAATCCTCGGGCGATCTGCGGGCGGTGCAAGAGCTGCTGGGCCACGCCGATATCGCCACCACCCAGGTCTATACCCATCTCGATTTCCAGCATCTCGCCCAGGTCTACGACCAGGCGCACCCGCGCGCGCGCAAACGCCGCTGAGCCGCTCGCGTCGCCGACCGGTCGGCGGTCTCCCGCAGCAGGCCCTCTAGCTCGTTGAGCAGATGCCGGTCATCGCGGTCGCCCATCCCGGTCATGGGGTGGGATCGAAGCGGTAGCCGAGGCGTTCGATATCGGGCGCGAAGTGCCGCGCGACC
>NZ_JBKHDN010000100.1:0-9801 GCF_046541315.1 Halochromatium sp. | reverse complement strand
GGCGGAACTGACGACCGCCTGAGAGACGGCCTGAAAGCTGAACCGCTTGCCTAAGGGCATGCGCGTCGATCAACCCACCAGCCCGGCCTGGTCGAGCCGCCGCAGCAGTGCCGCTTTTCGACCATGCTGCTCTCGCAGCCGTTGCAGGCGGGCGGAAAAGAGAGCGGGCGCGCCATCACCCTCGGCGAGATCGCGCAGATCCTTGAGCCGCTCGACCGCCTCTTGGTAGGCGGATGCATGACGTTGCTCGATCAGGTCATCGACCTTGCGCCATAACGCCTCTTCTTGACCGCGCAGCGTGGTGAGATAGCGTTTGCGCGCTGCGGCCGCTTCGGCCGCCTTGCGCGCTTGTTCGGCGGCGCGTGCCGCAGCCTCGCGTTCCCGACGCTCGCGACCGAGCGTCTCGGCGCGCTGGAGCAACTGGCCCACCGTTCGGCGTGCCGCCGAACGCTCCGCAGCCTCGTCTGGCTGCAATTCGCGCTCGACCCGCTGCCGCAGCACGGCCAGGCGGTAGGGCTGGTTGTCGAGGATGAGTTCCGCGAGCAGCACGTCTTTCTCGGCCGTCGAGCGCCCGGCCAACCAGCGTTCGATGTCGGCCGCCCCGATCGCGTGGGCCTGCAGCGGGGCACTCGACTCCGATGCAGTGACGAGCAGATCCTGCGGGATACGGAGAAACTCGGCCAAGGCGCGATGCGTGGCATCCAACTCGCCCAAGCCGGGCGGAACCGGTGGCTCGTCGGCGGCCTCGTCCAGATAACCGGCGCCGGCCTGCGCCAGCCAACCGAGATACAGACTGCGACGGTCACCACGCATCAGACTCGTGCGCACCTCGATCAGCGACGACAGCCAGCCGTGGCCCTCCTCCCAGTCCGGATTGTCCGTCTCTGACGTGAAGGAGAGCACGAGATGCTCCGCCGTCTGCCAACCCTCCAGACCTTCTTCGAGCAGATAGTCACCGATCTCGCGTTCCTTCAGCAACGCAAGGGGCAGGCGCAGCATCAGCCAGTGCGTGCCCCAATTGGCGACGTGGAGGAAGGCATCGAAATAGCGCTCCATCCAACGCTGCGGATCGCCCTTGAAATCGCCCCAGTGATACTCGTTCCAAAACCAGGTCGGAGTGATCTCGGCGCGCGATGACCAGCGCCGCAGCTCATCCATGTCCTCAGCGGTCAAAGGCTGGTCGATGGCTTGGAACTCGAAGTATTGATACTCGCTCATCAGGACACACCAGACGGTTGATTGCAGATCCGTCGGCCGCAACTGCTGCAACCGGACCGACGATCCTAGCGGGGCTGGTGGCACCCATCCTGCTTCCGCAGCCCCAAATGGGTTCGGATGAGAAGGGTAGCATTGCAATCCGCCTGGTGGTCAAAACGAGCGCTGGGTTGGCTGGACACATCTGCGGTCGGTGAAGAATGGCCCTTGAATCCTGGCTCTCGCTCGCCCTGCTCTGCTTACTCGGCGCCATGACCCCGGGCCCGAGCCTGGCGGTGGTGCTCGGCAGCATGCTGCGCGGCGGGCGTGGCGCGGGGCTGGCGGCGGCCCTCGCCCACGGCCTCGCGGTCGGGCTCTATGCCGTGCTGACGGTCGCCGGCCTGGCGACGTTGCTGACCGCCTCGCCGACGCTGTTCGCACTGCTGCAGTTCGCCGCCGCCGGCTATCTGGTCTTTCTTGCCAGCGGCGCGCTGCGCCAGCGCGCGGCGATGACGCCGGCGACGGACGGCTCGATCAGCCATGACCGGCCCGGCATGGCCGCCCGCGACGGCTTCATGATCGCCTTTTTGAACCCGAAGCTCGCGGTGTTCATGCTGGCACTGTTCGCGCCCTTCATCACCGCCGACCAGGGACTCGGCGCCAAGGCGCTGCTGGTGCTCACCATCGGCGGTATCGACGCCCTCTGGTATTCGACCGTCGTGCTGGTGATGGTGCGCAGCGGGCTGCTCTCGGCACTGGCGCGCAACGCCGTCTCCGTCCAGCGCGTCTACGCGGCGTTGCTGCTCGCGCTGGCGTTTTTCGTCACCAGCCGTGCCGCCGGAAACTGGGTTCTCGAGAAGGCCGACCCAGCCGGCAGCGAGCACCGAAACGCGACTTGTCAATGCACCCACGTCCCCATCGCCGGACAATTCCGACTGTCTTCATCGGAAACAACCTATCGGAGGCTCCAACATGCCCCAGCAACGACGACACGACATGGGTGCCGGCGGTACCTGCTTCTGCCCGAAATGCGACTATCGCTGCGCGCACCAAAACGGCATCCCCTGCCAGGACGAGCGCTGCCCCAACTGCGGCGCCAAGCTCCTGCGCGAGGGCTCCTATCATGAGCAACTGTTACGACAGAAGCGCCAGGCCTAGGGTAGGCGCGCGATGAGAGTCTATCTCGACTGTTGGCCCTGCTTTCTGCGCCAGGCCCTGAGCGCGGCGCGCCGAGCCGGGGCCTCGCCCGAGCTGCAGCGACTGATCCTGGAAGAGACCATGACGGAGCTGCGCAGACTCTCCGCCGACGCGACACCGCCGGAGATGGGCGAGCGCATTCATCGGCTCGTGCGCGCGCGAGCGCAGGCACCGGACCCCTATCTGGAGGTGAAACGGGAGGCCACCGCGCAGGCGCTGGCCCTGCTGCCGGCGCTAAGAGCGCGGGTCGCAACGGCCGCCGATCCGCTGCAGACGGCGGTGCGCATCGCCATCGCCGGCAACATCATCGATTACGGCGTGGCCGAGACCTTTGATCTGGAGACAACGCTGGAGCGGACGCTGCATGCCGAGGCCGCGATCGACGACTTGGACGTGCTGCGCCAGGCGCTAGCGCAGGTGGACGCGGTGCTGTATCTGGCCGACAACGCCGGCGAGACGGTGTTCGACCGCGTGCTCATCGAAACCCTGTCGGTGCCGGTACGCTATGCCGTCAAGGCCGGCCCCGTGCTCAACGACGCAACCCATGAGGAAGCCATCGCCGCCGGGCTGGATCAGGTCGCCGAGATCATCGACACCGGCTGTGATGCCATGGGCGCTCCGCTCGGGCTCTGCTCGCCAGCCTTCCGCGAACGCTTCGACCGTGCCCGGCTGATCATCGCCAAGGGCCAGGCCAACTACGAGACGCTGAGCGCGGTCAACGCACCGATCTGCTTCCTGCTACAGGCCAAGTGCTCGGTGATCGCCGAGGATATCGGCGTCGCTCCGGGCAGTGTGATCATCCAGGCGAGCGAGGCGCTGCGCGGAGCCTGAACTCGGCCTGTCCCAGAGACGGTGGAGAGCAGGTTGCGTCAGGCCTGGGGCGCGGCGACGTTCCGAAGATGGTGTACTACGATCCAGCGAAGTACACACGACTCGTCCTGTAACGCCGCTGCTCGCCGTTATAGCCCTTCGCCCTGACGCGCGGACACGAACATCCCGTGAAAGCTGGGCTTCGGCGACAGCATTCGCATATGGCCACCGAGGTCGATCAGGCGATCAGGAACTGGCGATCCAGACCGACGCCGAGCGCGAGGCCCTGGCGAGCCTGATCGCCGCCCTGGAGGTCATGGACGAAGACCCGAAGCGGGCGGCGGTGCGGTTTTATCTGATCGACGAGGGCTGGCTCGAACTCGGCTGCATCCTCTTCTTCAGTCAGTACCACGACAGCGCGCGTTGGATTTCCGTCAATCGCCTAAACATCGCTGACAGCGCTGCATTGCTCTGAATGAAAGCACATCCTTGACCGGATTCTGGCCAAGCAGAGTGTTTCTCGACCGTTGTCGTGCTGATGGTGCGCAGCGGGCTGCTCTCGGCACTGGCGCGCAACGCCGTCTCCGTCCAGCGCGTCTACGCGGCGTTGCTGCTCGCGCTGGCGTTTTTCGTCACCAGCCGTGCCGCCGGAAACTGGGTTCTCGAGAAGGCCGACCCAGCCGGCAGCGAGCACCGAAACGCGACTTGTCAATGCACCCACGTCCCCATCGCCGGACAATTCCGACTGTCTTCATCGGAAACAACCTATCGGAGGCTCCAACATGCCCCAGCAACGACGACACGACATGGGTGCCGGCGGTACCTGCTTCTGCCCGAAATGCGACTATCGCTGCGCGCACCAAAACGGCATCCCCTGCCAGGACGAGCGCTGCCCCAACTGCGGCGCCAAGCTCCTGCGCGAGGGCTCCTATCATGAGCAACTGTTACGACAGAAGCGCCAGGCCTAGGGTAGGCGCGCGATGAGAGTCTATCTCGACTGTTGGCCCTGCTTTCTGCGCCAGGCCCTGAGCGCGGCGCGCCGAGCCGGGGCCTCGCCCGAGCTGCAGCGACTGATCCTGGAAGAGACCATGACGGAGCTGCGCAGACTCTCCGCCGACGCGACACCGCCGGAGATGGGCGAGCGCATTCATCGGCTCGTGCGCGCGCGAGCGCAGGCACCGGACCCCTATCTGGAGGTGAAACGGGAGGCCACCGCGCAGGCGCTGGCCCTGCTGCCGGCGCTAAGAGCGCGGGTCGCAACGGCCGCCGATCCGCTGCAGACGGCGGTGCGCATCGCCATCGCCGGCAACATCATCGATTACGGCGTGGCCGAGACCTTTGATCTGGAGACAACGCTGGAGCGGACGCTGCATGCCGAGGCCGCGATCGACGACTTGGACGTGCTGCGCCAGGCGCTAGCGCAGGTGGACGCGGTGCTGTATCTGGCCGACAACGCCGGCGAGACGGTGTTCGACCGCGTGCTCATCGAAACCCTGTCGGTGCCGGTACGCTATGCCGTCAAGGCCGGCCCCGTGCTCAACGACGCAACCCATGAGGAAGCCATCGCCGCCGGGCTGGATCAGGTCGCCGAGATCATCGACACCGGCTGTGATGCCATGGGCGCTCCGCTCGGGCTCTGCTCGCCAGCCTTCCGCGAACGCTTCGACCGTGCCCGGCTGATCATCGCCAAGGGCCAGGCCAACTACGAGACGCTGAGCGCGGTCAACGCACCGATCTGCTTCCTGCTACAGGCCAAGTGCTCGGTGATCGCCGAGGATATCGGCGTCGCTCCGGGCAGTGTGATCATCCAGGCGAGCGAGGCGCTGCGCGGAGCCTGAACTCGGCCTGTCCCAGAGACGGTGGAGAGCAGGTTGCGTCAGGCCTGGGGCGCGGCGACGTTCCGAAGATGGTGTACTACGATCCAGCGAAGTACACACGACTCGTCCTGTAACGCCGCTGCTCGCCGTTATAGCCCTTCGCCCTGACGCGCGGACACGAACATCCCGTGAAAGCTGGGCTTCGGCGACAGCATTCGCATATGGCCACCGAGGTCGATCAGGCGATCAGGAACTGGCGATCCAGACCGACGCCGAGCGCGAGGCCCTGGCGAGCCTGATCGCCGCCCTGGAGGTCATGGACGAAGACCCGAAGCGGGCGGCGGTGCGGTTTTATCTGATCGACGAGGGCTGGCTCGAACTCGGCTGCATCCTCTTCTTCAGTCAGTACCACGACAGCGCGCGTTGGATTTCCGTCAATCGCCTAAACATCGCTGACAGCGCTGCATTGCTCTGAATGAAAGCACATCCTTGACCGGATTCTGGCCAAGCAGAGTGTTTCTCGACCGTTGTCGTGCTGATGGTGCGCAGCGGGCTGCTCTCGGCACTGGCGCGCAACGCCATCAACGTCCAGCGCGTCTACGCGGCGTTGCTGCTCGCGCTGGCGTTGTTCGTCACCAGCCGTGCCGCCGGCACCTTGGCCTCAGGCGTCAGCGCGTTGTCGGCGAGCCGCGAGCGCCCAAGGGAAACAGCATCGAAGGCTCCAGCATGCCCCAGCAACGGCGACACGACCCTTCACGGAGACCGAGTTCCTCGAAGCGGCGATGGGCGCGATATCGTTGCTACATCTACGAGCGAACCGCCCTTGCTCTATGATAGCGCCCATGAGTCAACCGCAACCGGAGCCGTGCGATGAACCCCTTGTCTCACATCGATCCGGATGATCCCTATCCGGACAGCGACGGGCAGCCGATGGCCGACAATACCGAGCAGTACCAGTGGCTGGTCAAGATCAAAGAGAATCTGGAGATTCTGTTTGCCGATGACCCAGATGTGTTTGTCGCTGGCGACCTGCTCTGGTATCCCGTGCCCGATCGCCGCGAAACCGGCCCGATCGCGCCGGATGTCTTTGTCGTCTTCGGCCGGCCGAAGGGTCGGCGTGGTTCCTATCGCCAGTGGGAAGAAGACGATATCGCCCCGCAGGTGGTCTTCGAGATCCTATCGCCCTCCAATAGCGCCAAGGAGATGGCCGATAAACTGGCGTTCTACGATCGCTACGGGGTCGAGGAATATTACGTCTACGACCCCGACCGGAACTCACTCGGCATCTGGATACGTCAAGGCGGGGAGCCGTCTCGGCCGGATACCCGCGACACCCGCCCAGCGCTGGCCCCACAGTCACATATTCACGGCTGGACGAGTCCGCGCCTGCAGGTGGGCTTTACGCTGACGCCCGAGACCCTGTTGCTGCACGACCCCAACGGCCAGCCATTCCTGACCTCGGTGGAACTCGCGCAGCGCGCCGAGAAGGCCTCCGTGCGCGCCGAACAGGAGGCTATGCGAGCTGAGCAGGAAGCCGCGCGCGCCGATGCCGAGCATACCCGTGCCGAGCGCTTGGCGGATCGCTTGCGCGCGCTCGGAATCGACCCCGATTAGGCGATTGACGGAAACGCTCGTCCCGAATTGCGCCGGATGTTCGCTTGCCTTCAAGGCGAGCGAAAAGACACGCAGGGGGTATGAGCTTTGACAGAAATCGTCTTAGCCGACAGTGAGGCGTATCGCGAGCGAGCGGAAACCGAGCATTGACGGAATACTACATCCACGGCTTCAGCGATGCGGAGCGCCGGCGCCTGATCGCGCAGGCGCGGATGCTCTCAACGCCGGTCTTCGACGGCCTGGACTTCAGTGGCGCCGACAGCCTGCTCGAGGTCGGCTGTGCCGTGGGCGCGGAGCTGCACCTGATCGAGCAGCGCGCGCCCCAGCTGGCGTTGACCGGCCTCGACCTCAGCGCCCTGCATCTGCAGGCGGCACGCGGCTGGCTCGCGCAGCATGAGCGCATCAACCTGGTGCAGGGCGATGCCCACAGCCTGCCCTTCCCCGACGACAGCGTCGATATCGGCATGACCATCTGGCTGCTGGAGCATGTCCATGACGCCGCCGCCGTGATCCGCGAGCTACTGCGCGTGGTCAAGCCGACCGGCTCGGTGATCCTGACCGAGGTCGACAACCGCAGTTTCGGCTTCGATCCGCCACAACCGGCGATCTCGGCCTGGTGGGACGCCTTCAATCGCTGCCAGGCCGAGATCGGCGGCGGCGATCCCTACATCGGCGGCCGGCTCCGGCAGATCGCCGAGGCGCTGGGGGCCGAGGTGCTGGCGGAAACGCCCCGCGCGGTCATCAGCAGCAGCGACAGCAGCCGTCATCGGGCGGACCAGCTGCAATACCTGCGCGAGCTGCTCGAGTCCGGCGCCGAGCGCATGCTCGCGCACGGCTATGCGAGCGTCGAGATGCAGCGGGCGCTGGCAACCGCCTTCGATAAAGTGCGAGTGCAGCCAACCATCGCGTTCCATTGCGGCGCGGTCAGACTGATCTGCCGCAAGCCGCAACCCAAGGAACCGCGCGCCGGCTGGCCGCCGGGAGCGGACGCTCCAGCACGAGCCCTCAATTCACCATCGTGAGCCGACCAGCCGCACCAGCGAACGCCAGTCTTGGCGAATGCCGCCGTTCGGCCCGCCAGCGCCTGGCGGCCGCCGGCCATCCCAGCGCCGCGCTCGAGGCCGACCTGTTATTGAGCCTCGCCACCGGGCTCGAACGCGGACAGCTCTTCGCCTGGCCCGAACGCGCGGTGACCGCCACTCAGCAGCACCGGCTTGAGCAATTACTGGCGCGGCGTCTCGCCGGCGAGCCGATCGCCTATCTGCTGCAACAGCGCGAGTTCTGGAGTCTGACGCTTCGCGTCAACCGCGCCACCCTGATCCCGCGGCCCGAGACCGAGACCCTGGTCGAGCTGGCGCTGCGCGCCCTGCCAGCGGACCGACCGCTGCGGGTCGCCGATCTCGGCACCGGCAGCGGCGCCATCGCCGCCGCGCTCGCGCATGAGCGCCCCCAGTGGTTCCTGATCGGTATCGAGCGCGACCCCGAGGCGCTCGCCATCGCGGCATCGAACGCGGCGCGGCTTCGGCTCGACAATCTCCGCCTGGTGCGTGGCCACTGGTCGAGCGCATTGGGCAATGCCGGCGTGGACGCGCTCATTGCCAACCCGCCTTATGTGCGGGCCGACGATCCCCATCTGCGGCAGGGCGATCTGCGCTTCGAACCCGAGGCGGCGCTGGTCGCCGGGGCCGATGGCCTGATGGCCCTGCGCGCGCTCATCGCCGACGCGCCCCGCTGCCTCAAGCCCGGCGGATTGCTCGCGCTCGAACATGGTTGGGAGCAGGGCGCGCAGGTGCGGGCGCTCATGCGCCAGCAAAGGCTTGAGGCGATTGAAACCTTGCACGATCTCGCGGGTCAGGAGCGAGTCACGCAGGCGACCCTCGCCGTCGCCTGAACGCGACTGCACGCAAACACCTTGATCAGCACCCCCTCCATTCAGCATACTTCGCCCATGGAAACGCCCGACCCAGACCGCATCAAACACCGCCAGATCCATTTTCGCGATCTGCATCCCGAGCGTAACGACGCCCGCACGGCGGCTCACTTCCTCGCCGAAGTCGATGGCGTCATCAGCGCCGAACCGCTGTCGCCGATCCTGCTCGACCTGACCTACGATCTGCGCAAGACCTGTCTTGAGGAACTCGAAAATGCCGTCAGCGAACTTGGCCTGCATCTCGACGGCGCCTTGCTCTTCAAGCTCAAACGCTCGCTCTACTACTACACCGAAGAGACCTATCGCGAGAACCATGGCTGGGTGCAAAGCGACCGCAATGCCACCAAGCTGGTGTTCGCAAAACGCTGGGAGAACCTCGAGCACGGCTGCCGCGATCCCCGCCCCGAGCATTGGCGCCGCTATCTCTGATCGTCGGACTCCTCGGTGGGATGACGTCGTCGGCCGCTCTGATGGCCGCTCGACCTGATCGCCGTACAGCACTGACCCAAAGCCCAGATTCCATAGGATGCGGGTATCCTCGAGTCAGGGTGAATCACTATATCCCCCTGGAGCGCATGGCCGACCGCCCAGGCTATTGCGCTCTTCGATGAGATGACAGTCGTCGGCCGCTCTTATATGATCCGAGGATTACCCGGATCATGCCGAGTCATCCATGCGCTTTGACGTCAGCGACCGCGAAATCAAGCAGGCCAAGATCCCGCACGAGATTTTTCTCACCAACCTGATCGGCAATCATATCCTGATGGCGGTCGCCGCCGGCGGGATCGCGGGGAGCTTTCCCTGGGCGATGGCCGTGATCCCCGCCGTCTCGCTCTTGCTGCTCGGCTATACGCTCTGGCGCGCGCGCCGCTCGATCGGCCGCGATCCCTGGTATGTGATGTGCCACTGGCAGATCTGCGCGCGCCGTAGCCGCTTCTTTATCGGCATGCTCTTGTTATCGGGCGTGGTCATCGCGCTCGGCTGGCTTGGCCATGTCCATGGCGGACTGATGAAAGAGGCGGCCATCGCGCTGGTCGTCGGTACCGGCATCCTGCCGATCATGGTTACCGTACTGGTGCTGATCATCATCGAGTCCGACGCCCTCTACCATGCCCATCAGGCCAAGCTACCGGCCTGGGTGGTCGCGCGGTTTCCGAATCCGGATGGCTCATAGTGCGCTTTTGTGAGAGTCCACGATGAGGACGTAACCAGAACGCAGCAAAGACCAAAATCCTTCCA
>NZ_JBKHDN010000099.1:0-9847 GCF_046541315.1 Halochromatium sp. | reverse complement strand
GGTCCTGCCGAGCATGGTCTCCAGTCGCTCGGTATCGGCATGCGGATAGCGCCGCAGCCGCGCTTGGCTGAGCTGAGCGCCGTCGAGCAGCGAGGCGTGGTTGAGACGGTCGGCGAGGATTTCGTCGCCGCGTCCGCAGAGGGCCTGAATGACGCCGAGGTTGGCCATGTAGCCGGTCGAGAACAGCAGCGCACGCTCGCGGCCGAGGAAGGCGGCGAGCGCATCCTCGAGCGCTGCGTGGGCCTGGTGATGGCCGCTGATCAGGTGCGAGGCGCCGCTGCCGACGCCGTCATGCGCGGCGCTGTCACGCAGGGCCTCGATGACCGCCGGATGGGCGGCGAGGCCGAGATAATCGTTGCTGCAGAAGGCGAGCCGCGCGCGGCCATCGATGCGCGGGCGTACGTTCTGGGGTCCAGCCAGCAAACGCCGCTGGCGGTACAGGCCGGCCTGGCGGAGGCCGGCGAGTGCCGAGGCGAGGTCGATCATGGGCGTTCTGTGCGACTGGCTTGGCAAGGCGCGGCGCATCGGTAACGGGTGGCGTTCCGGGCGTTCCTGGCGGCCATGGGCGCCGCACAAGCGGTTCCGACAGGCTGCATTGGGCGCTTCATCGAACCTCTTGGGCGTTCAAACCGCGTCTCCGATCAGAGTTTGGCGCCAACGGCGGGATCGCTTGCCGAGTGCTGGCGCTCGCTGGACTTGTGGCAGGCGCCGGGCTGGTCGCGCCCCTCGGGTTCGGCGACCTCGGGTTGCAGGCCGAGACGGGCAAACAGCTGCCGATCACGCGCGACCTCGGCGTTGTCGGTGGTGAGCAGCCGGTCGCCATAGAACACCGAGTTGGCGCCGGCGGCGAAGCAGAGCGCTTGCAGTTCGTCGGAGAGGCTGGCGCGACCGGCCGAGAGGCGGACATAGGAGGCCGGCATCATGAGGCGGGCGGTGGCGATGGTGCGCACCAGTTCGAGCGGATCGAGCGCTTCGGTGCCGAACAGCGGCGTGCCTTCGACCTGCACCAGCAGGTTGATCGGCACCGATTCCGGATGCGCCGGTAGGTTGGCGAGTTGACAGAGCAGCGAGGCGCGATCGCGGCGCGATTCGCCCAGGCCGAGGATGCCGCCGCTGCAGGTCTTGAGACCGGCCGCGCGCACATGGTCCAGGGTCTGGAGGCGGTCTTGATAGGTGCGGGTGCTGATCACCTGGCCGTAGAACTCGGGCGAGGTGTCGAGGTTATGGTTGTAATAGTCGAGCCCCGCCGCGCGCAGGCGCTGGGCCTGTTCCTGCTCCAGCATGCCCAGCGTGACGCAGGTCTCCAGGCCCAGCGCCTTGACGCCGCGCACCATCGCGATGACCTGTTCCAGGTTGGTGTCAGTCGGGTTGCGCCAAGCCGCGCCCATGCAGAAGCGGGTCGCGCCCTCCTCGCGTGCGGCACGCGCGGCCTCCAGCACCTCATCCAGCGGCAACAGGCGCTCGCGTTCGAGGCCGGTCTCGTGCTTGGCGCTCTGCGCGCAGTAGCCGCAGTCTTCCGGACAGGCGCCAGTCTTGATGCTGAGCAGGGTGCTGACCTGGATGCGATTCGGGTCGAAGTACGCGCGATGGGTCGATTGGGCCGCGAACAGCAGGTCGTTGAACGGCTGCTCCAGGCACGCGTTCGCTTCGTCGAGCGACCAGTCGTGACGGATGGGCGCTGCATCTTCGAGCGGGACGGGAGCACACTGTAGGGATGGCGACATAGGAGAGAGATCCGGCAGCGGGGTTTGGGGGCGGCGCAGGAGATCAAGCCGCAGGGCATCGCCTGCTAGCCTAACCCCTGGCTCGGCGCTGTCAACCAAAGGCCGCATTGATAGTCGACAGAAGGATGGTGCCAAGCGGCCAAGGCTCGGCCATGACGGGACAAGGTTCGCCGCGCTCGAAAGTCGCTATACTCAGACTCTCTCCGAGCAAAGGATTCGGCATGACAGACCCCTTGGCCCTGCTCTATCCGCCCACCTGCGTGCTCTGCGGCGCGCCCGGCGCGGACGGACGGGATCTCTGCGCGGGCTGCCATGCCGATCTGCCAGACATCGGCCCGCATTGCGCGCGCTGTGCGCAGCCGTTCTCCGCTGCGGTCGAGGAGACGTTTGCAGCGGATCTCATGGCGAATGCGACGATCTCCAGCGCGAACACGGACGCGAACACGGACACGGACGCGAACACGGACACGGACGCGAACACGGACGCGAAGGACAGCACCCGCCTCTGTGGCCGTTGTCAGCGAGCACCACCGCCATTCGCGCGCTGCATGGCCGCCTTTCGCTACGAAGAACCGTTGTCCTCGCTGGTCGTCGACATCAAGTTCCGTTCCAAACTGAACCTGATCCGCCTGCTCGGCGGACTCTTGGCCGATGCGCTGAGCGCCGAGCGCGAGCGCTCCGGTTGGCCATTGCCGGCGGCGATCGTGCCGGTGCCCCTGCATCCGCGCCGCTTGCGCGCGCGCGGCTACAACCAGGCGTTGGAGTTGGCGCGGGTGGTCGGGCGCCGCTTGGCGATCCCGGTCAACCATCGCTGCTGCCGGCGCATCCGGGCGACTCGCGCCCAGGCCGAGCTGGACCAGCGTTCGCGCCTGAGCAACCTCCGCGACGCCTTCGCGGTCACCGAGCCACCGCCCCGGCACCTGGCGATTCTCGACGATGTGGTCACCACCGGCGCGACCGTCTCCGAGCTGGCCGGGGTGCTGGAACAGGCCGGTTGCGAGCGGGTCGAGGTCTGGGCCTTGGCGCGCACCTCGTAAGCACACAACCGCTGTGCGTCCTTGGCCGCAGGATTGGCCGCCGAGTTGGCCGCTGGATTGGCCGCTGGATTGGCCGCCGAGTTGGCCACTGGACCGGCGTCCCAATCGTCATCATGCCGGCGGAGCGGAACAGATGTCGCCGTCGGGGTCTTGAATGTAGACTAGCCGAGCCTATCAAGCAGACGCACTCACTGCATGTCACCCAACCGAGAGGAACACCATCATGGCCATCAGCTTGCAGAAAGGCGGTAACGTCAGTCTCACCAAGACCGATCCCGGGCTCACCAATGCGCTCGTCGGTCTCGGCTGGGACGCCCGCGCGACCGATGGCGCCGATTTCGACCTTGATGCCAGCGTCTTCATCGTCGGCGATAACGGCAAGGTGCTCTCCGACGCCCACTTCATCTTCTACAACCAGAAGACCTCGCCGGATGGCGCCGTGGTGCATTCCGGGGACAACCGCACCGGCGAGGGCGAAGGCGACGACGAGACCATCTCGATCAATCTGCCCGGCGTCAGCGCCGATGCCAAACGCATCGTCTTCGCCGTGACCATCCACGAGGCCGAGAGCCGCAATCAGAACTTCGGCATGGTCCGCAACGCATTCATGCGCGTGCTCAACAAGGACTCCAACACCGAACTCGCGCGCTACGACCTCTCCGAGGACTACTCGACCGAGACGGCGATGATCTTCGGCGAAATCTACCGCCACGGCGAGGAGTGGAAGTTCAAGGCCGTCGGTCAGGGCTTCGCCGGCGGGCTGCAATCGCTGGCCCAGGATCACGGCGTCAACCTCGGCTGATCGCCGAGACCGACTTCCAGGCCCCAGGGGCGAGGTGCTGGCGCACCGGCGCCGCGTCAGCCAGGATCGCCGCGCGGTGCCTCCAGGGGCCACGGCGCTCGCTTCATGAGTCAACGACCCATCAGCCCAGAGGATGCTCCGCGATGCCCGTCTTTACGATCACCGGCGAGATCGACCCGTTCCTGCATGTCAGTCTGCGCAAGGGCGAGAAGATCTTTTGCGAATCCGACGCCATGGTGATGATGGAAGCGCCGTTGCAGGTCAAGGGTCAGATGCGCGGCGGTCTCGGCAATGCCGTGATGCGGCGCCTAACCACCGGCGAGTCCTTCTTCCAGCAGGAGATCGAGGCCGTCACCGGCGATGGCGACTGCCTGCTCTCGCCGGCCTTGCCCGGCTCCATCGAATTGCTCGATGTCAGCCCGGGGACGCCCTACACCCTGTCGGACGGCAGCTTCGTCGCCGCCGAGCCGGGGGTGCAGGTGCGCCCCAAGATGAACACGATCGGCGGCGGCTTCTTTGGCGGCACCGGCGGCTTCGTGATCATGGAGGCCACCGGCACCGGCACGCTTGCGGTCTCGGGCTTCGGCTCGGTCTTCACGATCGAGGTCACCCCCGACCGCGAGACAGTGATCGACAACAGCCATGCCGTGGCCTGGTCGTCGAATCTCTCGTTCGAGATCGGCACGCCGCAGACCGGGGGCGGATTCTTCGGCAATATCGTCAATTCCGTGACCTCCGGCGAAGGGCTGGTGATCCGCTTTCGCGGCCAGGGCAAGGTCGTGATCTGCTCGCGCAATCGCGGGTTGTTCCAGATCAAGGGCGGCAGTTGAAGCCGTCCCACCCAGTCGATATATCGGCGGCCGTCCATGGTCGACTTGCCGGCGATGGCCGACCAGTGACGCTCACATCGAAAGCCGTCGCTGGACAGCCTAAACACAACAGTCTTTCACCCGACACGAGGACAGCGAGATGGGCATCAATCTGCAAAAGGGTCAGAAAATCTCCCTGGAGAAGGAGGCCGGCGGCGGCTTGAGCCGCATCGTCATGGGCCTCGGCTGGGACGCGGCGAACAGCAAGAAAGCCGGCCTGCTCGGCGGTCTGTTCGGCGGCGGTGGCGGCGGCAGCATCGATCTGGATGCCTCTTGCCTGCTGTTCGACGAACAGGGCAATCAGGTCGACGCCGTCTGGTTCCGGCAGCTCAAGAGCAAGGACGGCAGCATCCAGCACACCGGCGACAATCGCACCGGCGAGGGCGAGGGTGACGACGAGCAGATCAAGGTCGATCTGTCGGCGGTGCCGGACGCTGTCAAAAGCCTGGTGTTCACCGTCAACAACTACACCGGCCAGGATTTCTCGCAGGTCGAGAATGCCTTCTGCCGCATCGTCAACGGCGCCAACAACAGCGAGATCGCCCGCTATGATCTCTCCTGCCAGGGCGGCCACTCGGCGATGATCATGGCCAAGGTCTACCGCCACAACGGCGAGTGGAAGATGCATGCGATCGGCGAGGTCGGTCGTGGGCGCACCTTCGAGGAGCTGCTGCCGCAGATCAAGCCGCATCTCTGAGATAACGCCCACCGCCGAGCTGTCCCGAGCCGGTGCTGGAGCGAGTCGCGGCCGTCGCCCCAGGATGTACCCAGACACCAGCGCGGACCCACGCCAGACCTTGAGCGTCGAGCTTGCCACCGGCAGGCTCGAGGTCCGGGTCACGCGCGCGGCCTTTCCGCTCGATCGGCTGTGCGGCTTTGCCGCGCGCGCCAATCCCAAGCGCGGCTTCCTGTTCGTCAGCAAGGTGTTGGGCAAGCATTGGCCGGCGCGGCCAGCGACGATGGAGCGGATCCACCGTTATCTCGCCCGTGCCCTCGCCCGCTCGCTCGCGCAGGGCCCGGAGCCCTGGCTGCTGGTGGCCATGGCGGAGACCGCCACCGGGCTAGGTCAGGGCCTGTTCGAGGCGTTGCTCGAAGAGCGCCCGGACGCCTCGGCCCTGTTCCTGCATTCGACCCGCTATCGGCTGCCCGGCTGTCGCGCGCTCGACTTCCAGGAGGCCCATTGCCACGCGCCCGATCAGATCCTCTATGAACCGCTCGACCGCGAGCACCAGCGGCGCTTCGCCGCGGCGCGCGAGCTGATCCTGATCGACGACGAGATCAGCACCGGCTCCACGCTCTGCAACCTGGCCGCCGCCTATCGCGCCCGCCATCCGCGCTTGCAGCGCGTCCAATTCGTCTCCATCACCAATTTCAGCGGGGAACGGAGCGCCGCGACCTTCAGCGAGCGGCTCGGCCTGCCGGTGACGCTGGTCAGCGCGCTGGATGCCGAGATCGACTTCAGCCCGGCGCCTCGGCTCGCCGCGCGGCCGGCCCCGAGCGCGGTCGGCGACAGGCGGCAGCGGTTGGATCAGCTCGCGACCGCCGGCGGGCGTTTCGGCATTAGCCAGCGCCTGCCGCTGTGCGCATCGGAGGTGGCCGCGCTGGTCGCGGATCTGCCGCCGGAGGCGCCGCTGCTGGTGCTCGGCACCGGCGAGCTGATGCATCCGGCGTTTCGCATCGGGCGTGCCCTGGAGTGCGCGGGGCGTGATGTGCGCGTGCAAGCGACGACCCGCTCGCCGATCCTGCTGGGCGCGGACATCCGCCAGCGTCTGGTCTTCAGGGACAATTATGGCGAGGAGATCCCGAACTATCTGTACAATGTCGATCCCAATGCCTATGCGCGCATCATCCTCTGTCACGAGACCCCGCTCGATGGTCTGACCGATGTCCGCGCGCAGCTTGGCGCCCACTGCGTGCCCTACGCGGCGCTGCCCGCTGGGAGCCAGGCCTAAAGGCTCCCAGAGTGCTCACGGCGTCTCTGGTATTGTTCTCGTCCATCCAGCAACACTGACACCTAACCCCAAGCGGAGGCACTCATGGCAATCAGCTTGAACAAAGGCGGTAACGTCAACCTGAGCAAGGAAGCGCCGAACCTGGAGAATGTGCTCGTCGGCCTGGGCTGGGACGCGCGCGCGACCGATGGTCAGGACTTCGACCTCGACGCCAGCCTGTTCATGGTCAAGGAAGACGGCAAGGTGCCGGACGACAGCCATTTCATCTTCTACAACCAGACCACCTCGCCGGATCGATCGGTCGAGCATACCGGCGACAATCTCACCGGCGAGGGCGAGGGCGACGACGAGACCATCCATGTCACCCTGTCGAAGGTCCCGGCCACGATCCAGCGCCTGGTGATCGTCGTCACCATCCACGAGGCCGAGGCCCGCCGCCAGAACTTCGGCCAGGTGAGCAACGCCTTCGTGCGCATCGTCAACCGCGACACCAACCAAGAGGTGGTGCGTTTCGATCTGTCCGAGGACTACTCGACCGAGACCGCGATGATCTTCGGCGAGATCTATCGCCATAGCGGCGACTGGAAGTTCAAGGCCGTCGGCCAAGGCTTCGCCGGCGGCCTCAAGGCCCTCGCCCAGCAGCATGGCGTCAACGTCGGTTGAGCGCGGGATGGACCTGACCCGCGGACAACGCGCCAAGATCACGGACCTGATCGCCAACGGCGAGCGCTTCAGGCTCGGCGTCGCCATCCAGGCGCCGGGCTTGAGCATCGACTATGCCTGCTTCGGGCTGGATGCCGCCGGCAAGCTCGCCGACGAGCGCTACATGACCTTCTTCAACCAGCCGGCCTCGCCGTGCGGCGGGGTGCGGCTGAGTGCGCCCGCCGATGCGCCCTCGGGCGCCGCCTCTGGTGGCCCCTCTGGCGATCAGGCCAGCTTCGCCATCGATCTCGCCAAGCTGCCGGCGAGCATCGACTGCCTGACCTTCACCGCGGCGATCGATGGCGCCGGCGCCATGTCGACCATCGGCCAGGGCCATGTGCGCTTCCTCGACGGTGCCACCGAGACCGGACGTTTCGCCTTCAGCGGTGCCGACTTCGCCGCCGAGCGGGCGCTGATGCTGCTCGAGGTCTATCGCAAGAATGGCGTCTGGCGCACCCGCGCCATCGGCCAGGGCTTCAACGGCGGGCTCGCGGCGCTGGTCGAGCATTTCGGCGGCACGGTCGCCGCGCCGCCACCAGCCGCGCAAGCGCCGGCGACGCCCGCGGCGTCGCCGGCGCCGACGTCACGACCCGAGACGCCGCCGGTGAATCTCGGCAAGATCACCCTCGAGAAGAAGGGCAACCGCGTCTCGCTCGAGAAGCCAGGCAACGCCGAGCATGGCGAGATCCTGATCAATCTGAACTGGAGCCCCGTCGCCTCCGGCGCTCCCAAACGCGGTCTCTTCG
The DNA here is from genome assembly GCF_046541315.1 of Halochromatium sp. Lineage (GTDB taxonomy): Bacteria > Pseudomonadota > Gammaproteobacteria > Chromatiales > Chromatiaceae > Lamprobacter. The sequence goes on along the minus strand of NZ_JBKHDN010000099.1, from coordinate 2,015 downwards.
GTGCCAAGCGCGCGCCGCAGATCGATCTCGATCTCGGCTGCCTGATCGAGCTGCGCACGGGCGACAAAGGCGCGATCCAAGCGCTCGGCAACAACTTCGGCGATCTGCAGCATCCACCCTATGTCGCCTTGGATGCCGATGACCGCACTGGCGCCAGCAGCGAAGGCGAGAACCTGCGCATCAACGGCAAGCACTGGGATGCCATTCGGCGCGTCCTGGTCTATGCCTTCATCTACGAGGGCGTGCCCAACTGGGCCGAGGCCGACGCCAGGATCAGCCTGAAGACGCCGGGCCAACCCGAGATCGAGGTCCGCCTCGACTCGCAAAGCAACGATCAGCCCATGTGCGCCATCGCCCTGCTGGAAAACGACGCCGGCGCGATCCGCATCACCAAGCTGGTGGATTACTATCGCGGTCACCGCGAGGTCGACGAGGCCCATCACTGGGGCCTGAAATGGGTTCGCGGCAGCAAGGACTGAGCGGCTGATCCACGACCCGGCTGATCCACGACACCTAGGGCGCACCGGCGGAACGCGCCATCTCCTGAGCAATCAACAGGAACACACCCCATGAGCTTTCAAAACTTTCTCAACAATCTCAAGAACAAGGGCGCCGAGCTGAAGAACGAGGCGCTCAAGTTCAAGAACAAGGATTTCATGAACGCCGCCGTCAGCGGCTCGGTGCTGATCGCCATGGCCGACGGCCACATCTCGTCGGACGAGAAGCAGAAGATGATGCGCTTCATCGAGAACTACGAGGCGCTGTCGGTGTTCTCGAGCAAGGAGCTGATCGACAGCTTCCAGAATGTCGTCAGTCAGATCGAGTTCGACAAGGATCTCGGCGAGACCAAGGCCTACGAGGCGGTGCGCAAGATGAAGAACAATGACTCGGCGGCGCGTCTGATCATGCGCCTGGTCATCGCCATCGCCGGCGCCGACGGCGTGTTCGACGATGACGAGAAGCGCGTCGCGCGCAAGCTCGCGATGGAACTCAACCTCAACCCCGCCGACTTCGAGCTGGCCTGAGCCGGCGCACGACGGATGCGCCTGCGCACGAGCCGCGCGCGCTTGCAGCGGCTTGTTCGCGCACCCTGGCCGATTCAGGACGCATCCCGTGCGTGACGATCACAATCCTGCATCCAAGGTGCGCAAGCTGGTGTTCCTGGATCTGGACGACACCCTGTTCCAGAGCCGTCGCAAGTGCCCGCAGGAGGGCGCCTTGCATCCGGTGACGAGGCTGCGGGACGGCAGCGCGCATTCCTTCATGACCCGCAAGCAGCGGGCATTTTGGGACTGGCTGGCGGCCGACGCCACCCTCGTGCCGACCACGGCGCGCGACCTGGAGGCGCTGCGGCGGGTCGATCTGCCGTTCGCGAGCTGGTCGATCCTGGTCTATGGCGGCGTCCTGCTCGATCCCAGCGGTATCCCCGACCCGGAGTGGCATGCGCGCATGCGCGCGGTGTCCGAGGGCGCGCGCGCGGATCTGCTGGATCTCCTCGAACAGGCCCAGGCGCTGATTGGCGATCAAGACCTCGCCGCCCACGTCCGCCTGGTCGGCGAATTCGGTCTGCCGTTCTACTTCGTCGCCAAGTATCGCGATCGCCGCGCCCCTGATCTCGCGCGCCTCGATGCCGAGCTGATCCGGCCCTGGCTGAGCGCGCGGGCGGGCGCCTATCGCGTCCATCGCAACGACAACAATCTGGCCGTGATCCCGCAAGGCATCGGCAAGGAGCACGCCGTGCGTCATCTGATCGAGCGCCTGAGCAACGACGGCGAGGAGCGACTGACGATCGGTATCGGCGACAGTCTCGTCGATGGCGCCTTCATCGCCGCCTGCGACTACTGCATCACCCCGCGCGATACGCAGCTCTTCGCCGCAACCTTCGGCCGCGTGCGGCTCTAGCCGCGGTCGCCTCGCCCGCACAGCGCCCCGCATGACCATGGACCGCGATCCGCTTGAGCAAGGGCCAGCGCATCCCCCGCCGCAGCAGCCACAGCCGCAGCGGACCCAGCCGC
>NZ_JBKHDN010000098.1:0-9931 GCF_046541315.1 Halochromatium sp. | reverse complement strand
TGTCGGCAGTGCGTCGGGTGGTCTTGGCCTCGCGCACGATCTGCTGGAATTCCTTATCCAGAAACTGCACGCCTTGCGACCAGTCGATCTCGGCGTGGATGGCTGGGAACAGCAGTGCGAGGAACTCGGGGAAGAACCGCTCCAGCGCCTCTTTCCAGGGGCTATCGTGGTCGCTTGCCGGCGATGCCGAGGGGGCGTAGGTGGTCATGGGGCGGGTCGGCTCCATTGACGCGAGGCGGTTGAGTCACTGTCCATTTTTGGCTTCCCGATGATCGCCGAACAGGAGTCCGAGCGGATGTTATTCGCCGTCCTCGGGGGTGTTCTTAGACGGTTGCTCGGGTTGTTCGGACTGCTCATTAGCCAAGCGCGCTCGCAGTTAGTGGTTGGTCGATGGCGCTGAGGCTAAAGGTCGTTCGCGCGCCATCGGCGTTATGACTTACCACACCTTGGGCTCGAAGCGGGCATCGTTGCGAATCTCCATCGCGTCGCCAGATTGGGCGAGCACGAACAAGCCGTTGCGATAGGCATAACGGCCGACCTGCTCTGGCACTACCATACCGGCCACGGCACCGAGTAGTTGGTAGCCGCCGAAGGGCGGAAAGCACTGTTTGAAGATCGCAAGCAGCCCGAGATGCTCGTTGACATCATCGACGCCGAGGTGGGATTTGCACTCCACCGCCACCGCGACCTCGCGGTTGACAGCGAGCAGATCAACCTCGGCGATGACCTGCCCGCGATCGTCATAAGCGATCATGTTGGGCACAACCTGATGCACCGGCAGTTCGCGTTCGCGCAGCAAGCGCACGACCCCGGGGCGCACCATCTCCTCGACGAACTCGCCAAGGCGGTTGCCCTGACGGCCTAAGGCTTTGTTGACTTCACGAATTTGGCGGTCGGTTTCCCGCATCATTTCCTTGATCTGGCGGTCGGTCTCCTGAAGCTGGCGGTCGGTCTCCTGCGCCAATTCCTTTATCTGGCGGTCGGTCTCCTGAAGCTGGCGGTCGGTCTCCTGCGCCAATTCCTTGATCTGGCGGCCGGTGTCCTGAAGCTGGCGATCGGTGTCCTGAAATTTGCGGTCGGTTTCCCGAAACAGATTAAGAATGTCTTCATAGGTCACAGACATCATCGATGCTCCAATGCAAGGTGACGGCGCCGAGGGCGTGCGGTGTAAGAGATCGGGCTTGCCCGGTGCGACCGCGATGACGGCGTGTATAGATTGACATTACCCTAGATTGTCTAGGCTACTGAAAAAATTTAGTCACAGCTGGCTTCCAGTTCGGCCCAGCATTCGGGCTCGGCGTAGTCAAGCCGTTTGACCACGGGGAATTGGAAGTCAACCCGACAGTTCCAGAGCGCGGCGCTGAACTGCGTTGGGCGGAAATGGCGATCAGCATCGGCGAGCACGGCGAGGCTGGCGACCGGCACCTGGTAGCGGTCACGGACTTTATAGTGGTCGGTGAACATGCGCTCGGCGAAGGCGGTTTCGCGCTCGCCTTGCACTTCGACATGGATCAGTACCCAGACGGCGGTGCCATCGCGCCGAGTTTGCCGATTGGCTTCAGCGTCGTGGGCGAGTACGCGGACCGATCTCTCCGCCTAGCCGCCTAGCGACGGCCCTTCGGGCTCTCCAGGCTATGGTCGCTCGACCTGATTGCCGAACGACACTGACCCGGAAGCCCAGATTCCACGGGATGTTCGTGTCCGCGCGTCAGGGCGGATGGGTATAAGCGGGCTTGAGATGGCTGGGGGACTAGGATTCGAACCTAGGTTGACGGAGTCAGAGTCCGTAGTCCTGCCGCTAGACGATCCCCCAAAAGAGTCGGACGCGGTCGAGCCTGGGTCGCGCACCAGGCTCGCCAACACCGATGTTAACGCATCGATTAACGCTTTGAGAACTGCGGCCGCTTGCGCGCCTTGTGCAGGCCGACCTTCTTACGCTCGACTTCACGCGCGTCGCGGGTCAGGAAGCCGGCGCGGCGGAGCGGCGAGCGCAGGCGCTCGTCATGACCGACCAAGGCGCGGGCGATGCCGTGGCGGATGGCGCCGGCCTGGCCGCTCGATCCGCCGCCGACCACGGTGGCATTGATATCGACACGGTCGACCAGATCGACGGCCTCAAGCGCCTGGCGCACCAGCATGCGCGCGGTTTCGCGACCGAAATATTCATCGAGCGAGCGCCCGTTGACGTTGATCTGCCCGGAGCCGGTGCTCAGGAACACGCGCGCCGAGGAGCTTTTACGACGCCCTGTGGCGTACTGTTTTTCCATGGTTCAGGTTTCCGAGAAGAATGCAGTGGTGTCGACTAGATCTCGAGCGGTTGTGGTTGCTGTGCCGCGTGGCGATGCTCGGGGCCGGCGAAGACCTTGAGCTTTTTGAGCATGGCGCGGCCGAGCGGATTGCGCGGCAGCATGCCCTTGACCGCGAATTGGATGACGCGCTCCGGGTGCTTGTCGAGCATCTGCCCAAGGCTCGCCGAGCGCAGATTGCCGATGTAACCGGTGTGGCGGTAGTACATCTTATCGGTCATCTTGTTGCCGGTGACCCGCACCTTGTCGGCATTGACGATCACCAGGTAATCCCCGGTATCGACATGCGGCGTGTAGGTCGGCTTATGTTTTCCGCGCAGCCGGCGTGCACACTCGCTCGCGAGCCGACCCAGCGTCTTGCCTTCAGCATCGATCAGGTACCAAGCCCGCCGGACTTCAGCCGGCTTTGCGCTTTGGGTTGTCATGGCGTCGCTCCCAGCGAGTCCTCAGTAAAAAAGATAGACCGCTTAATATAAACAATCCTGGCGACCCTCGCAACTCTCTCGCATCGAGAGGCGCATCAAACATCCTCGGCCGTCATCACCCGCTCGCCCCAGTGCGCGAGCCGGTCGAGGATCGCCAGCGCGCGCGGATCGTTGCCGTATTCGGCGCGCAGGCGTGCGAGCCTGTTCTCATACTCGTCGATGGTCAGCGCGGCACCGGCGTCGGGATCGGTCAGGCGTTCGAGGCGCCAGGCATCCCAGTCCTCGCGCTCGTCCGCGCTCAACGTCTCTGGCCAACTGCGCGCGCGCATCCGAAAAAGCAGGGTCGGCAGACGCGCGTCCTCGAAGCGTGGCTGTGCTGCGGCCAGCTCGGTCGGCGAGAGCGCGCTGAGCTGATCCATCAGGCGCCGATCTTGCGGCGAGAAGAAGCCGCCGCTGTAGAGCATCTGGTCCGGATCATCGATCACCGGCTTCGTCGCCGCGTCCTGGGCGAGATACGCATTCCGCAGGCGCTCGGCGATCTCGGCGTGATGATGGCGGGCGCGGCGTGCGTGCTCGGCGACCTGCGTCGGATCGATGCGCCAGCGCTCGGCGGTGGCCGCCGAGGTCAGCGTCTTCATCGGCGCCAGCATCGGCGCGGCGTTGATCTTGACGCCTTTCACCGGCAACCGCTCGATCCCGGCGGGCCGCTCGTTGCGCTGGGCGAACAGGCACTGTTGCAGCGCATCGGGCGACAGCTCGAGGACTTGGGTCGGGTCTTGGCGCAGATCGAAACAGAGCGCCTGGTTCTTCTGACTGGGATGCTGCGCAACCTGGACGATCGGCGCGATGCAGCCGAGGGCCGCCGCATAGCGCTGCGAGCTGTGCAGCAAGGGCTGGCCAGTGGCGAGCTGATCGGCGACAAACCGTTTGTCGCGGAGCTTCAGCGCATAGGCGAACAAGCGCGGCTGAGCGGCCTTGAGCAGCCGCGCCAGCGCCAGGGTCGCGCGCACGTCGGCGAGCGCATCGTGGGCGCCATCGTGGGCGATGGCATTCGCCGCCGTCAGGTCTTCAAGCTTGAACGAGGCCACGCCCGGCTCGCGCTCGGGCCAGTGGATGCCCTCGGGCCGCAACGCATGCGCGAGCCGCAGCACATCGATCAGGTCCCAGCGCGAGTTGCCGTGTTGCCAGGCATGGGCATAGGGGTCGATCAGGTTGCGATAGAAGAGCCAATTGTTGACCCGCTCATCGAACCTGTGACTGTTGTAGCCGACCGAACAGGTTTCGGGCACTGCAAGCTCGCGCTGGATCGCGCGCGCGAACTCGGCCTCTGGCAGGCCGCGCGCGAGCGCTTGTTCGGGCGTGATGCCAGTGACCAGGCAGGCCTCGGGTTGGGGCAAGAGGTCGGTCGCCGGGCGCGCGTAGCAGACGAACGGCGCGCCGATCTCGTTGAGGTCGGTATCGGTGCGCACGCCGGCGAACTGACAGGGCCGATCACGCGAGGGGTCGTTGCCCCAGGTCTCGTAGTCGTACCAGTAGAAGCTCGCCGCCATGGCTCAGCCCAACCGGAGCGATCGGACGAGTCGGACCCACCGGCCCGGCCGCTCCATCCGCGCTTGCTGGCCGAGACGGAGTGGTCGGGAATGGCGACCCGCGCCTGGCTGCCAAGCGGCGCCCAACAGCGGTCTCCGGCTCAGACCTTCTCTTTGATGCGCGCGGCCTTGCCGGTGAGTCCACGCAGGTAGTAAAGCTTCGCGCGTCGCACGTCGCCCCGCCGCTTGACCTGAATCTCGGCGATCGCCGGGCTGTGGGTCTGGAACACACGCTCCACGCCCTCGCCATGAGAGATCTTGCGCACCGTGAAGGCGGAGTTGAGGCCGCGGTTGCGCTTGGCGATGCAGATGCCCTCGAACGCCTGCAGGCGCTCGCGATCGCCCTCCTTGACCCGCACCTGCACCACCAGGGTGTCGCCCGGGGCGAATGCGGGCACCGATGGGCGCATCTGCTCTTGTTCGATTTGCTGGATGATATTGCTCATGTCATTGCTCACTGTTGTTCCGATCCGACGCTCGGCCGCGACCGTGACGCCTCCCGAAGATAGTCGTCGAGCAGGCGCTGCTCGACCTCACTCATGCCTCGCGCTTGCAGCAACTCTGGACGCCGCTGCCAGGTTCGCCCCAGCGCTTGCTGCAAGCGCCAGCGCTCGATCGCCCGATGATCGCCGCTCAGCAGCACCTGCGGCACGCGCTGCTCGCCGATCGCTTCCGGCCGGGTGTAATGGGGGCAGTCCAATAACCCGTTGGCATAGGAATCCTGGCGCGCCGAGTCGGCATGGCCGAGCGCGCCCGGTAGCAGCCGGATCACCGCGTCCATCACCACCATGGCCGCGAGTTCGCCACCGCTGAGCACATAGTCGCCGATGGACCATTCCTCGTCGACGCAGTCCTCGATCAGGCGCTCGTCGACCCCTTCATAGCGCCCGGCGACTAGCACCCAGCCGGGCGCGGCGCTGATGCGCTCGATCCGCGCCTGATCGATGCGCTCACCCTGCGGCGACAGGTAGGCGACGCGACTGCACACCCCGGCGGCGGCGGCGTCAGCCCGGGCGGCCTCGATCGCGGCGCGCAAGGGCGCGTAACGCATCACCATGCCAGGACCGCCGCCATAGGGCCGATCATCGACGCTGCGATGCACATCGGTGGTGTCATCGCGCGGGTTGCGCAGGTGGATCGCGGCGATCCGCCGCTGCAAGGCCCGCGCCACCACGCCCTCTTCGGTCAGCGCGGCGAACTGCGCCGGAAACAGGGTGATGACATCGAAGCGCATGATTGTCGCCCAGGCGTTCGCCCTGGTTTCCGCTGATGAACCGAGGTGCGAACGCTAGAACGCCGGGTCCCAGTCGACCAGCAGCCGACCAGCCTCGAAATCGACCTCCAGCACATACTGTTCCCACACGAAAGGCAGCAGGCGCTCGCGTTCCCCGCGCACCACCAAGACATCGTTGGCGCCGGTCTCGATCAGGTGGCTGACCTGGCCGAGCGCGACGCCGGCGCTGGTCTCGACCCGCAGCCCCTGCAGATCGATCCAGTAGAATTCGTCCGCCGAGGGCGGCGGTAGCTGATCGCGTCGGATCGCGATCGTCTTCCCGCTCAGGGCGCGCGCCTGATCGCGATCGTCATAACCCTGCAGTTGCGCCACCAAGCCCTTGCCCTGCCGGCGCCAGGCCACGACGCGATGCGCCTCACCATCGATTAGCCAGGGCGTGTAGCCGAAGATGTTCTCGATCGGGCTGGTCTCCGAAAAGACCTTCAGCCAGCCGCGCACCCCATGGGCACCGAGAAGACGACCGAGGACGACGGTCTTGGGTGCCGCGCCGCCCGAGGCATCAGCGCCTGCGTTCATGGGCCCGCCGCGAGCAAGCCGTTGGCAACGACGAGGATGCGCGCGGACTCGCTGTTAGGCGGCAACCGCGGCGTCGGCGTCCTTGGCCGCTTCCTTGAGCAGCTTGGTCACGCGCTCGGACGGTTGCGCGCCCCGTTCGAGCCAATGCTGGGCGCGCGCGCGATCGACGCGCAGGCGACTCTCGCCACCGGTGGCGCAGGGATTGAAGAAGCCCAGGCGCTCGATGCAGCCGCCATCGCGCGGCTTGCGGATGTCGGTGACGACGATCTGGTAGAACGGACGCTTCTTGGCGCCGCCGCGGGTGAGTCTAATCTTGACCATCGCTATTGATCCAAATACTCGCTATCGGAAGAAAAACCGGATGCATACTGGCGCTAGGACAGCGGCCAAACGTAACACGCCATGATACCTGAGCGTTTGCGCTCGGGAAAGGAAAAATTTCCGCTGACACGATCGCCGGCGGTGGGGATCGGGAGCCGGCCTGTAAGCCGGGTTCTGTCGTGGACAGTCATTCATCTGGGACGCGGGTCACCCCGCGCCTCAAGCGACCTACCCGGGAGCGCATGCGGGCCGCATGTCGCGGCCGAGGCCGCTGGCTCCCCTATTTGGTCTTGCTCCGGGTGGGGTTTACCTTGCCGTCGCGTGTTGCCACCGACGCGGTGCGCTCTTACCGCACCTTTTCACCCTTACCGCCCGCTCGCGCGGGGTTGGCGGTTTGTTTTCTGCGGCACTGTCCGTAGGCTTTCGCCCCCCAGGCGTTACCTGGCACCCTGCCCGATGGAGCCCGGACTTTCCTCCGCCCAACGCGCGCGTCGAAGCCGCTCGCGCCAGGCCGCGACTGTCCGGCCGACTCCCGTGCCTAGTCTAGCGTCTCGCGGCCAACCTGACCATGGGGCCGAGCGGATTCATCCGACTGATCTCGCGCCGCCAAGGCCGCTTTATACAATCGGTTGCGCGCGCCGCCGGTGATGGCCGCAGTCAGCGCCGCCGCCTGCTTCAACGGCAGCTCGGCCGCCAAGAGTTCGAGCACGCGCAGCTGTTCGGCGCGCTCGCGCTCCTCGTCGCCGCGCGGATCGCCCTCGATCATGATCACCAACTCGCCGAGCTGCTGCTCGGGGTTCGCGGCCACCTGCTCGGCGAGCGTGGCGAGGCGATCGACGAGAAAGGTCTCGAAGCGCTTGGTCAGCTCGCGCGCGACCACGGCGCGCCGCTGCGCGCCCAGGCCCTCGGCGAGATCATGGAGGGTCGCCGCGGCGCGGCGCGCGCTCTCGTAACAAATCAGGGTGCCTGGTTCCTTGGCGAAGCCTTGGCACCAGGCCAAGCGCTGAGCGCTGGTGCGCGGCGGGAAGCCGACGAACAGGAACCGATCGCTCGGCAAGCCCGCCGCCGACAGGGCACAGATCGCAGCGCAGGGGCCCGGGATCGGCGCGACCCGCAGCCCCTGCTCGCGCGCGGCGCGCACCAGCAAGAATCCAGGATCGCTGATCAGCGGCGTGCCCGCGTCACTGATCAGCGCCACCGTCTCGCCGGCCTGCAGCCGCTTGAGCAGGCGCGGGGCCATCTGATCCTCGTTGTGCTCGTGATAGGACAGCAGCTCGCCCGCGATCCCGAAGGCGGCGAGCAGGGGGCGGCTGTGTCGAGTATCCTCGCAGGCGATCACATCGGCCGCGGCCAGCACCTGCTGGGCGCGCGCGTTAAAATCCTCTCGATTGCCGATCGGTGTCGCCACCACGTATAGTATTCCCGCCAAATCACCCCCCTACCGGTCGGTTTCGTTACAACACGCTCCCCTCCTAGGGGCCTGGGAGACCAGGCGGGGAGCCTGGGCACGCGACCCGAGCAACAGGAGATGCTGGTGTCTTTATCACGATTCGCCCTTCTTGCCCCTGTCATCGCGAGCGGTCTTGTGTTGAGCGGCTGCTTCTACACCAATGCCGCCCAGGTGCCGATGGCCAAGACCTATCCCTACAGCGAGCAGCAGCGCATGCAGGCGGCGCATCATTGGCAAGTGCTCGCGGAGTATGAAGCCAAGGGTATCCTGCAACAGCACCATCTGCGCTCGACCCCGCTGTATCTACCCGAACGCACCGATCGCACCAGCGGCGAATTCGCGCGCGGTTATCGCGCCCTGCTCACCAGCGAGCTGGTCTCCGGCGGCGCCATCGTCAAGAAACGACCGGCGGGCGCGGTGACCGTCGATTTCGACGTCGAGGTGGTGCATCACTCCGACCGCGGCTTCGTTCGTCCCTATCCGGGGATGCTGACCCTGGCCGCCTTCGCCTCCGGCGTCTCCGTGCTGGTGGCGCCCTCGAGCAAGGCGGGACTGGCCTTGATACCGCCGGTCGTGGCCGCGGATGTCACCAGTGGCAGTTGGAACTACGTCGGTGACGAGGAGATCATCATCACCACCGAGATCACCGACAGCGAACGGGTGCTCTATTCCTCCTCCAACATCTATTACATCAACCAGGGCGATCGCCGACACTATGCGCCGCACCGCGTCCCGAAGCCGCCGCCCGTGCCCCGGGTGGCCTTGGATAACCACTGGTAGGGGGTTGCGATGAGCCAAACCATGCACTTCATCGCCGTCGCTCGCCGCTGCTGGCTTGGCCTCGCCGCGCTCCTGCTCGGCGCACTGTTGACCGGCTGCCTCCCGGCCGCGAGCGCGCCTTATACAAGCTATACCCTGAACCACGAGGCGCCCAACCTCTCCGCCGAGATCAGTGCCGCCGCCAAGCGGCTGTTGGACGTCAATCCCTCGCTGCCGCAGCACGGGCCAATGATCGCAACGACCTTCGTCGACATCAATGACCTGCGCGCCTCCTCGACCTTCGGCCGCATCAGCGCGGAACTCTTCGCCTCGGCCCTGGCGCAGGCCGGCATTCACATGCGGGAAGTAAAGATGCGCGACAGCCTGTTCATCGAGGAGCGGCTCGGCGAGCTGATGCTGTCACGCAATGTCCGGCGCCTGCGGGACGACTATGCCGCTAACTCGGTCCTGGTCGGGACCTATGCGCGCGGCGAGAATCGCGTCTATGTCAGCGCGCGGGTGGTGCGCACCCGCGACGCCGTGGTGTTGGCAACGGCGGATTTCAGCCTGCGCCTGGATAATAATCTGCGCTCGATGCTTGCCGGGCGCGCCTGGTGAAGACCTTCGGTTGCGTTCACAGGAGGGCATGATGCCTGCTCAGCGTTCCGCTCGGCCGCGCCGACAAACAGCCCTTCCCTGGCCGCGTCAAGGCCGTTCGAGCCTCCACGCAGGCGTTGAACGCTGCGCTCCATGCGCGCGCAGCGGCCCACTCGTGCGCCTCGCCGCGCTGATCATGATCGTCGCCACCAGCCTCATCGCCGGCTGCGCCATCGATCCGGTCCAAGACGCCGCGGGCCTGCTCGAGCGCTTGCCGCCCAATGCCCTCGCCGAAGCACGCCGGCTGGAGCGCGACGGCCAACCCAGCGCGGCGGCCGAGGCCTATCTGGCGCTCGCCGCCAACGCCGCCGCGCCCCTGCGTCAACAGCTCGAGATCGAGGCCGCCGAGGCCTTGCTGCAGGCGGGCGAGGCGCGCCGCGCGCACCGGGTCCTGCTGGCCCTCGATCGATCGGCCCTGACCGCCTCGCAACGCCCGCTGGCGCTGCTGCTGCAAGCCGATGTGGCGCTGAGTCGCGGGCGCGCGGCCGAGGCGATCAGCAGCCTCGACCGCGTCAATCAAGGCTCGCTCCCAGCGCCTCTGAAGAAGCACTACCTCGGCTCCCTGGCGGCCGCCTACAGGCTTGGCAACCAGCCCGTGCGCGCGGCCGAGACGC
>NZ_JBKHDN010000097.1:0-9973 GCF_046541315.1 Halochromatium sp. | reverse complement strand
TCCGGCTCGGTGGCGTTCAGTTCGATTCAGGCCGTTTCCGGCGGAATCATCCGCGCGCGAGCCGGGCCTTGGTCGCGTGCAAGGTGGCGGCAGTGACCTGATCCTCGCCAGCGATCCGTGCCGCACGCTCAGCGGCGTCTCGCAAGCGCTTGGCGGCGGAGATGCGAGTCAGCACCGGCGTTGCCTCCAGGATCTCATCGAGCAGGCATTGCGCCTCCGGCTCCCAGGGCAGTTCCCGGTGCATGCGCGAGGGCGTGGCTTCGACTCGATCCAGCTCGGTCCCGAGCGGCAGGATGTTGAACAGCGCGTCGAAGAGCGCGTTACAGACCTCCTGGATCAGGTAGGTCGCCCCCGAGTAGCCCATGAACGGCGTGCCGGTATGCCGCCGCACGATGGTGCCGGGCAAGGAGGCCGGAATGAAGGCGGCACGCCCGCCGATCTCGGCCAGATACATGCGCTCGTTGTAGCCACCGAACAGGATCAGCGGCGTGTTCGCGTGCACGGCCTCGCGCACCGCGTCGTTATCCGGCTTCTTCCCCGGTCGGCGCGGGACGGCGAAATGGCACGGCAGCCCCATCTCGTCCTCGAGGAAATGGCGCACGCCGCGAGCATAGGTCTCGGTCGCGACGATGCCGAAGCTGGCGGTGCCGAAGAAGTCTTGCGTCACCGAGCGCCACAGATCCCAGATCGGCTTGATCGTGGTGTGTTTCTCGCGCTCGATGAAGGGCTCCGGGTCCAGCCCGAGCAGCTCGCCGAGGGTGCGCAGGAAGCTGGTGGTGCTGTGCAATCCGATCGGGGCCTGCAAATAGGGCTTCTCCAGCGCCTCGCACAGCTTGCGGCCGAACTCGCGGTAGAGGCAGACATTCACCTCGGCCTCGGCCAGGCGCGGGATCTCATCGAGGTGGGTGCCGAGCGGGAAGGTCAGATTGACCTCGGCGCCGATGCCCTCGATCAGCCGCCGCAGCTCGGCGAGATCCGACCAGGTGTTAAACATGCCGTAGATCGGGCCAATAATGTTGACCAGCGGCTTGTCGCTGTCCTGACCCGGCTTCTTGGCCTTCGCGGTCTTGGCTCGGCGCTGCGCGCCGGCGGCGCCATACTGGTTCCACAGCCAGACGATGGCGCGATCCGCGCTCTGCCACTGATCCTCGTCGATGGTGCGCGGCAGGAAGCGCTGGATCGGCGTGCCGGAAGGCGTCACCCCGCCGCCGATCATCTCGGCGATACTGCCGGTCACGACCACCGCCGGCCGCTCGGGATCGAGGGTCGAGAAGGCCCGCCGCATCGCGTTCTCGGTGCCATCCTGTCCCAGTTCCTGCTCGCCGAGCCCGGTGACCACCACCGGCAGCTCATGCGGCGGCAGCGCATCGGTGTAATGCAACACCGCCGTCACCGGCAGATTCTCGCAGCCGACCGGCCCATCGATGATCACCGACAGGCCCTTGACCGCCGTGAAGACATAGACCGAGCCCCAGTAGCCGCCGGCGCGGTCGAGATCCTGAATCAGCATCGGTCCTGGCCTCCCGGACGCGCCGCCTTGCGCGCTGATGCGTTCGTTGGCTTGCCGCCTGATTTGCCGCCCGACGGGGGCGCGGGCTGATGCGCTGTCGCACTCGGGCGCGGACGCGGCTGCCGATCCCAGACGCCGGCGGTGTCGCCCTCGCCGACGCCGGCGAAGAAGGCCGTCATGCGCTCGAAACGGGCCTGATTGGCGAGCGCCGCATTGACCACCTGCGCCAGGGAGCCAGCGCCCGCCGGTCCCATCAGCGGCCGCGCCGAGATCAGATTGGTGAAATAGAGCGCCGGGATCGACTGCTCCTTGGCATGCTGCACGACCGGCGTGGTGCCGATGGCCAGATCCGGCTTCACCGCATCGACCGCCGCCTTGTCCTGCTCCAGCGTGGCGCGGAACTGGACCCGAACGCCCTTGGCCTCGAGCCAGTCGCGATCGGCCTCGGACCAGGGCGTGCGCGGCGTCGCGGTGCCGACATAGGGCACCCGCGCGCCGCTCTCGATCAGCAGGCGCGCGACCAGCAGCTCCGAGCCCTCATAGCCGGAGACGACGATGGTGCCGTCGATCGGCGCCTTCGCCATGGCCCCTTGGATCGCCGGCAAGAAGGCATTGCTGGCCGCCGCGATCTTGTCCTCGGCGATCTGGCAGGCCTTGCCGATCGCCGCGAGCCAAGCGGCGGTGCCATCGTAGCCCACCGGTGCCGAGCCGACCACGGCGCGTCCGGCCTGCTGGAACTCGCGGATCGAGGCGGTGTAATAGGGATGGATGGCGGCGACGGCGGCGCAGTCGAGCGCGGCATAGAGTTCCCGCCACTCGCGCGTCGGCACCACCGGCCCGATCGCCAGCCCCAGCGGGGCGAGCATGGCACCGATGCCGACCGGATCGGCCGGGAACATCTCGCCCAGCAAGGTCACCGTCGGCCGCTCGCTGCGCCCGCCACGCGGCGCCTGCACCGGCCCCTGCTCGGCCTCGCCACGCGCATAGCGCAGCATCGCGCTGGCCAGCACATCCTTGGCCTCGGCATGGGTCGGCACGCCAAAGCCCGGCACGTCGATGCCGATGATGCGCACGCCGTTCTGCGTCTTCGGCAGCAAGCGCAGCGGCACCCCGGAGGCGGTCGGCACGCACAGGTTCATCACCACCACGGCATCGTACTTGTCCGGATCGGCGAGCTGCTCGACGGCCGCGCGCACATCCTCGAAGACCTTGCCGGTGACCAGGGTCTCGGAGTCGAAGGGGACATAGCCGACGCTACGCCGCGCGCCATAGAAGTGCGAGGTGAAGCTCAGCCCATAGACACAGCAGGCCGAGCCGCAGAGGACGGAGGCGGTGCGGCGCATGCGCAGACCGACGCGCAAGGACCCAAAGGCCGGACACATGGTCTGGGGCTGATCATGGGGTCCGGTGGGATAGTCGGTCGCCAAGCGCTCGAGCACGTCGCTGTTACCCGCCGCTTCGGCGGCTCGACGCAGTTCGTCGGCGCCCGCGTGGCAGCCGTGACCATCGCCGCCGAGCGCTGCGTCGTCGCTCGGTGCCGAGATCGAATCCGGTTCCGGGTTATCTGACGGGTGCGCTGATTGCATTGGAATCGTTGTCTCAGGCCTCGTCGTAGACCACTTCGAGGGACGGCTTATCGAGGTCGGCCGCATGGCACATATCCTCGATGGTCGCGGGCTCGAGCACGACATCGCGCCCCACCGCGTCGCTCGCGAACAGATTCAGCAGCTCGTCCTGAGTGAGCGGCTTGGCGCGCAGCGGCGGCGCCTCGGCGACATTCACGCCCAGCTCTTCGAACAGCGGCGCCCAGGTGCCGCCTGGCACACCGACGATCTGATAGGCCGCGCTCTTGCGGCGGATGTCGTCATCCGCCGGGATCGAGGCCAAGACCGGAATCCCGACCTTCTGCGCCCAGGCCTGCGCCTCGCCGGTGCCGTCATCCTTGTTGATGACGATGCCGGCGACGCCAACGTTACCGCCGAGCCCGCGAAAGTATTCGACCGCCGAGCAGACGTTATTGGCGACATACAACGACTGTAGGTCGTTGGAGCCGACGACGATGACCTTCTGGCACATATCGCGCGCGATCGGCAGGCCGAAGCCGCCGCAGACCACATCGCCGAGGAAATCGAGCAGGACGTAGTCGAAATCCCATTCGTGGAAGCCGAGCCCCTCGAGGATTTCGAAGCCGTGGATGATCCCGCGCCCGCCGCAGCCGCGACCGACCTCGGGACCGCCCAGCTCCATCGCGAACACCCCATCGCGCTTGAAACAGACGTCGCCGATGGCGACCTCGTCACCGGCGGCCTTCTTCCTCGACGAGGTGTCGATGATGGTCGGGCAGGCCTTGCCGCCGAACAGCAGCGTGGTGGTGTCGCTCTTCGGATCGCAGCCGATCAGCAACACCTTCTTGCCCTGCTGCGCGAGCATGTAGGACAGATTGGCCAGGGTGAAGCTCTTGCCGATCCCTCCCTTGCCGTAGATCGCGATGATCTGGGTCTGCTTGAGCGCGGGCGCCGCGCTCGCGGCGGCAGCGGATTGCTCGGGCAGACCGACGTTCAAGGCGCCAGCGCTGGCGGGGGCATTAGCCATGCATTCCTCTCCAATCGAGAATCATCTTCAGGCAGGTCGGATCATCGAAGGCCGTCTCGTAGGCGGCGGCCGCCTCGGCGGCATCGTAGCGATGGGTGATCAAGCCCGCGAGCGACAGCGGGCCGGCGTCGATCAGCGTGCGCACGGCGCTCAGGTCGGCGTCGCGGAACTCGGCCGCCACACGCAGGCGCAGCTCGCGCATGAAAGCAGGCGGGAAGTCGAACGCGAGCGGCGCTTCGTAGAAGCCAGCGAGGACGATCTCGCCGCCGCGCGCCAGCCGCGCGACGAGCGTATCGAGCAGCGCGCTGTCGCCGCTGACATCGCAGATCACCGCATAGTCGAGCCGTTCGTCGGCTTTCGGATCGATGACATCATAGCCCGCCGCGCCGCTCGCGCGCACCGGGTTGGTCTCCCAGACCACCGGCGGCGGCGCGCCGAGGGCGATCGCCACCCGCGCCATCAGCCGGCCGAGCACCCCATGGCCGACGATGAGATCCGGGCAGGCCTTAGCCGCGCCGGCGATGGCGTGATGGGCGGTGGCGGCGAGCGCCATCAACACGCCCTGCTCGCCGAGCGACTCGGGGATCGACAGCAGCCGCGCGCCGGGTACCACGACCCTCGCCGCGGCGCCGCCGAACAGGCCGTTGACGTCGCTGTAGCAGCGCGCGCCGGGCACGAACACGCGTTCGCCCGCGCTGCGACCGCTGTCGACGCCGGCCTGTGTGACCCGTCCTACCGACTCATAGCCCGGCACCAGTGGGTAGCCCATGCCGGGAAACACCGGCATGCGCCCGGTCCACAGCAGCCGCTCGGTGCCGGTGCTGATCCCGCTGTAGTCGATCTCGACGACACAATCGGCTTCCCCCGGCGGGGTCAAGGCCACGCGCTTGACCGCAAGCTGTTGCGGCTGATCGAGGACGACCGCTAGGGTCGAGAGGTCGGAGGAGGCATTCACGATAGGCGTTACTGTGTTATTGGCTCGCTGGTGGCAGCATCGGGCGCATCGCTTGCGGCATCCGTTGGACGCCCTGGATGCAAGCCACTGATGACACCAAAAAAAGTATCAGTGTCAGTCTAGCTTGACCCGATCTTATGTCAAGCCTGATTTACACATCGACTGTCGACCGAGGTTGGCCGTTCGGGCTCTGATTGACGTATCGCAAGGCCACGCGTCAAACCGCGGTCGCGATCAACAGCCGCGTCTGCATCGGGCGGCGGGTTGGCCGCAGCTGAACGCCACCGAAGCCGGCCTCGCGCAGCATCGCCTCGAGTTCTTGGGGCGGTCGCGGTCGGCCACTGCCCATCGCCAGCAGATAGAGGCCGAAATAGGCATCGCCGATCGGCTCGGCCCCCGGCGTCTCGGCCATGGGCTCGGCCAGCAGCAGGGTGCCGCCCGGCTCCAGCGCCGCCCGCACCGCCCGCAGAATCCGCAGCGCCTGATCGTCGTCGTGGTCGTGCACCACCCGCACCAGGGAGCAGAGATCCGCCCCCTTCGGCAGCGGCGTGCGCAGCAGATCGCCGCCGACGGCCTCGGCGCGCTCACCCAGCCCAAGCGCCTCGAACCGCTGCTGGGCGCGCTCGGCCACCGCTGGCAGGTCGAACAGTCGCAGCTGCACATGCGGCCAACGCTCGGCAACGGCAAGCAGGAAGTTGCCCTCACCGCCGCCGACATCCATCAGGCAGCGATGCGGCCGCAACGAATAGGCATCGAGCACGTCGTCAGCGACAAAGGCATTGGAGACGCTCATCAGGTCGCTGTACTCGCGCACCGAAGCAGCGTCCTCCTGTGCCGGATCGAGCGAGCGGGCATAGGCCCAATAGCGACCCAGCTCGGTCTCGGTCTGCTCGCCACGCAGCAGCGCGAGCGGGTCTTCGAGATCGCGGTAGAGCATCTGGTGATGCTTGATCATGGCGGCGATGCCGGGGTTGGCGAGCATCGCCGCGCCATGGTTGCCAAGACCGAAGCAGGGCGAGCCCTCGGCATCGACACCCCGCCGCTCCAGCAGATCCAACGCCACCGCCGCGCGCAGGAGCCGATCCGCCTGCGGCTCGGTCATGCCCATGCGGGGCGCCAGCGCCGAGCGCGCGAGCGGTCCATCGGCCAAGAGATCGATCAGCTCGAGTTCGACGCAGGCATAGAGGATCTGCGAGTAGACGAAACCGGCGGTGATATCGAACAGCGACCGCGCGCGCCGCTGCGCGATCGGGCGCGTGAGCGGAAAATCGGCCGCCCAACGCTGGAAACCGGGGCGCGCAATCAAACGATTACGCCATTCACGCCAATCGAAGGTGAGTTTCATGCGCACCGCTCAGCCGTCGTGAGCGGCCGCGAGCCGCTGCGCGAAATCCTCGGCGATCGGCGGCGGCAGCAAGCGCTGCATCTCGCCGACCACCAGCGCTCGCAATGTGTCGGCACCCGGGCAGACCGGGATCGATGCCAGCGCCTCACGGATCAGGCCGACCAGGCGCGCGAGGGCGCCATCGACGCCCAACGCCGCGACCGCGCTCGGTCGCGCATGCGCCGCGTCCTGCCCGACCGGCTTGCCGAGGGCCTCGGCATCGCCCGCTACATCGCGCAGATCATCGGCCACCTGATAGGCTTCGCCCAGGTTCGCCCCCAGGACGCGCCAATCGGCCGGATTGCGCCCCGCCGCAGCGGCGCCGGCCTCGGTCGCGGCAGCGAACAGGGCGGCCGTTTTCTGGCGGTGATACTCGCTCAGATCGACCTCCTCCTCACATTCCCAGGCCTGACCGGCGACGATGCCATCCTTGAGACCGACCGCCCGGCCCACAATCATGAGCAATGGGGCCAGACGCTCGGGATGTCGCAGGGTATGCCAGGCCAGATTCTCGAACGCGAGCACGATCAACCCATCCCCGGCCAACACCGCCAGGCGTTCGCCATAGGCACGATGCACCGAGGGTTGACCGCGCCGCATGTCGGCATCATCGAAGCACGGCAGATCGTCATGCACCAGCGAGGCACAATGCAGGAGTTCCAACGACGCGGCGGCGGCATCGGTGACGGCGGGGACATCGTCGCCACAGGCCAGGGCCACGGCGAGGCACAGCCGGGGACGCACGCGCGAGGCCGGCGTCAGCACGGCATGCCGCACGGCCTCGCGCAGCAGCGGCGGTGAATCATCGCCCATGCCCTTGGCGATGGCGGCCTCTAGGGCCTGCTCGATGCGCTGCAAGGCATCCATTGGTGCATCCTCGTGCGTCAGAGTGGGTCATCGGGGGCGCTGTGCACCGCGCGGCCGTGGCCTTGGCAGGCAGCCCCCCGTATCGGTCAGGTAAGATAGCCAGCTCCTCTTGGAGCGTCAAACGACCGGGATCAACTCTCGCGTCGATAACAGAATCAAGACAGCGGATCGATGCGAGGTAGACGGTGACAACGGAGCGAGTGGCGATCGTAGGGGCCGGCATCGGCGGACTGACCTCGGCCATCGAGCTGGCCGCGCGCGGTCTCGAGGTGACCGTCCTCGAGCGCGCGCATGGGCCCGGCGGCAAGATGCGCGAGGTGCGGGTCGGCGGGGTGCCGATCGATGCCGGCCCGACCGTGCTCACCATGCGCTGGGTGTTCGAGGCGATCTGCGCCGCCGCCGGCAGCTCGCTCGCGGCCGAGGTCGATCTCGAGCAGGCCGAGGTCTTGGCGCGGCACGCCTGGAGCGCCCACGAACGCCTGGATCTGTTCGCCGACCTCGAGCGCTCCGCCGACGCCATTGCCGCCTTCTCTGGCCCGGGCGAGCGGCGGCGTTTCCTCGCTTTCAGCGCCGACGCCAAGGCGATCTATCGCACCCTCAAGGAGCCCTTCATCAGCGCCCCGCGGCCGAGCCCGGTCGGCTTGGTGCGCCGGGTCGGTCCCGGCGGCCTCGGCGACCTCGTCAACATCAAGCCCTTCGCGACCCTGTGGTCGGCACTCGGCGAGCACTTCCGCGATCCCCGATTGCGCCAACTGTTCGGCCGCTACGCCACCTATTGCGGCTCCTCGCCCTATGCCGCGCCGGCGACGCTGATGCTGGTCGCTCATGTCGAGCAGGATGGCGTCTGGCTGGTCAAGGGCGGCATGCACCAGCTCGCGCGCGCCTTCGCCGGGCTGGCGCAACGCCTCGGGGTCCAGTTCCGCTACCAGGCCGAGGTCAGCGAGATCGAACTCGCGCGCGGTCGGGTCAATGGGGTCGTACTCGCCGACGGCGAGCGCATCGCCGCCGATGCGGTGATCGTCAACGGCGACACCAACGCCGTGGCGGCGGGCCTGTTTGGCCAGCGAGTCAGACGCGCGGTGGCGCCGACGCCGGCTGCGGAGCGCTCGCTCTCGGCGATCACCTGGAGTCTCCTCGCCAAGACCGAGGGCTTCCCGTTGAGTCGCCACAGCGTCTTCTTCTCCAGCGATTATCAAGCCGAGTTCGACGACATCCTCCAGCGCCACCGCATCCCGCGCGCACCGACGGTCTACGTCTGCGCGCAGGATCGCGACGCCGACGACGGCCCGGCGCCCGCGGGTCCGGAGCGGCTGTTGTGCCTGGTCAACGCGCCGGCCATCGGCGACACCCATTCCTTCACTCCTTCAGAGATCGAGCAATGCGCCCAAAGCACCTTTGGCCTGTTGGAACGCTGTGGCCTGCATATCCAGCAGGACCCAGCGCACGTCCAGGTGACGACACCGACGATCTTCGAGCAGTTGTTCCCGGCCACCGGGGGCGCGCTGTACGGCCGCGCCTCCCATGGCTGGATGGCCTCCTTCTCGCGACCTGGGGCGCGCACCAGGATTCCGGGGCTGTATCTGGCGGGGGGCAGCGCGCATCCGGGGCCGGGGGTGCCGATGGCGGCGCTCTCGGGACGGCTGGCGGCAGCGAGCTTGACGGCGGACCGCGTTTCGACCAAGCGCTGACGCCGAACAGCTACCATTGGTGGTACGTCGACGCGCTGAGCGACGATGGCGACTATGGCATCACCCTGATCGCGCTGATCGGCAGCGTCTTCTCGCCCTACTACGCGTGGGCCAGACGCCGTGGGCGCGGCGATCCGGAGCACTTCTGCGCGCTCAATGTCGCGCTCTACGGCAAGGATCGCACCGGCTGGGCGATGACCGAGCGCGGCCGTGGGCAGTTACGACGCAGCGCGCGCGAACTAGCGATCGGCCCGAGCCGGGTCGAGTGGGACGGCTCGGCGCTGAGCTTCCATATCGACGAGCGTGGCGCGCCGTTGCCCAAGCGCATTCGCGGTGTCGTGCGCGTGCAGCCGCGCGCCCTGACCCGCGGACCGATCGCGCTCGACCCCGCCGGCCGTCACCGCTGGTGGCCGATCGCCCCCGAGGCGCGCGTCGAGGTGGCGCTGGAACGACCGGCCTTACGTTGGTCCGGCGCCGGCTATCTGGATAGCAACAGTGGCGACGAACCGCTCGCGGCCGGTTTTCGCCAATGGGATTGGTCGCGCTCCAAGCTCCGCCAAGGCACGGCCGTGCTCTATGACATGACCTTTATCGACGGCAGTCGCCGCGCGTTGGCCTTGCGCTTCGATGGCAATGGCGACAGCGAGGCGTTCGCGCCGCCACCGTCGGCACGCCTGCCCAGCACCTTCTGGTGGCGCATCCCCCGCGCCATCCAGAGCGAGACCGACGGCACCGCCAAGATTCTCGAAACGCTTGAGGACACGCCCTTCTACGCGCGCTCGACCGTTCGCGCCCACCTCCTCGGCGAGCCGGTCACCGCCTTCCACGAAAGCCTCGCGCTGACGCGTTTCGAGACGCGCTGGGTGCAGCTGCTGCTACCGTTCCGGATGCCGCGCATCGCGCTCGGTTAGGCCCGGTTCGACGAGGGCTCGGCGAGGGCTCGGCGAGACCCGCCGAGCGGCATCGCCTTGAGCGGA
>NZ_JBKHDN010000096.1:0-10012 GCF_046541315.1 Halochromatium sp. | reverse complement strand
GCACCGACCGCTGCACCGGCCGCTGCGGGGGCCACTGCTGTGGCTGTGACTCCGGCCGCGACGCCGACGGGCGTGCCGGCGGTGGGCGCCGAGCCCGAGTGCTATCGCGTCGAGGTCAATGGCAAGGGCTACGATGTCATGGTCTCGCCGCAGGGAGCGGTCGAGCGCGTGCGTACCACCGAGACCGCCGACGAGGTGGCGACCATCACCGAGGGGCGGGTGGTCACCGCGCCCATGGCCGGCACCATCGTGCGCGTCGAGGTGCGCGTCGATCAGGCCGTCGACTCGGGCGATGTGCTGCTGGTGCTCGAAGCGATGAAGATGGAAACCGAGGTGCGCGCGCCCTCGGCGGGTCGGGTCGGCGAGATTCGGGTCAAGGAGGGTGATGCGGTGGCGCTCGGCGCGCCGTTGCTCGCCTTGGGTTGACGCGATGGATGCATTGCTGACCCTCTGGCAGGCGACCGGCGTGGCCAACCTCGGTTGGCAGCAGGCGCTCATGGTCGTCATCGGCTGCGGGCTGATCTACCTCGCGATCGCGAAGCGGTTCGAGCCCTTGCTGCTGGTGCCGATCGGGTTTGGCGCCGTGCTCTCGAATATCCCGGTGGCCGGCATCGGCGGCCCCGACGGTCTGTTCGGGATGATCTACAGCGTCGGCGTCGAGACCGGGATCTTTCCGCTCCTGATCTTCATGGGCGTCGGCGCCCTGACCGATTTCGGCGCCTTGATCGCGCGCCCTTCGACCCTGCTGCTCGGCGCGGCGGCGCAGTTCGGGATCTTCGCCACCCTGATCGGAGCGGTGGCCTTGAATGCCTTGCCCGGTTTCGATTTCACCCTCCAGGATGCCTCGGCGATTGCCATCATCGGCGGCGCCGACGGGCCGACCGCGATCTTTTTGGCCTCGCATCTGGCGCCCGATCTGCTTGGGGCGATCGCGGTCGCGGCCTATTCGTACATGGCCCTGGTGCCGATCATCCAGCCGCCGATCATGCGCCTGTTCACCACCAAGAAGGAGCGTGCCGTGGTGATGGAGCAGCCGCGCCCGGTCTCGCGCCTGGAGCGCATCTTCTTTCCGTTCGTGGTACTCATCCTCTGCGGGCTGCTGCTGCCCTCGGCGGCGCCGCTGATTGGCATGCTGATGTTCGGCAACCTGCTGCGCGAGAGCGGGGTGGTGGAGCGTCTGAGCCGCGCGGCGCAGAACGAGATCATCAATATCGTCACCATCATGCTCGGGCTCGCGGTCGGCTCGCGACTGTCGGCGGACAAATTCCTCGCCATCGAGACCTTGGGGATCTTGGTGCTGGGGGCGCTGGCCTTCTCGATCGGGACCGCCGCCGGCTTGGTGATGGGCAAGATCATGTGTTGGGCGACGGGCGGCAAGGTGAACCCCTTGATCGGCGCCGCCGGGGTCTCGGCGGTGCCGATGGCGGCGCGCGTCGTCAATCGGGTCGGCCTCGAGAGCAACCCGCACAACTTCTTGCTGATGCACGCGATGGGGCCCAATGTGGCCGGTGTCCTCGGCTCCGCCGTGGCCGCCGGGGTCCTGCTCGCCTTGACCGGAGACTGAGATTGACAGCGACACCATCCCCGTTTTATATTTAATGGCTTATGTCGGTCTCTTTTCCGGATCTTCTCGACCCCCGAAAAGCGGTTGCGCAGCGCTCGGTCTTCGAAGGCGAGATGGCGTTGGGGCGTCTGCCGCGCCTCTCCAGGCTGCTGTGGCGAGGCGGCGAGGCGGCGAGCGCGCCAACCAGCGCAAGGACGCCCAATCAAGCGCATTACCGGTTTGAGTTTGGACGCGATACCGATGGACGCTCGACCGTGCTGGGTCGGGTCGTCGCCGAGCTGCCATTATGCTGTCAGCGCTGTTTCGAGCGCTACGACCTCAAGGTCGATGCGGAAGTCGTGCTCGCGCTGGTCGAGGGCCTCGACGAGGCCAAGGCCCTGCCAGCCGAGTACGAACCACTGATGCTGGAAGACCGGCTGATGCGGGCCTCCGATCTCGTCGAGGACGAGCTGATCTTGGCGGTTCCAGCGATCCCTCGCCATCCGGAGGGGGCGTGCAAACCACCGCCGGTGCCGAGCACGGTGGCGCGGTTGGTCGGCCTCGACGGGGATGGAGCGGCGCTGGAGGCGGATCGCAAACCAGGCGCGGATCGCCATCCCTTTGCCACCCTGGCGGCGCTGAAGACACCACGAGACGACACCGAAAGTCAGGACTAATCGCGACCCACGCGGAGATCGAAATGGCCGTTCAACAAAATCGCAAGACCCCATCGAAGCGCGGCATGCGCCGCTCCCACGACGCGCTCGCGCGTCCCACGCTGTCCGAGGATGGCACCACCGGCGAGATCCACCGGCGTCATCATGTGACTCCGGACGGCTTCTACCGTGGTCGCAAGGTGCTCGATAAGGACGCCTGAGGTCCATGGGTCGGCTTGTCCAGCTCGCCGCCGTCGCGATCGTCACGCGCGCATCCTCCCGCGTTTGCACGCGGGCTCTATCCCTGAGGAGACACCGATTTGGCTGTTCGACAGACCCTCGCGTTGGATGCCATGGGTGGCGATCATGGCCCCGGAGTGGTGGTGCCAGCGGCGCTGCGCTTTCTTGGCGAGCGTCAGGATTGCCGCTTGATCCTGGTCGGCCGCGAGGACGCGATCGCCGACCATCTGCCGCGCGCGGTCGAGGCTGACGAGCGCGTATGCGTGCGCCATGCCTCGCAAGAGGTGGCGATGGACGAGCTGCCCTCGAAGGCGTTGCGCGGCAAGAAGGATTCGTCGATGCGGGTCGCCATCGACCTGGTCAAGCAGGGCGAGGCCGATGCCTGCGTCAGCGCCGGCAATACCGGCGCGCTGATGGCGACCGCGCGCTTCGTGCTCAAGACCCTGCCGCATATCGACCGGCCGGCGATCATCACCGCCATTCCGGCGCTCAAGGGTCAGACGCACATGCTCGATCTGGGCGCGAACGTCGATTGCACCGCCGAGCATCTGTTCCAATTCGCCGTCATGGGCAGCGAACTCGTGCGCGCCGTGCAGGGGCTGCCGATGCCGCGCGTCGGGCTGCTCAATATCGGCGAGGAAGAGATCAAGGGCAACGATCAGGTGCGTGCCGCGCATGAGCTGCTGTCCGCGAGTTCGTTGAACTATGTCGGTTATGTCGAGGGGGATGACATCTACCTCGGCGATGTCGATGTCGTCGTCTCGGATGGCTTCGTCGGCAATGTCGCCTTGAAGGCCAGCGAGGGCGTGGCCACGCTGATCGCCCGGATGCTCAAGCGCCGCTTCGGGCGCAACCTCCTGAGTCGGCTGTCGGGCTTGGTGGCATTGCCGGTGTTGCGCGGCTTTCGCCAGGATGTCGATCCGCGCCGCTACAATGGCGCCAGTCTGCTCGGACTGCGCGGGATCGTGATCAAGAGCCATGGCGGCGCCGATGAACTCGCGTTCGAGCATGCCCTGCGCATCGCCGACCAAGAGATTCGCTCGCAGGTCATCGCGCGCATCGAGCGCGAGGTCGAGGCGCACCTGGGCGAGGCGCGGGCGATGTCCTTGCAAGCCTCCGCGCGGGTGTCGGCATGAGCCACTACGCGCGCATCCTCGGTACCGGCGGCGCCCTGCCGGCCAAGGTCATGACCAACCAGGACCTGGAGCGGTTGGTCGACACCTCCGATCGTTGGATCCGCGAGCGGACCGGCATTCGCCAACGCCACATCGTCGCCGACGACGAGACCTGCGTCGATCTGGCCGAGCGCGCGGCGCGCGCGGCGCTGGAGTCGGCGGGCCTCGCGGCCTCGGCGCTGGATCTGATCGTGGTGGCGACGACCACGCCGGATCAGACCTTTCCGAGTAGCGCCTGTCTGCTGCAAGAGCGGTTGGACAGTCATGGCTGTCCCGCGTTCGATGTGCAGGCCGTCTGCACCGGCTTCGTCTACGCCTTGGCCGTGGCCGAGAAGTTCATCGCCACTGGCAGCGCCAAATGCGCCCTGGTGGTGGGCGCCGAGGCCCTGTCGCGCATCATCGACTGGACCGATCGCGGCACCTGCGTGCTGTTCGGCGATGGCGCCGGCGCGGTGGTCATCGGCGCCGCCGACGAGCCGGGCATCATCTCGACGCATCTGCATGCCGATGGCGCCTATCGTGAGCTGTTGCAGGTGCCGGCCGGGATCGGCAATGGCGGCAACGGCTCGCCCTATATGCAGATGAAGGGCAACGAGGTGTTTCGCGTCGCCGTCACCACCCTCGGGGCGATCGTCGACGATACCCTCGCGGCGAACAAGATGACGCGCGCCGACATCGACTGGCTGGTGCCGCATCAGGCCAATCTGCGTATCATCCAGGCAACCGCCCGTAAGCTCGATCTGGCGATGGAGCAGGTGGTGGTCACGGTGGCCGAGCACGGCAACACCTCGGCCGCCTCGATCCCGCTCGCGTTCGATCAAGCCGTGCGCGACGGGCGCATCCAGCGCGGGCAGACGGTGCTGATGGAGGCGTTTGGCGGCGGCTTTACCTGGGGCTCGGCGTTACTGCGCTACTGACCATTGGAGCGTCCGATGAGTATGCATCCCGCTTTCTTCTTCCCCGGCCAGGGCTCGCAATCGCTCGCCATGCTCGCCGAACTCGCGGCCGTCCATCCGCAGGTGCGCGCGACCTTCGACGAGGCCTCCGAGACGCTCGGGCGCGATCTCTGGCGGCTCGCCCAGGAAGGCCCCAAGGCGGCCCTGGATCAGACCGTCAACACGCAACCGGTGATGCTGGCCGCCGGCGTCGCAGTCTGGCGCGTCTGGCGCGAGCAGGGCGGTGCCATGCCCTCGGTCATGGCCGGGCACAGTCTTGGCGAGTACAGTGCGCTGACGTGCGCTGGCGCACTGACCTTCGAGGATGCGCTGCGCCTGGTCGCCGAGCGCGCGCGTCTGATGCAGGCGGCGGTGCCGGATGAACAGGGCGCGATGGCGGCGCTGCTGGGCCTGGACGATGAGGTGGTGATCGCACTCTGTCGCGACCAGGCGCTGGGTCAGGTGCTGGAGCCGGTCAACTTCAACGCGCCGGGGCAGGTGGTGATCGCCGGAGAACGGGATGCGGTCGAGCGCGCGCTCGATGCCGCCAAGGCGGTTGGCGCAAAACGCGCGCTGTTGCTGCCGGTGAGCGTGCCGTCGCATTGTGCGCTGATGCGCGATGCCGCTGCGGAACTCACCGCGCGGCTGGAGCAGACGGAGCTGCAGCGGCCGTCGATTCCGGTGCTCCATAATGTGAACGTGGCGACGGCCGAGTCGCCCGAACAGATTCGCGCCGGTTTGGCGCAACAGTTGTTCAGTCCGGTGCGCTGGGTCGAGACCGTACAGGCGGTGGCCGAGCGCGGTGTCCGGCTGGCGATCGAGGCCGGCCCTGGCAAGGTGCTGACCGGCCTGAATAAACGTATTGACAAACGTCTGACGACCCTGCCCGTGTTCGAGCCAGACGGTTTGTCGCATGCACTTGAGGCAAGCGCCCATGTCTGATTCCCTTCTCGACGGAGAAATCGCCCTGGTCACCGGTGCCAGCCGTGGCATCGGCGCGGCCATCGCCGCAGAACTCTCGCGTCTCGGCGCCAAGGTCGCGGGCACCGCGACCACCGAGGGTGGCGCGGCGCGCATCGCCGAGCGGTTTGCCGACGCGCACCGCCCCGGCATTGGCCTGTGCCTGGATGTGACGCAGCCGAGTTCCATCGAGGCCACGCTCGCCGCGGTCGAGGAGCGGCTCGGCGGGCGCCCGACCATCCTGGTCAACAACGCCGGCATCACGCGCGATAACCTGCTGATGCGCATGAAGGATCAGGAATGGGACGAGATCCTGGAGACCAATCTCTCCGCGGTGTTTCGCCTCTGCAAGGCCTGCCTGCGCGCGATGACCAAGGCGCGCCATGGGCGCATCATCAATATCGGCTCGGTGGTGGGCGTCAGCGGCAATGCCGGGCAGTGTAACTATGCGGCCTCCAAGGCCGGGCTGATTGGCTTCAGCAAATCGTTGGCGCGCGAGATCGGTCCGCGCGGGATCACCGTCAATGTGGTCGCGCCGGGGTTCATCGATACCGATATGACGCGCGAGCTGCCCGAGGCCCAGCGCGAGGCGCTGCTCGGCAGCATTCCGCTTGGGCGGCTGGGGGCGCCCGAGGAGATCGCCGCCGCGGTGGCCTTCCTGGCCTCGCCGAACGCCGCGTATGTGACCGGCCAAACCATCCATGTCAATGGCGGGATGCTGATGGTCTGAACTCGGTCTCCTGGTTTGCAAAACGAATGATCATCGTTGGAGGGGCTTGGCTTGGCCGTCGTCGAGCTTTCGCCCGCCGTTGTTTGTCTCTAAAATGGCGCGGCCTCTCGTCAAGAGGGTGACGTGTCTCCACATCCTGAGGGTTGAATCATCATGAGTAGCGTTGAAGAGCGGGTACGCAAGATCGTTGTCGAGCAGCTCGGCGTCAAGGAAGAGGAAGTGACCATGGACGCGTCGTTCGTCGACGACCTCGGTGCCGACTCATTGGATACGGTCGAACTCGTCATGGCGCTCGAAGAAGAATTCGAGACCGAGATTCCGGACGAGGATGCCGAGAAGATCACCAAGGTCAAAGAGGCCGTCGATTACGTCAACGCGCATCTCGGTTGAGCCGGGCGCCGATGGTCACGCAGCGCGCGCGCGCGACTCGTGATCCTTTGGGTTCCTTGGCCGGGTTGAGGGGTTAGGCCTTCGGGTTACCCGGCAGTGGGCCTGTGATGTTTGGGCGGCCGCGTGTCGCCATCTAGCTTTGAGGGGTCATTCATGTCAGGCAGAAGGGTCGTTGTCACCGGACTCGGCATCGTCGCTCCGGTGGGTCTCGACATCCCGTCCGCGTGGGAGAACATCCTGGCCGGGCGGAGTGGCATCCAGCCAATCACCCACTTCGACGTGAGCTCCTTCAGTAGCCGCTTTGGCGGCCCGATCTATGGCTTCGACGTCACCCAGTACATCTCCAAGAAAGAAGCACGCAAGATGGATGCCTTCATCCATTACGGGATCGGCGCCGGGAGCCAAGCGATCGAGGATGCGGGCCTCGAGGTCACCGAGGCGAATTGTCGGCGCATCGGCGTTGCCGTCGGCTCGGGGATCGGCGGCATCACTGGGATCGAGAACAACTATGGCGCCTATCTCGATGGTGGGCCGCGCAAGATCTCGCCCTTCTTCGTGCCCGCCAACATCGTCAACATGGTAGCCGGCGATCTCTCGATCAAGTATGGGCTCAAGGGTCCGAATTACTCGATCGTGTCCGCGTGCAGCACCGCGACGCACAATATCGGCGATGCGGCCTTCATGATCCGTAGCGGCGTCGTCGACGCCATGCTGGCCGGCGGCGCCGAGATGGCGACCTCGCCGGTGGGCCTCGGTGGTTTCGCCGCCGCGCGGGCGCTCTCGACCCGTAACGACGATCCGCAGCGGGCCAGCCGTCCGTTCGACAAGGACCGCGATGGTTTCGTGCTCAGCGATGGTGCCGGGGTCATGTTGCTCGAGGAATACGAGCATGCCAAGGCCCGCAATGCGCGCATCTACGCCGAACTCGTCGGCGTCGGCATGAACTCGGATGCCTATCACATGACCGCGCCGTCGCTGACCGGCGAGGGGGCGAGCGAATGCATGCTGATGGCACTCGCCGATGCCGGGCTGGATAAGTCGTCGGTCGATTACATCAATGCCCACGGCACCTCGACGCCGGCCGGCGATATCGCCGAAACCAAGGGCATCAAGCACGCCTTTGGCGACGATGCCTATCGGTTGGCGGTGAGTTCGACCAAATCGATGACCGGACACATGCTGGGCGCGGCCGGCGGCGCGGAGGCGATCTTCACGGTATTGGCGATTCGCGATCAGGTGGCGCCGCCGACGATCAACTACGAGACACCGGACCCGGACTGCGATCTGGACTATGTCCCGAACACCGCGCGCGAGATGAAGATCGATCTGGCGCTGAGCAATTCGTTCGGCTTTGGTGGCACCAACGGCACCCTGGCCTTCAAACGGCTCTAGTCGGGCGGCGCCGCGTTGCCTCGTCAATGGCGAGGCGCGCGCGGATCTCGATGTCTCCGACCGTGGCCTCGCTTACGGCGATGGCCTGTTCGAGACCATCGCGATCCGCGCCGGCCGACCGTGCTGTTGGCCCGCGCATCTCGATCGGCTCGCGCTCGGCGCGGTTCGGCTCGGTCTGCCCGTGCCATCCCCGGCATGCCTGAAACGAGAGGTGACCCGGCTCGGTGCCGGTGTCGAACGCGGCATCCTCAAGATCATTGTCACTCGCGGTCCCTCGGCGCGCGGCTACCGACCACCGCCCGAGCCCAAGCCCACCCGCATCCTGATGCTCGATGAGCAGCCTTTGTCCGCGCTCGGTGCCGACACCGACGGGCTCGCGGCAGGCGATCGAGCCGCCCGCGTCCGCCTCTGCCGGACCCGGCTCGGAATCAATCCCCAGCTCGCTGGCCTCAAGCACCTGAATCGGCTCGAACAGGTCCTGGCGCGCTCGGAATGGGCGGATGGCCGCGTCGATGAAGGCCTGATGCTGGATATCGAGGGCCTGCTCGTCTGCGCGACCATGAGCAACCTGTTTCTGGTCGACGAGGATGGGGGTCTGCATACCCCACCGATCGATCGTTGTGGTGTCGCCGGGACGGCGCGCGCGCGCGTCCTCGAAGACGCCCGCGAGGCGGGCCTCGAGGTTCGCGAGCGACGCCTGACGCTGACCGATTTGGTTCGGGCACGAGGGGCCTTTTTGACCAACGCAGTGATCGGCCTCTGGCCCATGCGCGCCTTCGAGGAGCAGGCGTTCGAGCTGTCGCGGCTGCCCTGGGCATTGCTCGAGCGCGTCCAGGCGCGGCTGTTGCAACCGGAGTTCGAGTGGTGAAGGTCTTCCTTGCCGCCCTCATGTCGCTGATCCTGGTCGGGGCCGCCCTGTTCGGGGTGCTCTGGTTCGAGTATCAAGGGTTCCTGGCGACCCCGATCGAACGGGTGTCCGCGCCGCAAGCCGCAGCACAGGCCGAGGCGCAGAACGAGACGCAGCGCGAGGTGCAGGGCGAGGCACAGCGCGAGGTGCAGGGCGAGGCGCAGCGCGAGCCACGCGTCTTCGAGATCCGCCCCGGCACGCGCTTGCGCCAGTTGGCGACTCGGCTGACGGATGAGGGGCTGATCGAGGATCCTTATTTCTTCATCGCCCTGGCCTATCAACAGCGGCTTCAGGGGCAGATCAAGGCCGGTGAATATGCGCTGACCGAGGACATGCGGCCATTGGATCTGCTGCGACTGTTCGCCAGTGGCCGCTCGATCCTGTACCCAGTCACCCTGATCGAGGGCTGGACCTTTCGCGACGCGGTGGCAAGCCTCGCCGATCACGAGACACTGCAACAGGAGCTGACCGGCCTCTCGGAGCGCGAGATCATGCAGCGGGTCGGCATCGACGAACCGCATCCCGAGGGCTGGTTGTTTCCGGATACCTACCTGGTCGCGCGCGCGAGCACCGATGTCGATGTGCTCAAGCGTGCGCACGAGCGGATGCAACGGGTGTTGCACGAGGAATGGCAACAGCGCGCCGAAGGACTGCCGCTCAAGACGCCTTATGAGGCCTTGATCCTCGCCTCGATCATCGAGAAGGAGACCGGCCTGGCCGAGGAGCGCCCGGACATTGCTGGCGTCTTCGTCCGCCGATTGCAGCGCGGGATGCGCCTGCAGACCGATCCGACCGTGATCTATGGGATGGGAGAGGCCTATGACGGCAACATCCGACGCGCCGATCTGCGTCGAGCGACGCCCTACAACACCTATGTGATCGACGCGCTGCCGCCGACCCCGATCGCCCTGCCGGGGCGCGCGGCGATCCATGCCGCCCTGCACCCGGCCGACGGCGATGCGCTCTATTTCGTCTCGCGCGGCGATGGCAGCCATCATTTCTCGTCCACGCTCGAAGAGCACAACTGCGCCGTGCGCCACTATCAGCTCGGTGGCCGTTGTCGCCTGCTCGAGGAGGCGGCGCC
>NZ_JBKHDN010000095.1:0-10060 GCF_046541315.1 Halochromatium sp. | reverse complement strand
GCTAGCGAACCCCCTCCTGCTCGAGCTGCTTCTTGAGCACTTCGATCTGCACATCGAGATCAAGGATATCGGCCTCGCGCAAGCGCTGGCGCTGGCGCTGGAATTGCTCTTCGATGGTGATCAGGACGGTGCGAAAGTGCTGCTCTAGCTCGGCCGACTCGGCATGCCGATGGGTGCGGGCATAGCCGTCCGAGACCTGTTCGGCGCCTTCGAGGAAGACCGTCAGGAAGCGCCGGGCGCGGCGGAGATCCGAGGGCCGCTCGGCGATCTGCGCGAGGATTCCCCGCCCCAGGTCGGCGATGCGCGCCAGGCGTTGGCTCAGCTCGCGATTGCCGATCGCCTCGGCGGCGCGTTCGATGGCGATGAGCCGGTCCTCGGCCTCGGCGAGCGCCTCGATGACGACCCGCGATTCCTGGTCCTGCGCGCTCAACGGCTCGCCAACCCGCAGCGGCTCGAGCCCATAGAGCAGATGGTAGCCGAGCACGGCCACGGCGGCGAAACCGAGGCCGACCGCGAGCGAGTGTCCAACGCCGAAGATCGCCGCGACCCAGGTGCCGACCGCCAGCAAGACCGCCGCCAGGTTACGCGGCGGGAACTGCCAGGAGCGTCCGCGCGGGCTGAACCGGCGCCGCGCGGCCGCCCCCGTCGCCGCGGCCGGTTGCCACGCGGCCCGTCGCGTCAACAGCGCCGCCAGCGCGACGAGCACCCAGGCCGTGGCATCCCCGAGAAACCGATCCAAGCGCGCGAGGATCAATGCATTGATCGCCGCGAACAGCAAGGGCGTGGAGAGGATCCATAACAACCAGGCGGCCATTGGGCGCGGATGTGGCTTGGGCGTTATCACGAGGAGAACAGGGAGGAGAACAGGGAGGAAAACACGGGGGAAAACACGGCTTGGCAAGAGACCAGCCCGAGGCTCCAAAACAGGAGCAGCGCGCCCAGGAACCGCGCCCCCAGGCTCGGGCGCGACGGGCCCTGGACAGGCGGTGCTGACGTCGGGGGTTCTGACAGCGGGGATGTTGGCATCGGCGGTTTCGGCATCGGTCTCGTTGGTTGCGGGATGGATCTTGCGTTCGGCGGCGGACAGGCGACACCATAGTAGGAGATCATCGCCGCGCCACCGCAACGACCGGACAGCGCTTTGACGCCAGTCAATGGAACCGGCACGATAGCCCCCGCGCGATCCAAGCTGACCTAACGCAAGCGAGACCCCGATGCGCAGCCAACGGCGGCACCGATTCAGGTAACCTGCGCCTGCCCCGGCAAACATCCGCTCCCTTCCAAAACCGACAACCTGATCCGCAAGCACCGATGGACGATACGCTGAAACGCCTCCTCGATGCCGAGATGAAGGCCGAGACGATCGCGCAGGAGGCCGAGCAGGCCCAAGAGCGCATCATTCAGTCCGCGTTGCGCGATGCGCGCGCCGAGGACGAGCGTTTCACGGCACGCATCCCGGACCTGCATCGCGACTTCATCGCCAAGGCCGAAGAGCGTGCCGAGCAGACCGTGGCCGAGCTGAAACGCCGCTATGACGAGCGCCACACGCAGCTGCGCGAGACCGCCGAAGCACGCGAGGAAGAGGCCCTCGAGGCGGCCTTCAGCCTGTTTCTCGACGCTCGACGCTAGCGCTGCCGATCGCCATGAGCCGCCTGCGCGATCCCTATTTGAATACCCGCGTCTCGGCCATGGCCGAGCGCCTGATCGCTCCCGCCGAGGTCGCGACCCTGTGCGGCCTCTCGCTCTCGGAACTCGCCCAGCGCTTCGGGCTCGAGCGCTTGCTGGATGAGCCGCACGATCGCCGCGCCAAGAGCCGCAGCCTCAAGCAGGCCCTGGTCAACACCCTGCTCGACGAGCTGCGGATCCTGATCCGCCCGATGCCGGCCGAGGAAGCCGGCCTGGTGTTGGCCTGGGGTCGCAAGTATGCCCTCTTCAACCTCAAGGCGCTGCTGCGCGGCAAGCTCTATGAACTGGACCCGGCCGAGATCCGCGCCAATCTCTATGAGCTGCCGGAGCATGTGCGCCTGCCACAACAGGAGCTGTTCCAGGCCGAGGGCGTGCTCGAATTGCTGCGCACGCTGGAGCAGGGCCCTTACAGCCTGATCGCCAAACAGGGGCGCGAGGTGTTCGAACGCAAACGCGATCCCTTCGCCCTCGAGGCCGCGCTCGATCAGCGCTACTACGTCGAGATGGCGCGGCGACTGCAGCAGGTACACAGCAGCAATCAGGACGAGCTGAAGCAACTGCTGGGCGCGCTGCTCGATCGTGTCGGGCTGCTGTGGCTGTTGCGCTTCCGCTTCTCCTACGGGCTCTCGCCGAGCGAGACCTTCTATCAGCTGGTGCCCTCGGTGCGCCTGTTGCATCGCGACCGCCTGCTCGGGTTGGTCAACCTCGACAGCCTCGAGGCGATTCTCGCCGCCTTGCCGGAACCGCTGCATGGCGCGTTGGCCGGCAGTCAGAGCCTGATCGAGGTGCAGCAGCGCCTCGGCGGTTATGTCACCGAGGAGTCGCGGCGCATCCTCGCCAACGGACGTTCGGGCGTCGCGCGCGCCCTCGCCTATCTGATCCTGCGCGAGCACGGCGTGCTCATGCTCTTCTCCCTGCTGCAAGGGCAGCTGCTCGGCCTACCGCGCGAACTCGTGGAGATCGCCATCGAGGCGCGGCCGCCGGACTGCCCGCTGCCGTCCGCTGCATGATGGCGGAGCGAACCTGGCATACTCATCGATCACCCGCACGCAGCCGATCCCGATGTCAACCACGAGACCACAGCGCATGGCGGTCATCAAGCAGCACCTGCTGAGGCTCTGGGCCATGCTGCGGGTGCTATGGGCACACCTTGAGCCTCGGCTCAAGACCGCCGCCGCTCGGGTCGGCCCGGCACTGAGGCGCGCCGCCCGCCAACTCGCCGGCGCCTGGCGGCAGCTGCGCTCAGCCGAGTTCTGGCATGAGATCAGGCTGCGTCCGCTGCCGATGAAGCATGTGCGATTGTTGGTGATCACCGACGATCTGCCGCAGGCCTCGCTGAGCCTGGCGCAGACCGAGAGCTTTCACCCGGACACGCGCCCGCCCGAGGCGCAGCAGCTGAGCGGCCTCCCCGGCCGCGACTATCGTGAGGTCTATCAGCAGGCCCATGCGCGGCTGGAGAAGATCGCCAAGGTGGTGCCGATCGCAGCGGCGGCGCCTGATCTCGACGAGGTGCGGGTGATCGAGCGCGAGGAGCTGCGGGCGATCAATGACCGTCTGGCCGAGCGCTGGGACGAGGCCTCGCGCTTCGAGGAAGGCTTTCGACGCATCGACGAGCAGGATCGCTTCGTGCGCGAACAGCAGGCCGCGCTCGAAAACTTCGGCAATCTGAAGATCGACCTCGGCGCGCTGCGCAACAAGACCCGTTTCCTCGACTTCTATGTCGGCGTGGTGCCGCGCGAGAACGTCAGCCGTCTGCAAGGCGCGGTGACCCTCGCCGACCACCTGCTGTTCACCTTTCTGGAGCGTGATCAAAATACCCACGTGGTCATCGTCGGCCCGCGCGGCGAGAAGGAGGGTCAGCTCGCCTCGGTGCTCGGCTCGGCGAGCTTTCAGCCGCTACCGATCCCGGCCGGCCTCGAGGACGCCAGCCCCGAGCACAAGTATGATCAGCTGGCTGCAGAGCGCGAACGCCTCCAGGCCGAGCGCGCGGCCCTCGGCGCCGAGGTCGAGGCCTGGGAGCAGACGCATCGCGACTTTCTCGGTGCGGCCCGGCAAGCCCTGCTGCTGGCCGCGCCCTTCGTCACCCTCGATCCCTCGATCCGCAGCGCGGGGCATCTCGCCATGGTCTGCGGCTGGGTTCCGGCGCGTGCGGTGGCCGAACTCGAGGCGCGCCTGCGCGCGAGTCTGACGCTGCCATTCGAACTCGATAGCCGCGATCCGGAACCCGCCGAACGCGCCCTCGTGCCGACGGTGCCGGCCAGCCATCGTCTGCTCGCCCCCTTCGCCATGCTGGTCAAGCAGTACGGTATCCCGCAGTACGGCGAGGTCGACCCGACGCCGCTATTCGCGCTGACCTTCCTGTTGATGTTCGGGTCGATGTTCGGCGACATCGGCCAAGGTGCAGTGATCGCCGGCGTTGCCTGGGCACTCCGCGCCAAGCTCGGTCGCTTCTATCGGTTTGGCATCATGGCTGGCCTGTCCTCGATGTTCTTTGGCGTCCTCTACGGCAGCATCTTTGGCTACGAGGAGATCCTGCCCGCGCTCTGGATGAGCCCGATCCATCACCCGATCCTGATGCTGCAGATCGCGCTCGGCTATGGGGTGCTGTTCATCGCCATCGCCTGTGGACTGGCGATCTACAACCGGATCGCGGTCAAGGATCTGAACGCCGCGGTGTTCGGCCATCATGGCGTCGTCAATCTCGTGTTCTATCTGGCGCTGATTTGGGGCGCCGTCGGCATCGCCACCCGCAGCAGCTTTGGCACCGTACCGCTGCTATTGGTCATCGCTGCGCTGATCGCGCTCGCTGGCTATGCCTGGTCTCATCTGCAGGCACCGCCCGGCGAGAAGATCCTGGTGGTCTTCATCGAAACGCTGGAGACCGTGATCGGCTACATCTCGAACACGCTGTCCTTTCTCCGCGTCGCCGCCTTCAGCCTCAATCACGCCGCACTCTCGCTGGCCGTGCTCACACTCGCCGCCATGATGGGACCGGCTGGCCACCTCATCACTGTGATCCTTGGCAATCTGTTCGTGCTGGTGCTCGAAGGCGGCATCGTCATGATCCAGGTGATGCGCCTCCAATACTACGAGGGCTTCTCGCGCTACTTCTCCGGTGACGGACATGAATTCTCGCCACTCAAGCTGCGTCGCGGCCCGGCCTGAACCCTTCGATCCCGCAACCGACCCCTTTATCCCGACTATCGAACCCTGAGGAATGCATCGATGTACTGGCTTGTAGCACTGATCTCGTTCGCCATCGTCGGTCTGATCCTGACCGGCATCGCGCTTGAAATGCGGCCGGCCAACAGGCCGCTGCAACCCCCGCGCTGGACAGCGCCGGCGATGGGCACACAGCTTGTGGTCTTCGTGGGCGCTCAGCTCGGGCTGCTGGTCCTCGGCATCAACGAGGCCTTCGCCCAGGAGGTGGCCAACGGCGCCGGGGACGATGCGATCGAGATCAGCACCGGCATGGGGCTCGCGATCATCGGCGCCGGCATTCCCACCGCCCTCTCGACCATCGGCGCCGGGATCGCCGTTGGCCCCATCGGCGCCGCGTC
This sequence comes from Halochromatium sp., assembly GCF_046541315.1. Lineage (GTDB taxonomy): Bacteria > Pseudomonadota > Gammaproteobacteria > Chromatiales > Chromatiaceae > Lamprobacter. Next base: position 4,814 of record NZ_JBKHDN010000095.1, on the reverse strand, counting down.
GCTGGCCGCGATCACCGAGAAACCTGAGAACCTTGGCCGCACACTCATCTATCTGGGTCTTGCCGAGGGTATCGCGATCTATGGCTTGGTCGTCTCGATCCTGCTCTTGAACCGCATTTGAACGGCCAAGCGCCCCCTGCTAAACGCTGCTAGCCCCGCATGAGCGAGACCGATCCCAACCCCAGCCAGGCCGATTCCCAGGCGGCACCGGGCGCGCAAGCCCCGCCCACGCGGATGCTCTTTCTCGGCGACGACAGCCTCGCCGAGGGCTTCGGTGCGATTGGCTTCGAGACGCATCCGAATCCAGCCCCGAGCGACGTCGATCGGCTGTTTCGCGAGCTACTCGCCGCGCGCGAGAAGGCCTTCGTGATCGTCGACGACGAGGTCATGCGTATGGATGTCGAGCACCTGAAACGGGTTCGCCGCGAGGGCGGGCACATCGTCGTCGTCGCTGTTCCACCGCTGTCCGCGCCGCCCCGGCTCGGCAGTGAGGTGGTGGAACGCCTCGCCAGGATGTTCGGCGGCGCCAACCTTCTGCAACCGACCGCGACCAAGGACTCGACGTGACCCAAGTAGACCAGCTCGAACAAGCCATCCTGGCCCGCGCCGAGCGCCTGGCCACGGAATATCGCGAACGCGCACAACGCGCGCGCGACACGATCCTGCGTGAAGCCGCCGAGAAGCTGCGCCTGCGCGAGCAACGCGAGGAGGCCATCGCCAAGTCCCTGGGCGACCGCGCCTATCGCCAGCAGGTCCAGGCCGAGGAGCTGAAGCTCCAGAGTCAACTCGACCTGTTGCGCTGGAATCTGGTGCGGGAGGTGGAGGCCGGTCTCGCCGATCGGATGCGCGCGCATCGCCAGGACAGCACGGCCTATGTGAAGACCTTGACCGCGTTTATCGCCGCCGCCCTCGCCGAGATCGAGCACGATGCGGTCGAGGTGCGCGCCAACAATGCCGACCTGAAGCTGCTCAAGACGCATTGGGAGGAGGTGCTGGCGGCGCTGCCCAACGGCACCCAGGCCCAGCTCGGCGAGGCACCGATCGAGACCCTCGGTGGGGTGCTGATCGTTAGCAATGACGGGCGCATCCGGGTCGACAATAGCTTCGAGGGCCGCCGCGCCCGCTTGCGTTCGCGCCTGCAGCAAGTCATCCTGGAGCGGCTGGTCCCGAGTGGCTTCGACACCGGCAGTATCTTCGGGGGCTGATCGAGATGAGCGAGCGCAACAATCAGGGCTTCGTCCGCATCATCAACGGACCCATCGTCACCATCGATCTGCCGGGTATCCGCAGTGGCGAACAGGTCAAGATCGGCGAGCTGGGGCTGGTCGGCGAGGTCATCTCGCTGAACGGCCGCGAGGCGACGGTGCAGACCTATGAGAGCACCGATGGCGTGCGTCCCGGCGAGCCGGCCGAGGGGCTCGGCTGGCCGCTGTCGGTGGAACTGGGACCGGGCCTGCTCGGCGGCATCTTCGACGGCATCCAACGCCCGCTGGAGAAGATCGCGCTGCAATCCGGCGATTACATCCGCCGCGGGCTGGCGTTGCCCGGTCTGGACCGGGAACGTCAGTGGGAGTTCGAGCCGAATCCCGAGCTTGAGCTTGGTCAGCGGATCGGCCCCGGCGGCGTGCTCGGCTCGGTGCAAGAGACCGAGACCATCGCGCACAGGATCCTGGTGCCGCCGGGGCTCGAGGGCGAGCTGACCGAGCTGGCCCCAGCGGGCGACTACCAGATCGAGGCCACCATCGGCCATCTGCGCGATCAACGCGGCCACAGTCATCGGCTGAAGCTGTTCCAGCGCTGGCCGGTGCGCAAGCCGCGCCCGTATCTGAAGCGCGACGACGGCATCTCGCCGTTGATCACCGGCCAGCGCGTCATCGACAGCTTCTTCCCGCAACTCAAGGGCGGCAAGGGCGCGGTGCCGGGTCCCTTCGGTGCCGGTAAGACCGTGGTGCAGCAGCAGATCGCGCGCTGGTCGAATGCCGACGTGGTGGTCTATGTCGGCTGCGGCGAGCGCGGCAACGAGCTGGTCGACGTGCTCGAGAGCTTTCCGCAGCTCGAGGATCCCTACACCGGCCGCAAGCTGATGGAAAAGACCCTGCTGATCGCCAACACCTCGAACATGCCGGTGGTGGCGCGCGAGGCCTCGGTCTACGTCGGCCTGACCATGGCCGAGTATTATCGCGACATGGGCTACGACGTGGTCATGCTCGCCGACTCCACCAGCCGCTGGGCCGAGGCGCTGCGCGAGGTCTCCGGGCGGCTCGGGCAGATGCCGGTCGAGGAAGGCTATCCGGCCTATCTGTCCTCGCGCCTGGCGGCGGTCTATGAACGCGCCGGTCGCGTCGAGACCTACGATGCCGGCCCCGGCTCGGTGACGCTGATCGGCGCCGTCTCGCCGCCCGGCGGCGACTTCTCGGAGCCGGTGACCAGCCACACCAAGGACATCGTCGAGACCTTCTGGGCGCTGTCGAAGGAATTGGCCGACGCGCGTCATTACCCAAGCATCGACTGGGTGACCAGCTTCTCGGCCCATGTCCACGCCGCCGCCGAGTGGTGGCACAAGGAGGTCGATCGGCGCTGGGAGGCACGTCGCACCGAGGCGCTGGCGCTGCTCGCGCGCGATGCCGAACTCTCGCGCATCGTCAACCTGGTCGGTCCCGAGGCGCTCTCGGACGCGCAGCGCTGGCAGCTCGAGGGCGCCTCGCTGATCAAGGAGGGCGTGCTGCAGCAGAGCGCGCTCGACGAGGTCGATACCTTCTGCTCGCCGCACAAGCAATTCGCGCTGCTCGACCTGGCCCTGTCGATCTATGACAAGGGCATGGCCCTGATCGAAATCGGCGTGCCGGTGAGCCACCTGCAAGACCTGCCGCAGTTGGCCAAGGCGCGGCGCTGCAAGTCGATGTACAACAGCGATCAGGTGTCGAGCATCCACGATCTCGCGCGCGAGATCGTGGATGCCTTCGAGGCGATCCGGCTCGACTATGCCAAGCAGCACAGCGATGACTGAGCGCGCCCTTCCCTCTTGGAGTCCCGTCCCTAGCAGCATGCACCGCCTGTCATGAGCATCAAAGAATACCGCACCGCGAGCGAGATCCGCGGCGGCCTGATCCTGGTCCGCGACACGCCGGGCGTCGCCTTTGGCGATCGTGTTCGCATCAGCGATGGGCGCGGCGGCACCCGCGACGGCCAGGTGATCCGGGCGTCCAACGAAGAGGTGATGATCCTGGTCTTCGAGGGCACCGACGATCTCGACTTAGAGGCAGTCTGGGTGCGCTTCCTCGACGAGCCGGTCGAGATCGCCCTCTCGCCGGAGATCCTCGGGCGCGAGCTCAACGGTCTCGGCGAACCTCGCGATGGCCGCCCGCCGATCCTCTCCAATCTCCGCCGCCCAGTCGCCGGTTCGGCGATCAACCCGGCCGCGCGCAGCTATCCACGCGAGTTCATCCAGACCGGCATCTCCACCATCGACGGGCTGAATGCGCTGGTGCGCGGGCAGAAGCTGCCGATCTTCTCCGGCTCCGGTCTGCCGCACAATCGGCTCGCGGCGCAGATCGTGCGCCAGGCCAAGCTCAAGGATGAGGATTCCAGCTTCTCGATCGTGTTCGCGGCGATGGGCGTGAGCTACGCCGACGCCAAGTTCTTCCGCGACGAGTTCGCCAACTCCGGCGTGCTGCGCAATGTGGTGATGTTCGTCAACCTGGCCGACGACCCGCCGGTCGAGCGCCTGACCCTGCCGCGCACCGCGCTGACCGTGGCCGAGTATCTGGCCTACGATCTCGATCGCCATGTGCTCGTCGTGATGACCGACATGACCTACTACGCCGAGGCGCTGCGCGAGGTCGCGACCGCCAAGGGCGACGTGCCGGCGCGCAAGGGCTATCCCGGTTATCTCTACTCGGATCTCGCCGAGATCTACGAACGCTGCGGGCGCATCCACGAGCGTCATGGCTCGATCACCATGATGCCGGTGGTCAGCATGCCGTCGGACGACATCACCCATCCGATCCCGGACCTGACCGGCTATATCACCGAGGGCCAGATCGTGCTCTCGCGCGAATTGCACAATCAGGGCATCTATCCGCCGGTGCACATCTCGCCGAGCCTCTCAAGGCTGATGAAGGACGGCATCGGCAAGGACGACACGCGCGAGGATCATCCCAAGGTCGCGGCCCAGCTCTATGCCCTCTACGCTCGGGCGCTCGAGACCCGCAACCTAGCCAGCATCATCGGCGCCGATGAGCTGTCCGAGCGCGATCGGCGTTATCTCAAATTCGCCGACGATTTCGACCGGCGCTTCGTCGGTCAGGGCGAGGCCGAGGATCGCAGTATCGAGGCCACGCTCAACCTCGCCTGGGAATTGATCAGCGCCTTCCCGCGCGATAACCTCACGCGCCTCTCGGAGACCGAGCTGGCAAAATACTATCAGGGCAACGACTGACGCGACTCAGCCGTCAAGGAGTCTTCATACACATGCACCACCCCGCCATCAAAGTCGCGCTGAGCCTGATGCTCCTCTCGTTGTCGCCGCTTGCGTTCGCGTCCGACGCTTCGCATGCGATCGATCTGACCGGAACCTGGGTCGGCTACACGGCCATCCTGGTCTTCGTGATCGCCTACGGCCTGGTCATGGCCGAGGAATTCACCCACCTGCGCAAGTCCAAGCCGGTGGTCCTTGCCGCCGGTGTGATCTGGGTGCTGATCGCCTACTTCTATACCGGCCATGGCGGCGACTCGCACGCGGTGGCCGACGCGGTGCACCACAACATCATGGAGTTTGCCGAGCTGTTCCTGTTCCTGCTCGCGGCCATGACCTA
>NZ_JBKHDN010000094.1:0-10089 GCF_046541315.1 Halochromatium sp. | reverse complement strand
GGGGCGTGAAGCAGAAAGACATAGAGCACTGGTGGATCTTCAAAGAACTACCAGGCCGCGACGATAATCTGGTCTGCGCAGCGGTGATTTCACGCCAGGCGATGATCATTAAGACCATCATGACCCACTGGGAGGAGCAAAACGGATGAAGACCACCTATCACGTCGACGACGACATCCTGGAGATTCACATCAACGAGAAGCCAGTGACGCGCGAGGTCTCTCACGGCTGGAATGTGAACATTAGCTATGCAGAGGATGGCAGCGTGGTCGAAATCGTTTTGCTGGAAGCCAAGGAAAAGGGTCTGTATCCAGTGGCCCAAGAACAGGACGCAGCCTAAGTCGTTTCGCCCAAAAGATACCGGGGGCACCGGCCTTGATCATCGATTGGTCCACTTGCGGGCGATCCGTGAAGTACCCGCTAACCGCGCCCGAAGCGCCCCAGCAGATCGGTCGCGCCGTTCATGACCTTCAGCAACGGACCGAGGCGGTCTTCCAATTCGACGCTGTCGAGGAAGTTCTTCACATAAAGGCCAAGCTCGGTGCTGCCGCCAAGGCGCAATCGACGGTTGAAGAACAGCGTGTCGGGATCCTCGCGACGGGTCGCGAGCAGCAGGAAATCATAGACCTTGCCGTCGATGCTGAGATCGGTCGCGGCCCTGGGCGGCGCGGCCTTGATGCGATCTCCGACCAGGGTCAGGCGAAACTCGAGCCGGGCATCGTCGACGCCGATGCGCATCACATGGCCATCCAGAAAATCCAGCTCGCCATCGCGCAGTTCAGGCTCGAAGACCCGGTTCAAGATCTGCACCAGAGCACCGGTGCGCAGGCCATTGGGCACCAGGCCGACCGGGAGGGTCAGCAGGCGCGGAATCGTCGGGGATTTGATCAAGCAACCTTCCTCAATGGGGTGGCCGAGAGGCCGGCGATCCGCTCGCGATACTCGGTGCGCAAACGCTGCCATTCCATGACGAACCAAGGCGTGATGCGATCCGGCTCCTCGGCGATCAGACGATCGGTCTCGGCACAGGACAGCCAACGCCAGTCGGCAACCTCGCTGGGGTTGACCTCGACCGCGACCGGCGTCTCGAGCTTGCCGACATAGACCGAGCACAGCTCATGCTCGGCACCGCGTCCGCCAAACTCGGCCTGATACTGGAACTTGTAGAGGAAATGCAGCTCGGCGTCGATCGCCAGTTCCTCGCGCAGGCGGCGGTGGATCGCCTGCTCCAGCTCCTCGCCACGCCGGGGATGACTGCAGCAACTGTTCGACCAGAACAGCGGCCACAACGGCTTATCGCCACTGCGCTGTTGCAGCAGCACCTGATCATCACCGGAGAACAGGAAGATCGAGAAGGCGCGATGCAGGAGCCCATCGCCCTGGTGGGCCTTGACCTTGGTCTCGTGCCCGATGACCCGATCCTCGCTGTCGACTAGGATCAACGGTTCGTCATCGAACGAGACGGTTTCGTGCTTGAACACAGTACTCTCCAAGTCCACAGGGTTGCGAGCGGCAGCCACGCAACGCCAGTGGCGGTTCCCCGCGCGGTCATCTTCGGGGAGCACCGTCCCCAGTCAAACCACGGATATCGTTTAACCGATAATCCTGGCACAAAGCCACACGGGTGACAAGACAAGCTGACAAGCCGCACGTCGCAACAGCCTGACAGCAGGTCCTGCTCCATCGTCGGCCCCGCCAAGCCTGCGGCAAGTCGCTTACCCTGCCCGATCAAGAAACCGTATAGTACCCAGGATGAACGCCAACCTCCCAAGCCCCAACGACGGACCCTCGCGCCTCGGCAAAGCCATGCTCTTCGGGGCTTGGATCGCCGCCACCGCACTGATCGCGATGCTGTTTCAAAACTATCTCGACCGGCGCGAGAACCCGAACCAGAATCTCGCCTCCGAGGTCGGCCCCGGCGGCGTGTCCCAGGTGGTCCTACGCCAAAGCATCGGCGGCCATTATGTAGCGAGCGGCACCATCAACGGCGAGCCGGTGATCTTCATGCTCGATACCGGCGCCACCATGGTCTCGCTGTCACGGCAGCTCGCGCGCCGACTCGACCTGCCGATGCGCCCCGGCGGCATGAGCAAGACCGCGAACGGCATGGTTCAGACCTGGATCACCCACCTCGACAGCGTCAGTCTCGGCGGCCTCACGGCACACAACCTGCGCGCCACCGTGCTGCCCAATTTCCCCGGTGACCAGGTCCTGCTCGGCATGGACTTCCTGAAACGCTTCGAACTCATCCAACGCGGCGGCGAGCTGACGGTTCGCCTGCCGAGTTGACCGGATCCAAGCCGACCCGAACCACGCTGGACCGTCTCACTCGTCCGCAGACACCGATGGCCTTGACAACCGCCACTATCCCTCCGCACCGCCACGAGATCGATCAGCAGACCGTGCCCCGGCTCGGCGCTGGCCGCCCGGCCCGCATCCTCGGCATCGGCATCGCCACCCTCGATATCATCAACCAGGTCGAGCGCTACCCCGCCGAGGACGACGAAGTCCGCGCCCTGAGCCAGCACATCGCGCGCGGCGGCAACTGCGCCAACACGCTCGCCGTGCTCAGCGAGTTCGGCCACCATTGCTACTGGGCCGGCACCCTCGCCAACGACAGCGGCGCCGCGCTCATCCGCCAGGATCTCAGCGCCCGTGGCATCGCCCTCGACGCCGCCAAGACCATCCCCGGCAGCGCCACGCCAACCTCCTACATCACCCTCAGCCGCGCCACCGGCAGCCGCACCATCGTCCATCATCGCGACCTGCCCGAACTGAGCGCCGCCGACCTCGCGCGCGCCGATCTCGGCGCCCTCGACTGGGTCCATCTCGAAGGCCGCAACCCCACCGAAACCGCCCGCATGCTCGCCCGCATCGCCAGCGAACGCCCCGACCTGCCGATCTCGGTCGAACTCGAAAAACCGCGCCCCGGCATCGAAACGCTGTTCCAACTCCCGGAAACCGCGAACAGCGTCCTCATCATCGCCCGCGCCTTCGCCGAGCAGCAAGGCGCGCAAGACCCGCAAGCCTTTCTGCAACAGTTTGCCAAGCAGACAAACGCCAGCCTGCTACTGCTCCCCTGGGGCGCCGCCGGCGCCTACGCGCTCACCCGCAAGCGCGAGCTACTCTTCGCGCCCGCCCAACCGCCCGCCGCGATCATCGACACCATCGCCGCCGGCGACGTCTTCAATGCCGCCGCCATCGCCGCCCTGCTCGACCACCAACCGATCGACCAGGTCCTAAGAACCGCCAACGCCCTCGCCGGCCACAGCTGCGGCCAACTCGGCATCGACGGCCTCGTCCACAGCGCCAGGATCGCTGGAGTGCTCCCAACTCAAGGACTCGGATTCGGCTGACGCCGATGCACCGCCTCGATCTCGTCCAACACCTCCTGACTCAGCCGCAGCGCCACACTGCCAAGATTGCTCTCCAACTGCTCCAAGGTCGTCGCCCCGATGATATTCGAGGTCACGAACGGCCGACTGGTCACGAACGCCAACGCCATCTGCGCCGGATCCAACCCATGACGCCGCGCGATCGCGCAATACTCAGCGGTCGCCCACTCCGCCTGCGCGCTCGAATAGCGATCGAAGCGCGAGAACAACGTCAACCGCGCCCCCGCCGGCCGCGCGCCATCGAGATACTTCCCGCTCAGCATCCCGAACGCCAGCGGCGAATAAGCCAATAACCCGCACCGTTCGCGGATCGCCACCTCGGCCAGACCCACCTCGAAGCTACGATTCAACAGGCTATACGGATTCTGGATGCTCACCATGCGCGGCAGCCCATGCGTCTCGGCCAGCGCCAGCATCCGCATCGTGCCCCAGGGCGTCTCATTGGACAGCCCGACATGCCGGATCTTGCCGGCCCGGACCAAATCCCCGAGCACCTCCAGGGTCTCCAGCAAGGGCACACTGTCATCCCGCGCGGGTTGGCTGTAGCCGAGCTGGCCGAAGTAATTGGTCTCGCGATCCGGCCAATGCAGTTGGTACAGATCGAGATAGTCGGTGCGCAACCGCGCAAGACTGGCATCGACCGCCGCCTCGATGTTGGCGCGATCCAGCCGCCGCCCCGGCATGCGCAGATAGTCGATCCAATCGCCCGGCCCGGCCACCTTGCTGGCGATGATCAGCCGCTCGCGACCGCCCCGCTCGGCCAGCCAGTTGCCGATGAAGCGCTCGGTCGCGCCCTGGGTCTCGGCGCGCGGCGGGACCGGATAGATCTCGGCGGTATCGATGAAGTTGATGCCGGCGTCGACGGCACGGTCGAGCTGGGCGAAGGCCTCCGCCTCGCTATTCTGCTCGCCGAAGGTCATGGTGCCGAGGCACAGCTCGCTGACCCATAGATCGGTCTTTCCCAAGGGGCGCTGATTCATGGAAACTCCTCTGCGTCAGTGTTCGCTTCTCTCGGTTGAGGTCGAAGCCACTGCACTCAACCTAACATACCATCCGGCGTTGCCTCGCCGCCGAGACGCACGCAACGCGCCTTCAACCTCGGCGCCCGCCATCCATGACCCTCGACCCCGCCCTGTTCACGCCGTTCGCGCTCTGGAGCGCCATCCTGCTCTACGGCCTCTGCCTGCTGCTGGCGCTGTGGCACGCCCCCTGGCGCCAGCTCGTGCGTGCGCGCATCACGCATGTCTTCTTCGGCGCCAGTGTCGCTCTGATGGTCCTCTGGCAGATGGAAACCCAGGTGCAACCCGGGCTCTCCTATCATCTCCTCGGCCTCACCGCCGTCACCCTCATGTTCGGCTGGTGTTTCGCGGTCCTCGCCGCCTCGCTGGCGCTGCTCGGGGTCACCCTCAACGGCGCCAACGCCTGGGACGGCTTCGCCCTCAATGCCCTGCTCTCCGGCGTCCTGCCGATCAGCCTGACGCTGGTGCTGCTGATCCTGATCCGGCGCTATCTGCCGAAGCAGTTCTTCGTCTATGTGCTGGTCAATGGCTTCCTCACCGCCGGCCTCGTCGGCACCGCCATGGGCTATATGGCGGCCTGGCTACTGGTCGGTGCCGGCGCCTACAGCATGGCCGAGCTGCGCGAGAGCGTGCTGCCGTTCTTCCCGCTGATGTTCCTGCCGGAAGCCATGCTCAACGGCTGGATCATGGTCATTCTGGTTGCCTTTCGGCCGCATTGGGTGTACTCGTTTTCGGATATCGAGTACATCAAAGGCAAATAGCAGAGTCCGATGACCCCTGCCCATCAGTCCAAGCCCATGGAGACGGCGTCTGCCGCCGACCGCCCATCGGCAGCGGTTGACGAACGTCCAAGCCGCAGCCAGATCAAGCGCGACCATCAGGCGTTGCAGGCCTTGGCCGAACAGCTCCTAGCGCTGCCGCGCCCGCTGCTGGAAGGGCTCGCGCTCAGCGAGGCCACCTGGATCGCGATCGACGAGACCGCGCGTATCAAGGATCGGCGCGCCCTGCGCCGTCATTACAAGCGCATCGCCAACTGCCTGGCGCGCGAGAAGACCGAACCGCTGCAGGCCTTGCTGGCCCAGCGCGAGGCGCAGGCGCGCGCCGCAAGCGCGCGCCAACACCAGATCGAGCGTTGGCGCGAGCGCCTGATCGAGGAAGGCGATGCGGCCCTGGCCGAGTTGGTCGGCGCCGAGCCGCGCCTCGACCGCCAACAGCTGCGCAGCCTGGTGCGCGCCGCCCAGCGCGATCGCGAACGCGGCCGGCCGGAGGCGGCGCGAAGACTGTTTCGCTATCTGCGTGAATCGCTCGAGGATGCGCCCTCGGCGCCATCCAGCTCTACCTGATCCAACGGCGTCTCGCTGCGCCGAGCCACGCTTCATCGCGAGGAGGTCCGATGCCCTTTATTGGCGTACTGCCCGAACGCGAATCGCTCTTCAAGCCCGCGCCGCGCCGCGAGGTGCCGGTGAGCGATGCCGCCGCTTGGCGATTGAATCCCGCCCATCGCCACATCTACGACAAACTGCGGCTCGCGCTCGCGGCCGGGCTCACGGCCGCGCCCTGCGGGGTGGCGCCGATGGATCTTGGCCTCGCGCCGGCGACCGAGGTCTTTGTCAAGCCGATCACCAATCTCGCCGGGATGGGCTTGAGCGCGCGCGCGCTGCGTGCGGACGAGGTGCCGCTGGAGCCGGGAAGCTATTGGTCGGAGCGCCTGACCGGGACGCATACCAGCAGCGATTGCCTGGTGCAGGATGGCGAGCCGCGCTGGTTTGCCCACACCCGGGGTTCAGACGAGAAGGATGCCTCGCGTCCGCTCTATTGGCAGATCGGCGCCGAGCTGCCGGAGGTCGAGGCCTGGGTCGGCGACTGGGTGCGACGCACGCTGGGCGGCTATACCGGCCTCTGTAATATCGAACTCATCGGCGGCCGGCCGATCGAGGCCCATCTGCGCGGCTCCAATGGCTTCTTCGATCTTTATGGACCGGACTTCCTCCCGGCCTGGGTGGCGTTGGTCGACGGCGAGTCCTTCAGTCCGCCGCCACCGATCCCGGGCGGGTACGTCATCTCGGTGTTTGGCGAGGCGGACCTCAGCGCCGCGAACCGACAAGCGGCGGAAGCGCTCGGCGTCAAGGTCCAACCCGACCCGAGCACACCGGGGCGGGCGGCGATCCTGCGCTGCCGGGAGCGCAAGGCGGGATTCGAGGCCTATCGCCGGCTGACGGGACGCGCGCTCGTTTGACGCCGATGGCCCGCTGTTCGCCATCCTGAGCGCGCGCCGACCTGACCCTCATCGCGGTCCGATGCGGTCGCTTGCCGAGCCCGGCTCAGGCGCGGGCGCGGGCTCATCGCTCGCCGCGCTCAACCAGCGTCCGCCAGCCAGTCCTTGGGCACCAAGTAGTGCTCATAGAGTTTAGCCTCCTCGGAGTTCGGCTCTGGCCGCCAGTCGTAACGCCAACTGACCTGGGGCGGCAGCGACATCAGGATCGATTCGGTGCGGCCGCCGGATTGCAGTCCGAACAGGGTGCCACGGTCGTAGACCAGATTGAACTCGACGTAGCGCCCGCGCCGATAGCATTGGAAGGCGCGCTCGCGCTCGCCGTAGGGAAGGTGCTTGCGCCGGGCGACGATTGGGCGATAGCCGGGCAGATAATGCTCGGCGACGCTGCGCATGAAGGCGAAGCTGCGCGCGAAGCCCCAGCGGTTGAGGTCGTCGAAGAACAGCCCCCCCACGCCGCGCGGCTCGGCGCGATGCCCGAGGTAGAAGTAGCGGTCGCAGGCGTCCTTCAGGCGCGCGTGCAGCGCCGCCTCGTCTTCCTCGGCATCACCGAAGCCTGCGCAGGCGGCGCGCGCGTTGCGATGCCAGTGACGCACGTCCTCGTCGAAGCCGTAGTAGGGAGTGAGGTCGAAACCGCCACCAAACCACCATACCGGCGCGTACCCCGGCTTCTCGGCGATGAAGAAGCGCACGTTCATGTGCGAGGTCGGCACATAGGGATTGCGCGGATGCATCACCAGCGACACGCCCATCGCCTGAAAGTGGCGGCCGGCCAATTCCGGCCGGTTGGCGCTGGCGCTCGCCGGGAGGGCGTCGCCATGCACATGCGAGAAGTTGACCCCGCCTTTCTCGAACAACGCGCCCTCCTCGAGCACGCGGCTGCGGCCACCGCCACCGTTGGCGCGTTGCCAGGCATCCTCGCGGAATCCGCCGCCGCCGTCGGCGTCGGCGAGCGCGGCGCAAAGGCGGTCTTGCAGATCGAGCAGATACTGCTCGACGGCTCCGGCAGCGGGGGCTCCGGCAGCGGGGGCTTGGGCAGCGGGGGTCTCGGGGTTCCTGGAGCGGGTGAACATGGATCGGGCGTCAGGCGGCGCGCGCGTTCTGAATCATTTCGTAGGCGCGGCGGATCTCATAGGTCTTTTGGGTCGCCATCTTCATCATTTCCTCGGGCAGTCCCTTGGAGACGAGTTTGTCTGGATGGTGTTGGCTGAGCAAGCGACGATAGGCGCGTTTGATGGTGGCATCGGAATCCTTCGGGCTGACCCCCAACAGGGCGTAGGCCTGGCCGAGAGTGGGCGCGCGGGTCGCGCGCTGGCGCCGGCCGCTGGCGCCGGATCGAGATCCGGCGCCCTGTGCGCCCAGGTTGTCGCTGAACTGGCATTGCAGGCGTACCAGCGTCTCGAGTTGTTTGAACAGGATCTCGGGGATGCGCAGGCCGCTGCGGATCTGGCCCAGCAGCCGCCGCTGGTGCGGGGTCGGTTCGCCGTCGACATAGGCCGCCTGCAGCTGGATCTCCAGGAACATCTGGATCAGCGCGCGCTGGCTCAGGCACTCGCGGCGGAAGGTCTCGATCACGGCGGGCAGATCGAACGCCGCCGACTTGCCCTGCCGGAACAGCTCGACGGCGGCGCCGCGCATCTCCGGCGAAAGCCGCAGCTGCGCCATGATGCGCTCGGCCAGCGCGATATCGGCCTCGGAGACGCGTCCATCGGCCTTGGCCAGATGCCCCATGACCGAAAAGGTTGCGGTAAAGAACGCGCTTTGGATGCGTTGACGATCGCCGGGCGGCAACTGCCCGTTACGCCGCAGCTTGCGCACGCCATGATCGACCCCGTGGCCGAGCGCGGCGCCCAACATGGCGCCAAACGGCCCGCCGGCGGCCAGCCCGAGAAATCCACCGAAGACCTTACCAACCCATCCCATCGAGACTGCTGCTCCGCCTGTTCATCCGCACAAAACCCTCACTCGGCCCTTCGCTGTCGGCTCCGCGAGAAACTCCAGCATGTTAACCTTCGAGGCCCATCTGTCGAACAGGTTTCGGGATATCCACATTCCAGATTGCTCGCCACCGCGGAGGTCGAAGGTTGTGAAGGTGTTACCACTGTTTGCTCTACTGTTCGCGCTCATCGCCTGGATTCTCACCGGCTGGAGCACCATGGCCATGCTCGCCGGGGACGATGAGGCACGTACCTGCTACACCGATTGCTTACAAGTGCTGTTCTTCTCGGGGATTGCCACCATCGTCATCGCCCTGGTGCTCGACGGGCTTGCCTTGAAGTATGCCAAGGCGCCCGTGCTCACTTACATCGGCTTGGCGCTCACCATTCCGCTCGCCATGATCTATGCCGGTTTGATCCTGATCGGCAATCTTGCCTGAATCATCACACAGCTTGAGCAACTCGGCGAGCGCGGTGCGGCCGGCCTGGAAGTCGAAGCGACGCACCGGCTGGATCACGGCCGCGAGCGACTGACGCAACTGCGGGTCGACGATCTGCGGCGCGAGTGCCTCGACCTCGGCTCGGGCGCGCAGATTCCGCGCCGCTAGAAGGCCATCGAGGCGTTGCAGCTCGGCCCGCAGGGTCGCCGCATCCAATGGATTGGAAGGCGAATCGGCATGTGCGGCGGTCGCGGCAGCCGAGCCGCAGGCCGGGGGCAAGGCCGCGATCGAGGCCAAGGCCTCGGCCATGGCCGCCACGAGCGTGGCAAGGCGTGCGGCTATCGAGTCATCCGCGCTGGCCTCGCTCCCAGGACGGGTGCCATTCCCTGGGCCAACGGGGCTCTCTGGGCTGGCGGGACTCCCTGGGCTGGCGCCGCGCGCCGATGAGTCGAAGCGTCTCTCAGCGCGGTCAAGCTGCTGCTCAAGCCGTTTGGCAGCCTGGCCCACCCGCGCCAGGCCCAGATTCAGGGCCACGCCTGCCAGGGCATGAGCGGCGGCCTTGGCTGCCGACGGCTCGCCAGCCCCGAGGCGGGCGTGAATCTCGGCCGGATGATCGGCAAAACGCTCGGCGAAGCGGCGTAGGCGAGCCTGATGTTCGGCCCGGTCGTCATCCACTGGCTCAAGACCGGGACCAAGCTCCACCAGCGGCGCGGAGACGGGCTGGCCAGCCGTCGCGGACCTGTCCGGAGGGTGACGGCCAAGGGCGTTTGCACGCGAGCTTGGTCGCCAGAAGGGTTGGAGCGTCTCCAGCAACCGCGCGCGCTCAAGGGGCTTGGCGAGATGTCCATCCAGACCAGCGGCAAGACAGTGCCGGCGCTCGGCCTCGGTGGCATGGGCGGTCATGGCGATGATCGGGATGCCCGCGCATGCCGGCAGGGCGCGCACCCGTCGCGCGGTCTCGTAACCGTCCATCCCGGGCATTTGCAGATCCATGAGGATCACGTCGACGCCCGCGCATCCAGTTCC
>NZ_JBKHDN010000093.1:0-10152 GCF_046541315.1 Halochromatium sp. | reverse complement strand
GCACGGATGATCTCTTCCGAGGTCTTGGCGCCGTCATCGGCGGCTCGTGCCATGCGATTGGCATCCGCCGGTTTGTAGCCGAGCGCGAGCAGCGCGCCGATGGCGTCGGCGAGCGGATCATCGACCGCCATCGGCGCCGTGGCCGCTGCCGGCGCCCCCGCGCTCGGCGCCGGCAGAGCGCCCAGCTCGGCGATGCGATCCTTCATCTCCATCACCAGCCGCTGCGCGGTCTTCTTGCCGATGCCGGGCAGCCGGCTCAGCATGGTCACGTCCTCCTGCTCGACGCACTGGGCGAAGCGCGCCGCATCCATCCCGGAGAGGATCGCCAGCGCCATCTTCGCGCCGACGCCGGTGACGCGCAACAAGGCGCGAAACAGGGCGCGATCATGCGTGCTGCGAAAGCCATAGAGCACATGCGCGTCCTCGCGGATCAGCAGATGCGTGACCAGGGTCACCGGCTCGCCGACCGCCGGCAGATCGTAGAAGGTCGACATCGGCGCCTCGACCTCGTAGCCCACGCCGGCGCATTCGATCAGCACCTGGGGCGGATGTTTGGCGATGATCTCGCCGCGCAGCCGGCCGATCATCGCGGGCCCCGGCGCGCGGCCATCGCGGCCAAGGCCGGCCGCTGCGGCAGCGCCGGCCCAGGTGCCTGCGCGGCCCACCTCATGGGCGAAAATCGCGCCAGCTCGCCGCCGCGCGCTTGCGCTGCGGGATGCCCATCGAATGGGCGTGACAGAGCGCGATGGCGAGCGCATCGGCCTCGTCCTCGCCCGGTTGATCGCTCAGCGCCAAGAGGATTCGCACCATGTGTTGCACCTGACTCTTTTCGGCATTGCCCGAGCCGACCACCGCCAACTTGACCGACTTCGGGCTGTATTCGTGCACCACCACCCCGCCCTTGAGGCCAGCGCAGAGCACCGCGCCGCGGGCCTGGCCGATCTTCAGCGCGGCGGTGGCATCGCGGGCGAAGATCAATTGCTCGACCGCCATCTCATGCGGGCGATGCTCGGCGACCAGCGCCGCGACCTGATCGAAGATCAGCCCGAGCCGGTCCGGCCAGGCATGCTGCCCGACCCGCACGCAACCGCGCGCGATACAGACGCTGCGCTGGCCATCGGTGTCGATCACCCCGTAGCCGGTATTGCGCGAGCCGGGATCGATACCGAGCACGCGATGGCGAAGCGGCGGCGGCGACATGGCGCTAATGGCTGCGGATCACGGTGTGAGGTTCTGGCGCATGCGACGAGAGGCGTGAGCGTGGAATCCTCGGCGCGGCGGGATGCTCGTCTCGCCAGCGGTGGGGCCGAATTCCTGGTAGGCGGCGCCGCCCGTTTCGCCCCATGAGCCGAGCCTTTTAGTGATCAAGCGCGGCCATGATCGCATCGGGGATGTCGGCGTTGCTATAGACCTCTTGCACGTCATCGAGGTCTTCGAGCGCATCGACCATCTTCAACAGCTTCTCGGCGCCCTCGGCATCGAGTTCGATCTGGGTCGCGGCGTTGAAGCTGACCTCGGAGACGCTGGTATCGAAGCCAGCCGCCGTCAGCCCGTCACAGACCCTGCTGAACTCCTCGGGCGCGGTGATGACGTCGAGCGAGCCGTCGTCGTTGATCACCACATCCTCGGCGCCGGCATCGAGCGCGGCCTCCATCACTGCGTCTTCGTCGGTGCCGGGCTGGAAGCTGATCACGCCTTGCTTCGAGAACAGGTAC
This sequence comes from Halochromatium sp., assembly GCF_046541315.1. GTDB lineage: Bacteria > Pseudomonadota > Gammaproteobacteria > Chromatiales > Chromatiaceae > Lamprobacter. The sequence goes on along the minus strand of NZ_JBKHDN010000093.1, from coordinate 8,437 downwards.
GCGACCGAACCATCGGTGCCCAGATTGCCGCCGTACTTACTGAAGGCATGGCGCACCTCGGAGGCGGTTCGATTGCGATTGTCGGTCATGCAGTCGACCATCACCGCGACCCCGCCGGGGGCATAGCCTTCGTAGCGGATCTCCTCGTAGTTGTCGCCATCATCGGCGCCGGCGCCGCGCTTGATCGCGCGATCGACGGTGTCGCGCGGCATGTTGGCGCCGAAGGCCTTGTCCATCGCCAGCCGCAGGCGCGGATTCGCCGTCGGATCAGCGCCACCCTCGCGCGCCGCGACCGTGACCTCACGGATCAGCTTGGTCCAGATCTTGCCGCGCTTCTTGTCCTGCGCCGCCTTGCGGTGCTTGATGTTGGCCCATTTGCTATGTCCGGCCATGTGGCTCCCTCGATTCGTGGATTCGTGGTCCCAAGGCACAGGGGACCTGAGCAGCGATGAAATCGCGCGTCAGTTTATCATCGGCCGCGCGGCGACGGCAGCCAGGATGCGGCAGAGCGCATTCGGTTCCTTTACCCGATCCCGCCGATGCCGCAGAATCGGCGCTATTGACTCCCTGTATCGATGCGCTGTATCGCTCTCCTGGGACACCCAGGCGAGCCGTATTCAGCCAAGGCCCCCATTTTGCTTTCGACAGCGTCCGAGGAAGTCCCATCGTGTCTCAAGAAATGATCTTCGAGCATCCGCTGAACGAACGCATCCGGACCTTCCTGCGGCTCGAGCATCTGTTCGAGAAGGTCGATTATTTCGTCCCTCAGCCAGCGCATTGGAGCACCCGCGCCGCCTTGGAGGGCCTGCTCGACATCGTCGCGATCACCGCCCGCGCCGATATCAAGACCGAGCTGCTCAAGGAGATCGATCGCAATCTCTCGACATTGGCGCGGGTTCGCCATCAGCCAGGCGTGGATCAAGCCGCGCTGAAAGAGGTTGTCGACGGGCTGGAGCAGGCGGCGACCAGTATCCACGAGATCCCGGGGCAGATCGGCAGCAGGGCCCGCGATGATGATTTCCTCAAGGCGATCGCCCAGCGCAGCAGCATCCCGGGCGGCGCCTGCAGCTTCGACGTGCCGCTCTATCATCATTTCCTGACCCAGCCGATCGCGCAGCGCCACGCGCGCATGGCCGGCTGGACCGATGAACTCCAGCCGGTCAGCAAGGCGATCCGGCTGGTGCTGTCGCTGGCCCGCACCAGCGCCACCCCGCGGCAGCTGGTCGCGTCCGAGGGCTTCTTCCAAGAGGCATTGGACTTGCAGGTTCCAGCCCAGTTGATCCGGGTGGGCATCGGGCTGGAGCGGGCCGTCTACCCGGAGGTCAGCGGCCACAAAAACCGCTTCAGTCTGCGCTTCATGCAGGTGAGCACGACCGGCCGGCCGGTGCAGTCGCGCGATGATATCCCCTTCCAGCTGACCTGCTGCGTGTTCTGAGACCCGCTGCGCCTCAGGCGCTTTCTTCAGGCGCCTTCTGTCGAAGCGCGTACCGCCTCAGGCGATGAGATGATCGATCAGCCGGAAACCGGCCAGGTAAGTGCCCGCTGCCGAGCCTAGGGTGCTGAAGATGAACACCAGCAGCACCCGCGAGACTCGGTTCCGCCACCAGCCGCGCAGACTGGTGACATCGTCACGGAGGCTGCCGAAGTCACCCACCGCAGGCCGTCTCAGCGAGAGCTCGATGGCGCCGGTGACCATGCCCGCGCCGATGGTGGGGTTGAGCGAGGTCAAAGGTGCCGCGCAGAAGGCGCCCAAGATCGTGAGCGGATGCGCGCCGGCGAGCGCGGCACCCAATGCCGAGAGGCCGCCGTTGATCAGCACCCAATCGGCCACCATGTGCCAGCCGAGTTCGGTGCTGTGGGTGAAGCCATAGGCGAAAACCGCCAGGATCGCCAAGACCAGGAGCCAGGGAAAGGCCCGCCAGAAGCGCGACGGCGGCGGTACCTGATCGAGCGCGGCGATGGTCTCGGCCGGTTCGGCGCGATCCTCCGCGAGCTGCTCGGAAAGCCCCTTCAAATGTCCGGCGCCGACCACGGCGAGGATGCGCCGATAGCCCTGTTGCTCCGCCTCTTGGCGCAAGCGGGCCGCCATGTAACGGTCGCGCTCGGTGATCAAGGGCGCGAACAGGCGCGCGCGATCCTGGGCAAACTCGGCGAAGGCGGTCTCGAGGAGATCGCCTTGCTTGAGCTGTTCGACCTCGTCCTCGGTGACCTTCTCGCGCGTGAGCAGCCCGACGAGCAGTCCGCTGAAGAGATTCAGGCGCTGCCAAAAGCCCAGCGCGTGCGCGGCCCGACGCAAAGTGATGCCGATCTCGCGGTCGATCAGCAGCACCGGCAGTCGACGCGCCTCGGCCATGCGCAGGGCCATGCGCTGTTCGGCACCGGGCTCGATCCCGAACTGATCGGCAAGGCGCTGTTGATAGGCGCCCAAGGCCAGGCTCGCGGCGACCATGTAGACCCGCTTCTGGCGGATGACAGCGAACAGATCGAGACGCGCGAGCGCCTCGGGGTCGATCAGCGAATCGGCGCGACTGCGGCAGAGTTCCACCGCGACCGCATCGACCTCCAGCCCGCCATCGCCGAGCAACTCGGCGACCTTGTCGGCGCTGGCCCGCGACACGTGCGCGGTCCCCAGCAAGGTCAGATGGGTGGACCCGATCTGGGTTTCGCGAATCGGTTCTTCGGGCGTTTGGCTGCTCACGGATACAGGGGCGGGGCTGCACATCAAACGTGCATGATATAACGGCCATGCGCGGCCTGTCGTCTCAGCCGTCACCGGCGTCCGCACTGCCCCCGACGATGCCCACTGATTGGATGCGCGTCACACCGAGGAACCCCGCATGATCGATCAGTTGTTCGCCCTGCTGTTGCTGCTCCTGATCGGCTGGTTCTGGCTCGATGCCTCGCGGGCGCGCGAGAGGGCGGTCGGTCTCGCGCAAAGGGCCTGTCAGGAGCGCGGGGTGCAACTGCTCGATCAAGCCGTCGAACTGCGCCGACGCGGGCTGCGCTGGCGCCGCCAAGGGCTGCGCATTCGCCGCGTCTATCGGTTCGAGTTCAGCGAGGAAGGGATTGGGCGACGCACCGGCTATCTGGTGCTGCTCGGACTCCATCTGGTCGATCTGAGCCTCGGACTACCCGCGGCCAGCGATGACGCCTGAGCCGATAGCCGAACCGAGGGACCGAACCGAGGGACCGAACCGAGGGACCGAACCAACAGGCCCGATCAGTCGACCTGACCGGGGGCGAACCAAGGAGGCCGACCCTGCGGCCCAACGTCTTGGCCAGGCAAGCTACAGCTACTTGACCACGCGCAGCGCCGGCCGCTTGGCCTTGTCACCCGAGCCGGCGGCGGAACCGGTGCCCGCATCGGCTTCGCCGGAGCCTTTCGCCTCCTTGTCGGTAAGTGACGAATCGGCGCCGTCTTCCTCGGCGAACAACATGCCTTGACCATTCTCGCGCGCGTAGATGCCGACGACCGCAGCAATCGGCAGCTCGACCGGGAACGGGCGGCCCCCAAAGCGGGCCGAGAAGAGGATGGCCTCATTGCCCAGCACGAGACTTTGGACAGCCGTCGCGGCCACATTCAGCACGATGCGCCCATCGACAACATAGTCGCGCGGCACCACGACATCCGGGCGCTCGGCATCGACCAGCAGATGGGGCGTCATGCCGTTATCGGCGATCCACTCATAGAGGGCACGGATCAGGTAGGGTCGATTCGACGTCATCGGCAGCTCCGAGAGTCTAGGCCAGATCGGTCACCATTTCGCGCTCCGCCTCGGTCAGGCTGACGCGAAACGATGGCCATTCGAACATGCGCGCGGCATACTCGGTGACAGGGCTCGCCGCTGCGGGGAGTTCAAGCTCGAGGAGCGGCAAACGCCACAGCAGCGGTGCCACGCAGCAATCGACGAGCGAGAATTCATCGCTCATGAAGAAGCGGCTCGCGGCAAAGATCGGCGCCACCGCGACCAGGCTCTCGACCAATTCCTGTCGTGCCCGACGCGCCGTTGCGGTATCCGCAGTGCGGATAACGCGCATCCGATCGTACCAATCGCGATCGACCCGATACATGAACAAGCGCGCATTCGCGCGCCCAACCGGGTCGATCGGCAGCAAGGGCGGGTGCGGGAAACGCTCATCCAGATACTCCATCAGGATGACGGATTCGTACAGCCTGAGATCCCGATCGACCAGCGTCGGAACCGTGCCATAGGGATTGAAATCCATCAGCTCATCGGGCAAGGCCTTTGCATCGACATCGACGATCTCGATGTTGATTCGCTTCTCGGCGATCACCATCCGCACGCGATGACAATAAGGGCAGGCCGGATCGGAGAAAAGCGTCATGGTCGATCGTCTGTTGCCAGCCACTGGCTCGGTTTCCTGATGAAGAGCTCACCAGCGCGCGGCAGGGGAACGCGGAGGCAGGCTACACTGGGTGATGGGATCGCTCCCAAGGTCAGCGCCCGCTCTCCCCGAAGCCTGACGCCAATGCCCAAGCATACACCGAAATCTATCCCGCAGGGTCAACGGAAGCCGATCCTGAGTCCGAGAGGATACCCCCAACGCAAAAGCGGTCGGCAGCAACAGGCAGCCGACCGCTGATGTTGGGCGCGACCCAAGCATCGACGGGGTGCCGAGCCCCGCCGACGGGCATGGATCAGTGGACGTCCTTCCAGAACTCGCGCTTCATGTAGACGGACAAGATAAACATCAGGCCCAGGAACAGCAGCACGTAAAGTCCCAGTTGGCGACGTTCGAGCTTATAGGGCTCGCCGACGTAGGTCAGGAAGTTGGTCAGATCCCGCACCATCACATCGTACTCGGTCGGGGTCAGTTGACCGGGTTCGACCAGCTTGACGTCGACCACATGGCCATCGTCCTCCTCACCATGGCCTTCAGCATACACCGGCGCCTGGATGCCCTGCAGATGAGCGAACGGATGGGGCATGCCGACATCGGGGAAGAACAGGTTATTCACCCCATACGGCCGGCTATCGTCGACGTAGTACGACTTCAGGTAGCTGTAGAGCCAATCCGGCGAGCGCCAGCGGGTGACGAGCGTCAGATCCGGGATCTCGGTGCCGAACCAGGCCTCGCCGTCCGCAGGCTTGAGCGGAATGGTCATCATGTCGGCCGGCTCGGCGTCACCGAACAGCAGATTCTCGCGCAGCTCATCCTCGGGGATACCCAGATCCTGAGCCATGCGCTGATAACGCACGTATTGCAACGAATGGCAGCCCTGACAGTAATTGACGTAGTACTTGGCTCCACGCTGCATGGACGCTTGATCCTTGAGATCGACATCGGCGTCCTGCAGCTTCGGGCCGTGACCGCCAGCAGCCATCGCCGTCAGCGGCGTCAACAACAGGGTGAGTGCAAGGATTGCGTATTTCATGACGTCACCCTCTCCGGGACTGGCTTCGTCTTTTCGAGCTTGGTGTAGATCGGCATCAGCAGGAAGAAGGCGAAATACACCACAGTGAAGATCTGCGCAAGCAGGGTGTAGAGTTCCGTCGAGGGCATCAACCCGAGATAGGCCAGCACCACGAACGAGACCGCGAAGGCACCCAGGAAGAAGCGCGAGAGCACGCCCTTGTAGCGCATCGAACGCACCGGGCTGCGATCGAGCCAGGGCAGCAGGAACAGGATCAGGATCGCGCCGAACATGACCACGACACCCGGGAACTGCGAGCCCGCGATCGTCGGCACCGCGCGCAACATCGCGTAAAAGGGCGTGAAGTACCACACCGGCGCGATATGCTCGGGCGTCTTTAGCGGATCGGCCGGCTGGAAGTTCGGCGGCTCAAGGAACAGTCCGCCGAGGTCCGGAGCATAGAAGACCACCGCCGAGAAGATCGCCAGGAAGACCACCAAGCCGGTGATGTCCTTGACCGTGTAATAGGGATGGAACGGAATGCCATCGGCGGGCTGATTCGGATCCCATTTGTTGCCCTTCGGCCCATTCTTGATCTCGATGCCGTCCGGATTAGTGGAACCGACCCGGTGCAGCGCGACGATGTGCACGAACACCAGCCCCACGAGCAGGAAGGGGATCACGAAGTGGAAGGCATAGAAGCGGTTCAGGGTCGCGTCGGAGATGACGTAGTCGCCGCGCACCCAGGTCGAGAGATCGGTGCCGATCTCCGGCACGGCCGCGAACAGGTTGACGATGACCTGCGCGCCCCAGTACGACATCTGTCCCCAGGGCAGCAGATAGCCGAAGAACGCGGTCGCCATCATCGCCAGATAGATCACCACGCCGATGATCCAGAGCAGTTCGCGCGGGCTCTTGTACGAGCCCCACATCAGCCCGCGGAACATGTGCAGATAGACCAGGATGAAGAAGAACGAGGCGCCGGTGGAGTGGATATAGCGCAAAAGCCAACCCCAGTTGACATCGCGCATGATGTACTCGACCGAGGCAAAGGCATCGGCGGCCGCCGGCTTATAGGACATCGCCAGCCACAGACCGCTGACGATCTGGATGATCAGCACCACCAGGGCCAGCGAGCCGAAGATCGACCAAAGCCCCATATTTTTCGGTGCGTAGTATTGGGCCATGTGGTCGTTCCACACGGCCATGACCGGAAAACGTTTATCCAGCCAACCGAGAAACCCTCTCGGCGCTGTATCGACCGTCTCAACGCTCATCAGGCGGCTCCTTCTTCATCCTCGCCGACGAGGATGGTGGATTCGTTCAAATAAGTGTGTTTCGGGATGACGAGATTCGTCGGTGCCGGAACCCCCTTGTAGACCCGTCCGGCCAGGTCGAACGTCGACCCGTGGCAAGGACAGAACCAACCGCCCTTCCAGTCGGGGCCAAGATCGTCCGGCGCGACCTCCGGGCGATAGGTCGGCGAGCAACCCAGATGGGTGCAGATACCGATCACCACGAAATAGCGCGGCTTGATGGCGCGTACCGGGTTCTGGCAGTACTCGGGTTGCTGCGTTACGACCTCCGAAGCCGGGTCAACCAGCTTGGACTCCAGCGTTGGCAGCGCCTCGAGCATCTTATCGGTGCGATGCACGATCCAGATCGGCTGCCCGCGGAATTTGACGCGCAGCAGCGCGCCGGGCTCCAGCTTGCTCACGTTTGCCTCGACCGGAGCGCCTGCGGCTCGCGCCTTGGCGCTCGGATTCATGGAGGCGATGAAAGGGACGGCCGCAAAGCCGACGCCGACAGCACCGACTGCGCTCGTTGCGGCGACGAGGATACGCCTGCGGCCCTTATCCGTGCCTTGTTCGTTCATGCGTTTGTCGACCCCTCGCTAGGCTCGATGAACGACCTCCCGCGCGACGAGACGGTCGAACAGACTGATGATGAAATGAAGAATATCGCTAAGCTTTGCATAACAGACCGCGCATTCTCCATGAAGCGGCCAACCCAGGTCAAGAAAGCTCCCGACTGATCAGGGTTTTACAATGCCAATCATGAGTTTGTATTAGAGCCGAGTGTGCGGCGACGAACCACGACAAAGGTCAAAAACCCGCGCAAAGTATGGATTTGCCGAAGGATCTTGAGGCATATCAAGGGATTGCTGGCGTCAGACGGGATTGTCGATCTCGATGTACCGATGCTCGAGGCCGAAGCTCGCGGCCAGGTGCGCGCCCAAGGCCTGGACCCCATAGCGCTCGCTCGCATGATGGCCGAGCGCCAGATAGTCGATACCCAGCTCGCGCGCGAGATGCACGGTCGGTTCCGAGATCTCGCCGCTCAGGTAGGCATCGACCCCCAGGGCCGCGGCCCGCTCGATCGCGCCCTGTGCCGCGCCGGTACACCAGGCGATGCGGCTTAACGGGCGGGTGCGCACGGCGATGTGCAAAGGCTCGCGTTCCAGCAGGCGCGCGATGTGGCTGGCCAGCGCCGCGCCCGGCAGCGGCTCGACAAGCTCGCCGCACCAAAGCAGGTCGTCCGCGCCGGAGCCGGGGCGCGCCTGCCGGAGCCCGAGCAGATCGGCCAGCTGGCGGTTATTGCCCAGCTCTGGATGGGCATCCAAGGGCAGGTGATAGGCGAGCAGGCTCAACCCGGCGCGCATCAGCGTCGCGATCCGGCGCCCTTTGAGCCCGGTCAGCGGCGCCGCCTCCGACTTCCAGAAGAAGCCGTGATGCACCAAGAGCGCGTCGGCCTCGGCCTCGATGGCGGCATCGATCAGGCGTTGACTCGCGCTCACGCCCGTCACCAGCCGGCGCAGCGGGCGGTCGCCTTCGACCTGAAGCCCGTTGGGGCAGTAGTCGGTAAAACGCTCGACTCCGAGGAGCAGATTGCAGTAGTCGGCAAGTTCGACGGCGGAGGTCATTACGGATCACCCAAGGCCTCGAAGAGCGGCGCGGCGAGTTCAGCGCTCCGTCAGGCAGTTTGACCGGAACCCTGACCACTTCAATCACGATGTCATCGGCGAGACACCCTATCACAGGCCAAGGCCCGGCAAAACCG
>NZ_JBKHDN010000092.1:0-10285 GCF_046541315.1 Halochromatium sp. | reverse complement strand
CGGAAAACACGGGCTCAGTCGCCCTGGCCTGTGAACAACTCGCGCGGCGCGGCGCCGAGGTCGCGCCAGTGCTCCGGATGACAGGTGAAGAGCAGCACCTGATGGCGCTGGGCGGCGTCGAAGAGGATGCGCTTCATCTGCGCGCGCCGGTGGCTGTCGCTGTGGACCAAGGCGTCATCGAGGATGATCAGCGTCGGCCGGCCGGCTTCGCGCAGCAGGTCGGCGTAGGCGAGGCGGCTGATCAGACCGAGCTGCTCGCGGGCGCCGAAGCTCAGTGAATCGATCGCTTCGCGCTCGGCGCCGGCGTTGCCATTGCGGGTGATCTGTTGCGGGATGAGCTGCTCGTCGACGCTCAGACCGGCGTGCGGGAACAGCAAGGACAGGTAGCGGTTGATGTGCGTCTGGAGTGGCGCCTGCAAACGCTGCGCGAGGGCCTGCCGCTGCTGCTGGAGCAGTGTCTGCAGCATCGACAGCGCCTGGGCGCGGCGCTCGAGCGCATGCACGCGACGCGCCAACTGCTCGCATGCGCGCTGGCATTCTCCGCGCTGTTCCTCCAAGCCCTCGGCGCTGAGGGCCTCCAGTTGGCTTTCGAGCCGGTTCAGCTCCAGCTCGCGCGCCCGCGCGGCGTTTTCGATCTGTTCGGCACTGGTCGCGAAGCGTGCCACATCCTGCCGCAGGATCTCCGGGCGCGCGGCCTCGATCCGCTGTTGACGCGCGTCGATGCGCTGCTCGATGGTTTGCCGCTCGGCCCGTGCATCGGTCAGGGACCGATCAAGCGATTGGAGTTGCGCCTGGCGCTCGGGCGCTTCGAGTTCGGTCTGCAATCGCTGGCGCTCGGCGGCGCTGCTGTGCGCCTCGCTTTGCGCGGTGCTGAGCGCGAGCTGATGGGCGTGCTGGGCCTGCTCGGCCGCTTTCAGGGCTTGATGGGCGGTCTCGAGCCGGGCCTCGGCTTGCTTGAGGTCCAGGGGCGACGCCGCGTCTGCTTGCGGCGACTCAGGGGTTGCCCGCAGGGCGGCGCTGATCTCGGCATGCTGTCGTTGCAGTTCCTGTTGCTGTTGCGCGAGCAGATCGACGCCTTCAGGCGCGAGCGAGTTCAATCGCTCCTGATTGGCCTGGATCCTGGCCGCCAGGATCTGCGCGCTGATCGCGCGCGCCTCGGCCGCGGCGAGGTCGGCGACCCTGAGCTGCGCGCGGAGGGCGTCGATGCGCTCGCTCAGGCGCTGATGCTCGCGCGCCAGGGCGCTCAGGTCCTCGCCGCCGGGAATGATCCGCAGGCGCCCGATCTCGGGGATCAGTAGCTCGGCCGGCTCGAGCAGCAGCTCCTCGCCGCTGTCGGCGAGGGTCGCGGCGCCTAGCCTGAGTTGCCGCCTCGGTTCCAGCTCGAAGCGCACCCGGGTGGCGATGGCTTGGCGGCGGATCTCGAGTTCGCTGCGGGCTTGCTCGGCGCCGCGCAGTTCCTCGAGCTGGCGCGGGTCGATGCGCGCCTGTTGCAACTGCTGGCGTTGTGCGAGCAGGTCGGCCTGGACCTGGTGCGCTTGCTTGAGGTGATCGGCGAGCGCCTGGCGTTGGCGTTCGAGCTGCGCGAGGGTTTGCCGCTGGTGCCGCCGCTGTTGCTGTTGCCGCGCCTGCCGAGCGCGCTCGCGGGCCGCTTGGTAGTCGGTTTGGGCGTGCGCCAAGGTCTCGGCGAGGGCGGGACCGCGGGCGCTGAGGCTGGCCAGCCGCTCGCGTGCCTTCTGCTCGGCGGCTTGGCGTTGCTCCAAGGTGTCGTGCTGCTGCTCCAACCCCTTGAGCTGGCTGCGCAATAACTCGATCTGGCGTTGGATCTGCGTGTGTTGCCGGGTGTCGTTGGCTTGCGCCTGTTGCCATTGCTCGACCTGGTCGAGCTGGGCCTGGGCGGCCTGCTGTTGCGCGCGCAATACCTCCCAGGGCTTGGCGCGCCGATCCTCGACATGCTGCTGGCGCAGTGTCGCCAGGCGATCGACCTGGTCGCGGTAGGCGGCGATGCGCGCGTCCAGCTCGGTCAGCGCCTGCCGGTGCTCCGCGAGTGCTTGCTGCTGCGCCTTGTACTCGCCGCTCGGGCGGTTGGTGGCGGCGGTCAGCAGCGCCTTCTTCTGCGTCTCGACGGCCTGGAGGATCGCGTCGCCACTGCTGCTGGCGACCTCGCCGAGTTCGCTGCCGAGCGCGGTGTGCAGGTGATGGCCGGCGTGTTCGACCGCATCGCGGAGTTCATGGCCGGCGCCTTGCTCGATCCACAGCAGGCCGGGGATGCCCCAGTGCTCGGCCTTGCTGGCGCCGCGGCCGGGATGGCTGAAGCCGAGCAGTTCGGCGAGCCGCTCCTCGGCCTCGTCGCCGTTGAGCGCCTCGCTGCTGGCCTCGCTGTCGAGACAGTCGATGCTGTGGATGCGCAGATCGCAGCGCTTGCGGGCCAGGAAGCGCTTGCTGAGATGCCAGGCCTGGTCCTGCCAGCAGAACTCGAGTTCGACCTCGGGCGCGGCCGAGGAGTCGCCATACGGTTGCAGATCGGTGACGCGGCCGGAGCGATGGCGCTCGAAGAAGGCGGCGCGAATGGCGCGCACCAGGGTGCTCTTGCCGGATTCGTTGGGACCGGTGATGAGGTTGATGCCAGGCTCGAGGTCGGCCAATTCCAGCGGCTGCTGAAACCGACGCAGCTGGGCGATGCGCAGGCGTTTCAGCTGCATGGCGTCGCCCCGTCGGGAGTGTGCTGCGCGTGCAGCAGGTCGGCGAGGATGAGCAGCGCCTCGCGGGCGATCTCGGCGTCGTCGCCGTGCTGGCGCTCGCGCAGGGTGGCGATGACGTCGCCGAGATAGCCGTCGACCTGGAGGGCCGCGAGATCGGTATCGGTGGGGGTCAGACGCAGGTCGTCGGCGTCGACCTCGAGGCTGCGGCAGCGGCCCTCGGCGACCGCGAGCGCGGCTTGGAGCTGCCGATAGGCGCCTAGGTCGAGCGTGCCGCTGAGTTGGAGGCGCAGCACGCTGTTTGGGGCCAACGCTTGCAACCGTTCCATCAGCGCCTCGGCGTCGCTGGCCAGCCGCAGCTCGACTGGCCAACGCTGCCAATGGTAGGTGCCGATCGGGTAGGGGGTGACGCGCGGGGCGGCTGGAGACCCCGCCCGATCGATCTCGACCAACAGCGCCTGCCCGGCGCCGTTGTCCTTGAAGCGATCCTGCTCCGGCGTGCCGCTGTACCAGGTGCGCGCATCGATCTGCTTGAGACCATGCCAGTCGCCGAGCGCAAGGTAATCGAGTCGGGCGCGCTCGGCGCGGTCGGCGGCGATCGGGTTGGCCGAGTCGATCGCCTCGGCGAGCAGGCCCTGCACGCTGCCGTGCGCGAGCCCGATGCGCAACAGCCCGGGCGGCGTCGCGGTCTGGTCGAACCAGGCGGTCAGATCGGTCATGGTCTGGCGCTGGGTGAGGGGTGCCGGGAGCAATGCGAAACCGGCGTCGGGATAGAGGCGCGGCTCGGGTTCGAGCAGGAGTTCGACGGTGTCGGGCACCGCGCCGATGCGCCGGGCCCGGCTCCAGACGCTCTCGGCGAGCGCGGCGTCATGATTGCCGGGCAACAGCAGCCAGGGACCGGCATAGCCCTGCATGGCATTGAACAGCCGGCGGATGGTGCGATCGGAGACGGTCTGGGCATCGAACACATCGCCGGCCACCAGCACCGCAGCGACCTGCTGCGCTGTCGCGAGCGCCGCCAGCCGCTCGACCGCCGTGAAGCGCGCCTCGGCGATGGCGGCGGCGTCGGCAGGCGCGAAACGCCCATACTGGCGCCCGATCTGCCAATCGGCAGTGTGCAGGAAACGCGGCATCCTGACCTCCTGAATCCTTGATGGAGCCCTCTGCTCAAGCCACAGCATGCGGATGCTGACGGGCGAGTATAACCGGATCGGCGATGGCTGCACCGGATGGGCGCTGATCGGATCGGTTCGGTGTCGCGCCGCGACGAGGCCTTGCGATGCGCTTGGTTTATGATGGAGCGCTGTTGGCAAATGCCCGAGGTCGAGTCCCGACAGTCCTTCCATGACGAAAACAGCAATCCCCAAGGTCGGTTTCATCAGCCTCGGCTGCCCGAAGGCGACGGTCGATTCCGAGCGCATCCTGACCCGGCTGCGGGCGGATGGCTATGCGATCGCCGCCGACTATGCCAGCGCCGATCTGGTGGTGGTGAATACCTGCGGCTTCATCGATGCCGCCATCGACGAATCGCTGGAGGCGATCGGCGAGGCCCTCGACGAGCATGGCCGGGTGATCGTCACCGGCTGTCTGGGCGCCCGGGCCGAGGTCATCCGCGCGGCGCATCCCGAGGTGTTGGCGGTGACCGGCCCGCAGGCCGAGGACGCGGTGATGGCAGCGGTCCACGCGCACCTGCCGCGCCCCGAGCACGATCCGTTCCTGGATCTGGTGCCGCCGCAGGGCATCAAGCTGACCCCGGGCCACTACGCCTACCTCAAGATCAGCGAGGGCTGCAACCATCGCTGCCGCTTCTGCATCATCCCGAACCTGCGCGGTGATCTGGTCAGCCGGCCGATCGGCGGCATCCTCGACGAGGCGCATGGGCTGGTCGAGGCCGGCGTGCGCGAGCTGCTGGTGATCTCGCAGGACACCAGCGCCTACGGGCTGGATACGCGCTACCGCCCGGACTTCTGGCGGGGTCGGCCGTTGAAGACCGAGATCGAGACCCTGGCGCGCACGCTCGGCGAATTGCAGGCCTGGATACGGCTGCACTATGTCTATCCCTATCCGCAGGTCGACCGGCTGATCCCGCTGATGGCCGACGCGCTGATCCTGCCCTATCTGGATATGCCGTTGCAGCATGGCAGTCCGAGCGTGCTCAAGGCGATGCGCCGCCCGGCGGCGACCGAGCAGGTGCTCGAACGGCTCGCCGACTGGCGCCGCCTGTGCCCGGAACTGGTCTTGCGCAGCACCTTCATCGTCGGTTTTCCGGGCGAGACCGAGGCCGATTTCGAGCAGCTCCTGGGGTTCCTGCGCGAGGCGCGGCTGGATCGGGTCGGCTGTTTCAGCTACTCGCCGGTCGCGGGCGCCGCAGCGAATGCGCTGCCCGACCCGGTGCCGGAGGCGTTGAAAGAGGAGCGCCGGGCGCGGTTCATGGCCGTGCAGGGCGAGATCAGCCGCGCCAAGCTCGCCGAGCGCGTCGGCCAGCGCGCGATCGTCCTCGTCGATGAAGTGCACGAGGAGCAGGTGGTCGCGCGCAGCGCCGCCGATGCGCCGGAGATCGATGGCCGGGTCTTGATCGACGGGGCCTGGGAACTCGAGCCCGGCGATTTCATCGAGGTCGACCTGATCGCCAGCACCGAGCACGACCTCATCGGGGCGCCGGTCGGCGCCGATTGAGGTCGTGCTCGGTGCTACCCCAGACGCGGTTCAGCCGTCGGTCTCGGGGCTTGTTGCGTCCTCGCCCTCGGCGTCTTTCGCCGCCTCCGCCTGCGCGCCCTTCGCCGCCTCGGGCGGGCGCGGCACCTGACAGGCATCGAAGAACTGATAGTGCTCGATCGCCTCCAGGATGCCGGCCGCGAACGGCTGTTCGGCGAAGTAGATGCTCTCGGTATCGGTGAGCCGCGAGAGTTCCTCGTGGTGGCGGTTGGCGACCACCACGGCGAGGGTATTGCCGCGCATCATGTCCTCGTCGGCGCCGGAGCCGCCGGCGGTCAGGCAATGTTCGAGCGGGATGCCGAACTGATCCGCGACATAGCGCAGTGCCAGGCCCTTGGAGGCGCGCGCCGGCACCACGTCGAGGAACTGGCCAAAGGAGAGGTTGAGATGCACGTTGAGATCGGCCTGATGCAGGATGCTGCCGATCTCCTCCAGACAGGGGGCATGCTCGGGGTCGATGTAGAAGCTGACCTTGTAACGGCTCTGCTCGGACTTCGGCTGGCGCTTGATCCCGGGGAGATCCGCGAGCACGTCGCGCACCCGCCGCGGATACCAGAGATGGTCGATGTGGCGCGCCCAGGCATCGTCGGCGGTCAGTTGCGGGGCATAGTAGATCTCGGTGCCGAGCGCGGTGATCAGCACATCCGGGCGCGGGATGCCGTAGCGGCGCATGACCGCGAGCGCCGAGTCCAGGCGCCGACCGGTGGCGATGCCGAAGCTGGTGCAACGGCGGTTCTCGCGCATGATGCGCAGGAAATCTGCGAGCGAGTCGGGATCGCCGAGCAGGTTCTGATCGAGGTCGGTGAAGATGGCGCGGTCGTGATAGAGCATCGGCCGGCGCGCAACCGGCGCCATCGGTGGCGGCTTGACCTGGTCGAGCAGGGGCCTGATCGCCTGCAGGTAGCTCTCGGCATGCGCCTGCCAGGAATAATGCGCCTTCACGCCATTGATGCCGTTCTTGGCCAGGGTGCGCCAGCGCGCGGCATCGCTGATCACCTTCAGCAGGGCCTTGGTGATGTCCTGCTTGTCGAGCGGGTCGATGAGGATGCCGTTGTTGCAATGGTTGATGATGTCGATCGGCCCGCCGTCCTCGGTGGCGACGATCGGCAGGCCGCTGGCGGCGGCCTCGATCAGGGTCAGGCCGAACGGTTCGGTCAAGGCCGGGTTGACGAAGACCCCGCGCGAGGCCGCCGCGAGTTGGTAGAGGATCGGCACCTCGTCGGCGGAATGATGCTTCGGATAGGCGACCTTGCCGTAGAGGTCGTGCAGATCGATCAGGATCAGGATGTCGGTCAGCACCTGCTGGGCGCCGCTGTCGAGATCGCGGATATCGTCGCGATTGCCGGCCACGATCACCAGGTTGGCCTGTTGCCGTAGCTCCTCGGATTCGCCGAAGGCATCGACCAGGGTGGCGATGTTCTTGCGCTCGTCCGGGCGCGACAGCGCGAGCACCAGCGGCTTCTTCGGCTCGCGCAGGAAGCGCGCCAGCTCCTGCTTGATCGGCGCGGTTTGCTCGCTGCCATCGGCTGGATGGAAGCGGGTCAGATCCGTGCCCGGCGGGATCACCGACATGCGCTCGGGCTGGTAGTGATCGTAGAGCCCGTACTGCTCCTGGATCTCCTGGCTGGTGCTGGTGACCACGAGGCTGGCGGCGGCGAGCGTTTCTTCCTCGGCATTGATGCGCCGATCCATGTTGTAGCGGTTGTCGATGACCTCCTGCTTGACGCCCGAGGCCAGCAGTCGGCGGCGCTTGACGCGTCCGAGCGAGTGCCCGGTGTGCACCAGCGGCACGCCGAGCTGATTCGAGACGCGGGTGCCGACATAGCCGGCATCGGCATAATGGCTGTGGATCAGCGTCGGCGCGATGGCCTGGTCGCGCAGGAAGCCGAGCATGTTGTCGGCGAAGGTATCCAGGTAATCCCAGAGCTGTTCTTTGGGCAGATATTCGGCCGGGCCGGCTTCGATCCGCACGATGCGCGCATGCGGCCCGATCTCCTCGAGCGGTTGGCGGTAGTCCTCGCTGACATGGTCGTCATCGACGAGCCGCGTGAACAGGTCGACGCGCTCGATGTCGTCGCGCTGGGCCAGCGCCCGCGCGAGTTCGACCACATAGAGCGTTTGGCCGCCGGTATCGGCATCGCGGCCAAGTTCGAGTTGCTGACCGCGAATGAGTCCGTGGACGCTGATCAGGACGATGTAGCGGGAGTCTGGTTGTGGTGTCATGCGGTTGACGGCTGGCGATCGACTGGAAGACACGAAGCCCCCGAGAATAGCCGATCCGCAGGCGCGGTGTCTGCGGCAATCGAAAATCTCGACTGTCGCCGAGCCCCTGCTTTCACGTAGAATCCACGCCCCATGGACCTGAACTTTCTCGAATTCGAACAACCGGTCGCCGAGCTTGAGGCCAAGATCGAAGAGCTGCGGCATATCGGTGCCACGCTGGGCGCCCAGCATCTCGCGCGCCATGATGGCGACGATGAGGATGGCATCAATATCGCCGACGAGATCCAGCATCTCGAGACCAAGAGCCGGGCGCTGACCGAACAGATCTTCTCGTCGCTGACGCCGTGGCAGATCTCGCAGCTGTCGCGCCATCCGCTGCGCCCCTATTTCCTCGATTATGTCGATCGCATCTTCGATGGCTTTCAGGAATTGCACGGGGATCGCGCCTTCGCCGACGACCGCGCCATCGTCGGCGGCCTCGCGCGTCTCGATGGCCAGGCGGTGATGGTGATCGGCCAGCAAAAGGGCCGCGATACCAAGGAGAAGATCCAGCGCAACTTCGGCATGCCGCGGCCCGAGGGCTATCGCAAGGCGCTCCGGCTGATGCAGCTCGCCGAGCGCTTTGGGTTGCCGATCCTGACCTTCATCGATACCCCGGGCGCCTATCCCGGCGTCGGCGCCGAGGAGCGCGGTCAGAGCGAGGCGATCGCGCGCAACCTGCAGGTGATGGCCGGGCTGCGGGTGCCGATCATCGTCACCGTGACCGGCGAGGGCGGTTCCGGCGGCGCCTTGGCCATCGGCGTCGGCGATCGGCTGATCATGCTCCAGTTCAGCACCTACTCGGTGATCTCGCCGGAGGGCTGTGCCTCGATCCTGTGGAAGAGCGCCGACAAGGCGCAGTCCGCCGCCGAGGCGATGGCGATCACCTCCGATCGGCTCTATGAGTTCGGGCTGGTGGACGCGGTGGTGCCGGAGCCGCGTGGTGGCGCGCATCGCAATGTCGAGGATACCGCCGCGTCGCTGAAGATGGTGCTGGTCGATGAGTTGTCGCGAGTCGCCAGTCAGTCGCCCGACGAGCTCATCGAGGCCCGTTACCAGCGCCTGCGCAGCTACGGTCGTTTCAAGGGGTAGGGGCGTCTGAACGTGACCAAGCGCGCGTGCGCCGCCTGCCGGAGTCCGCACGCGGCCGCGCGCCGCGCCCCCCAACCAGCGGACGGCTGCCGGGTGCCGTGCGCCGCGCTCTCGCTGTCATGCCCGTCTTCTCCGCCGATCGTTTATCTCCGCTGCTGACCGAGCAACCACGGCCAGCCCGGCTCTGGATCGCCTACAGCGGCGGCGTTGACTCAACGGTGCTCTTGCATGCCTGCGCGCAGCTGCGCGATGCGCTCGATCTCGACCTGTCGCTGAAGGCGATTCACATCGACCACGGTCTGCATCCGCGTTCCGCTGACTGGGCGCGCCATTGCCGTCGCGTCTGCGATCAGCTCGGCGTGGCCTACCAGGTGCGGCAGGCGCGGATCGCGCGCCAACCCGGCGAGAGCCTCGAGGCGCTGGCGCGCGCGGCGCGTCAGCGCCTCTTCGCCGACTGCCTGGAGCCTGGCGACTGGCTCGCCACCGCCCAACATCGCGATGATCAGGCCGAGACCCTGCTGCTGGCGTTGCTGCGCGGGAGCGGTGTCCATGGTCTGGCCGCGATGCCCGCGCGCGCAGCGCTTGGGGCCGGCGTCTTGGTGCGACCGCTGCTCGACGTCTCTCAGGCCGATCTGCGTGCTTACGCCGAGGAGCATCGGCTGCGCTGGATCGAGGATCCCTCCAACCAGGATCCCGATTTCGACCGCAACCTGTTGCGCCATCAGGTCATGCCGATCCTGCGCCAGCGCTGGCCATCAGCGGCCACCACCATCGCGCGGAGCGCTGCCCACTGTGCCGAGGCGGCGGCGCTGATCGACACGCTGGCCGATGAGCAGCTGCCGACGGTTGCCGGCTCACGACCGGGAACGCTCTCGGCGGCGCGCCTGTCGACACTGGCGCCTGAGCGCGCCCGCGCGGTGCTGCGGCGCTGGCTGGCTCGGCAAGGCTTTCGAGCGACGAATAGGCGGCGCTTGGAGACGATCTTGGGCGAGGTCCTGTGCGCGCGCGCCGATGCCCAGCCCCTCGTCGCCTGGGAGGGGTGCGAGCTGCGTCGCTACCGCGATGATCTGTTCGCGCTTGCGCCCTTGCCGCCGCGCCCGGAGACCGCGCTGGGCTGGGATGGATGGCAGCCACTGCAGCTGCCGATGGGCTTGGGGACGCTGAGCCTCGAGGCCGCTGACTCAGCGCGCCCGGCGGCGGGCTTGGCATCCTGCCAAGCGTTGCCTCATGCGCCTTCCATGACCGTTCGCTTTGGCCGGCCGCGCTTGCCTTGCCGGCAACCGAATCGGCCCAGTCGTACCCTCAAGAATCTCTTTCAACAGAGCGATGTGCCCGCCTGGCTGCGGCCCTATGTGCCGCTGCTGGTCGATGGTCAAGGCGATCTGCTCGCGGTGGCCGGTGTCACCGGCTGCGGGTGCGATCGCGGTTCCACGCCCGGTCAGCGGATGCTGTACTTGCGGTGGGAGCGGCATCCTTGGACGCATCTTGGTTTGTTTGCCGTGCCAGTGACGGTGCCAGTG
>NZ_JBKHDN010000091.1:0-10415 GCF_046541315.1 Halochromatium sp. | reverse complement strand
CCGATGCTTGGCTGGCGCGCGTCAGTCTTTCTTCATCAGATCGGCGAGTCCGGCAAAGGGATTGTGGGTGCTGGGCGCGGCGGTGCGTCCACCGGTGGCGCTGGTATCGCGCCCGGCGGCGACGGCGGCCAGATGCTCTTCGTACTTCTGATGCTCGTTGTCGTGGCAGTAGAGGCAGAGTAGCTCCCAGTTGCTGCCGTCGGGCGGATTGTTGTCGTGGTCCATGTCCTTGTGATGCACGGTCAGCTCGCGCAGGTTGCTGCGATCGAACTCGCGCGCGCAGCGTCCGCACACCCAAGGGTAGAGCTTGAGCGCCTGCTCGCGGTAACCGGCGGCGCGCTCGTCCATCGCGCGGCGGGCGTCGGCGACGATGCGGTCGAGTTTGTTGCCATCGATGGTCTGGCCGGTGCGGCCGTGGCGGGATGGGTCTTGGGGCATCTTGGACTCCGCTGGGTCGGGCGAGCGATTCGCCGGCTTGTCTGCATCGAACCCTGGGGATGCGCGGCGCTGGTGACGGCGCGCCTTGCTTGGACAGGGTCATCGAACCGATTGTAGCCGCAAGCGCGACGAGGTTCTCGGGTATGCTTGCGCCTGCCATGGATCTGCTCAACGACCTGTTCCGCTCGCCGTCCTGGGAGGCCATGCGTGTCGGCCTGCATCTGGCCTTTGGACTCGCGTTGCTGTTCTGGCTCTGGCAGGCCTTGCGACTGCGCGCCGCCGTGCCGCTGCGGCATCTGGCGCGGCCGCGCGCTTGGCTGCGCCCGGCGGTGGCGCTGCTGATGCTGGCCCTGCTGGCGATCCTGGTCTATCAGGCGACCTGGCAACTCGGCGGCACGGCGCGGCCGCGGTTCATCGCCTTCATGCAGTCGCATGACCGCCGCCAATTCAATCCCGCGCACTGGATTCAGCGCGGGCGCATCCTCGATCGGCGTGGTCGGGTCTTGGCCGAGAGTCGCAATCGCGCTGGCGCCGCCGAGCGGGTCTATCCCTATGGGCCCGCCTTTGCGCATGTGGTCGGCTATGCCGATGCGCGGTTTGGGCTGAGCGGCATCGAGGCCAGCGCCAATCGCGCGCTCAATGGCGCCACGCTGAGGAGTCTCGGCGACTGGGGCGAACTCGGACGTCAGGTGCTGACCCAGAGCAAGCGCCCGCGTGGTCAGGATCTGGTCACCACCCTGGATGCCGAGCTGCAGCAGCTGGCGGTGGAGCGGATCGCGGCGGCGAAACCGTTCGGACGCGGCGCCGTGGCGATGCTGCGGCCCGCCGATGGCGCCGTGCTGGTGTTGGCGAGCGTGCCGAGCTTCGATCCCAATCGGCTGCAACCGGATCTGTTCACGGGCGCGGAGGCGACCAACCTGCTCCTGAATCGGGCCACTCAGGGCCAGTATCCGCCCGGCTCGGCGTTCAAGGTGGTGCTCGCCGCGCAGGCCCTGGAGATGGGCTTCAAGGGCCGCTTGAGTTGTCCCGCCGAGGGTTACACCACCTCGGATCGCTATCGGCCGATCCGCGATCACGAATACTACGAGGCGCGGCGCGCCGGCCGGACCTGGGCCGGACATGGCCCGCTCGATCTCTCGGCGGCGCTGGCCAAGTCGTCGAACGTCTTCTTCGCGCAGCTCGCCATCCTGGGTGGCCATCAGGCCTTTGCCAGCACGGGTCAGCGGTTCCATTTCAACCGCTCGATCGCCTTTGTCGGCGGTGCGCCGCAGCTACAGGCCGCGCGGCTGGAGCCGATCCCCGAGCGCGATCGTTACGGGCTGGCGCAGGCGGCGATCGGTCAGGGTCGGGTCACGGCAACGCCGGCGTACATGGCCTTGGTCGCGGCGGCGATCGCCAATGATGGGATCGCGCTGCGTCCGCGTCTGCTGCGCGACTCGGCGCCGGAGGCGCTGGCGCGTTTCATGAGCGCCGAGAGCGCGCGTCGGCTGCGGGCGATGCTGCGACGCGCGGTGAGCGAGGGCACCGCGCGCGGGATCGACAGCGCCGGACTCGAGATCGCCGGCAAGACCGGCACCGCCGAGAATCCGCAAGGGGCCTCGCATAGCTGGTTCATCGGCTTTGCACCGGCGTCGGCGCCACGGCTCGCGGTGGCGGTGTTGGTCGAGCATGGCGGCTACGGCTCGACGGTGGCGGCGCCGATCGCGCGCGATCTGCTGCTCAAGGCGGCGGAGCAAGGGCTGTGACGATGAGTCGTTGCTAGCCATGGCAAGGCGCGGCATGCCAACCCGTCGCGAGGATGCCTGGCGGCTGCGCGCGCCAGAGCGCCAACTGTTGCTAGGGGCGCTGCTGATCGCGCTGCTCGGGTATCTGATGTTGCTCGGCACCGGGCCCAGGCAGGGGCTGGCTGTGCGGTTCAGCGCCCTGATGCCCTTGGTCGTCGTTTTCGGCGCCTGCGTCAGCGCCCATCTGCTGCTCGTGCTGGCGCGCTTCCGGGGCGATCAGCTCGTGCTCCCGGTCGCGGCGCTGCTGAGCGCGGTCGGCCTGATCGCGCAAGCGCGGGCCGGGCTCTACGGCGTCGAATCGCTGAGCGGGTCGAAGCTGCTCTTGCTGCCGCTTGGGCTGGCACTGATGGTGGGCCTCGCGCTCGCCGGGCGTCATGGCCGCTATCGGCTCGCCGCGCGCGCGACCTGGCTCTGGGCCGGACTGTCGCTGCTGCTCATGGCGCTGGTGTTGGTGACCGGTCAACGCTATCGCGGCGCGGTGTACGGCCTCGGCTTCATCACCCCGACCGAGCTGCTGAAGCTGACCATGGTGTTGTTCACCGCCGCCTATATCGACCGACATCTGAAGCCGCTCAGTCGCTGGCGTGGTTGGCTGCCGCCGCTGCGCAGGCTCTGGCCGCTGCTGTTGGTCTGGGCGCTGCTGCTGACGATGTTGCTGTTGCAGCGTGACCTCGGGCTGGTGCTGATCCTGGCACTCATGCTGCTCGCGGTCTTGGCCGCAGGCACCCGGCATCCCGGTTACCTGCTCTATGGCTTGGCGGTGGCCGGCGTGGCTGGTGCCGCCCTGCTCGGCCTCTTCAGCCACGGACAGCGGCGCGTCGAGGCCTGGCTGAATCCCTTTGCCGATCCCACCGGGGCCGGTTGGCAGGTGTTGCAGGGGCTGTCCGGGATGTACGCGGGCGGACTCTGGGGCGAGGGCTTCAGCGAGGCGCGGCCCCGCTATACGCCGATCGCGGAATCGGACCTGATCTATGCGGTCTGGGCCGAAGAGCTGGGCTTTGCCGGCAGCCTGCTGTTGCTGCTGCTGTTCGCGGTGCTGCTGACCCGCTTGCTGACCTTGGCGGCGCGCGCGCGCACGCCGTTCGGGCTGATGGCCGCCACCGGCGTGGCCACCGTGCTGAGCGTGCAGACGGTGCTGAACATCGGTGGCGTGACCAAGGCCCTGCCGCTCACCGGCATCACGCTGCCGTTGATCAGCCACGGCGGCAGCAGCCTGCTGACGGTCTTTGCGAGCCTGGGCCTGGTGCTCGCGATCTCCGACGGCGAGCCGGTCAAGGCGCGGGCGCAGGTCTCGGCGCCAAAAGCGCCAAAAGCGGCCAAGGCGGCCAAGGCCACCAAGTCACCGAAAACATCCAAGGCACCCAAGGTCGCCAAGTCGCCGCGCAAGGGGCGATAGGCTGGTTGTGTCAGCGATTGTGGCTAGGTTGCTCGCGCGGCGTCGCTGGGGCCGTCCAGGCACTCGACCTCAAAGCCAACCACCTGCCGCTGCTCGCGACTGAATTCCACCCCGATCAGATGGATCGGCTCGCCGCTGGTGCGGTATTTCTCCGCATAGCCGCGTTCCTTGATCTGCGCCAGCGCCCTGCCCTCGGGCACCAGCTCGACCACTTTGAACTCGAACAGATAGACCTGGGCGTTGAAGCGCAGCGCCAGATCCAGCCGCCCGGCGTTGCTGCTTTCCTCTGGCGTCAGGTCCAGCCCGAGACTGGCAAAGTAGGCATAGAACACGCTGGCATAGTAGCCCTCGTACTGGGCGATGGGATTGTTGCGATACCAATCGTGCGGGATGCTGGCGAAAAAGGCGGTGAACAATTGTTCGAGGCCGGCGAAGTCATTGGCCAACAGTAATCGATAGAGTCGCCCGGTCTGCTCTGCGGTGCTGGAGGCGCGCGCGCGCAACACATTGAGCAGGGCGCCGTTGAGACTGGCTTGCACCTCCAGGTTGGGGTAGCGCAGTCGATACTCGATGAAGGCACCGAACTGCTGCTCGTGGGCAATCGTCAGATAGCCGGCCTGGAAGAGCAGCGCCTCACTGCTGATATAGTCCACATCGAAGGCCGACAGCAGTTGCTCGCTGGCCACGAGCCAGCCAAGGTCGGGCAGGAAGGTCTGACGCTCGGTGAGCAGATCGACCAGGAAGCTCGGCGAGCCGGTCTCGAACCACCAGGGGCGAAACTGGTGCGTATCGAACAACAACAGCAGATCGAAGGGGTTGTAGACCGCCTCGCCGGTCCAGTTGTAGCCGTTGTACCAGGTGCGGATCTGGGCTCGGTCCAGGCCGTCCAATTCGGCAGCAAAGACCCGGTCGAGATCGGCCTCGGTATATCCGCAGAGGGCTGAGTAACGGGCATCGACGGTGATGTCCTTGAGGTTATTCAGCCCCGAGAACAGGCTCACCTTACTGAACTTGCTCACGCCCGTGAGGAAGGCGAAGCGGATGTGCGCGTCGGAATCCTTGATCACCGAGTACAGGTTTCTCAGTCCATCGCGCATCGCCCGCGCGCTGTCGGGATCTTGCAGGTTGTCGAGGATCGGCTTGTCGTATTCATCGACCAGCACCACCACCCGCTCACCGGTCGCCGCGTGGGCGCTGCGGATCAGTTCGGCAAAGCCGCCACCGACGCTGGACTGGTTGCAATGCAGGCCGAGTGCCTGCTGATTGATGTCGAGCTGCTCGCGAATCTTGACCTCAAGATCGGCCGGTTTGCCGACGATGCCGCCGCCAAAGCTCAATCGAATCACCGGAGAGCGGCGCGACCAATCCCAGCGCTCATCGGCTTCGAGTCCCTCGAACAGCGCCTGATGGCCGCTGAACAGCTCGGCGAGGGTATCGAGGAACAGGCTCTTGCCGAAGCGGCGCGGGCGCGAGAGGAAGTAATGTGTCCCCTCCTCGATCAGCCGCAGCGCGAAGCCGGTCTTGTCGACGTAGTAGTAATCGCCTTCGCGGATCTTGCGGAAGGTCTGGATGCCGATGGGCAAGTGTTGGCGGGGCATGGCAACCGGTTCCAGAGATTATTTCCAGAGATTATATGGGGGGACATGCGTGCTGAACGGCAGCGGTCCATTGGACGCAGGGAAGCGCGATCCGTTCGCGAGCCGCCCCTGCCAGTCTAGCGATCGACAGCGGACTCGAGCCCGCCTTGAGCCACTCCGCTATTTCGGCCACAGCCAGGTCTCGACGTCGGTCACCGGCTCGCGGCGCTCGAGCTGCTGTAGGCCCTTCACGCAGCGCAGGATGAGCCAGACCAGCCAGAACAACAGCAGCAAGAAACCGACCAGCACCACACTAAGCAGCATCCCCAGGACGACATAGAGCAGCCCGATCCAAAAGGTGCGGATCTGGAATCGATAGTGGCTTCGTAGCCAGTCCGGCGCATCGCCGCGATACACATAGGCCATGATCACGCCGACGATACCGGTGACGCCAACCACCAGGCTGACCAGATAGAGGATGTAGATGATCTGCGCGTTGGAGGTCGATGCGTTTGAGGTCGATGGCGGGGTTGGTATGGGCTCTTTCATGGCACCGTTGCGGTCAAGGATGAGTGACGCGGATCAGCGAGTCGGCTCTAGGGCCGTCAAGCCACGCATGTACGGCTGAAGCACCTCCGGCACCTCGATGCTACCATCGGCCTGCTGATAATTCTCCAACACCGCGACCAGCGTGCGCCCGACCGCCAGCCCGGAGCCGTTCAGCGTGTGCAGCAGTTCGGGCTTGTTGGTCTTGGGATTGCGCCAGCGTGCCTGCAGCCGGCGCGCCTGGAAGTCGCCGAAGCAGGAGCAGGAGGAGATCTCGCGATAACGCTGCTGGCCCGGCAGCCAGACCTCGAGATCGTAGGTCTTCACCGCCGAGAAGCCGAGATCGCCGGTGCAGAGCGTGACCACCTGATAGGGCAGCCCGAGCCGTTGCAGTACCGTCTCGGCATGGCCGGTGAGCGCTTCCAGCGCGGCGAATGAGTCCTCCGGGCGCACCGCCTGCACCAGCTCGACCTTCTCGAACTGATGCTGGCGGATCATGCCGCGCGTGTCCTTGCCGTAGGAGCCGGCCTCGCTGCGAAAGCAGGGCGTATGCGCGACCCATTTGCGCGGCAGGCTCTCGGCATCGCAGATCAGATCGCGGACCAGGTTGGTGACCGGCACCTCGGCGGTCGGGATCAGATAGAAGTCGCGCTCCGGCCCCGGTACCCGGAACAGGTCTTCCTCGAACTTGGGCAGCTGACCGGTGCCGCGCAGGCTGTCGGCATTGACCAGGTAGGGCACAGAGGTCTCGCTGTAGCCATGCTCCTCGCTGTGCAGATCGAGCATGAACTGGATCAGCGCGCGGTGCAGCCGCGCCATCGGGCCATTGAGCACGGCGAAGCGCGAGGCGGTGAGCTTGGCGGCGGCATCGAAATCGATCCAACCGGCCGGCACGCCGAGATCGACATGATCCTTGGGCGCGAAATCGAACGCGCGCGGCTCGCCCCAGCGCCGTTCGACGCGGTTGGCGGTCTCATCGGCGCCATCGGGCACGCTGGCGTCGGGCAGATTGGGGATGCCGAGGGCGATCTCGCGCAGCTCGGCCTGGAGGCTTTCGAGTTCGGCATCCATCGCCTTCAGGCGATCGGCGAAGGCGGCGACCTCGGCCTTGATCGGCGCGATGTCCTCGCCGGCGGCCTTGGCCTTGCCGATCGCCTTGGATTTGACGTTGCGCTGGTTCTGTAGCTCCTGCACCTCGCCCTGCAGCGTCTTGCGGCGGGTCTCCAGGGCCTCGATGCGAGCGGTGTCCAAGCGGAAGCCGCGGCGCGCGAGCTGGGCGGCGACCTGATCGAGTTCGCCGCGAAGAAGTTTGGGATCAAGCATGATGGCGTGTCGGGTTTGTCGCGAGCGCGCAGGCGTGGAGCGCGCATGTCGTGAATGATGAGTGGCGCATCGGACGCCATGCTTGGCCTTGCCGTTCCGTCACCGACACCACCCGGCAGTGGATCATAGCAACCGCGCGCTGAGGATACCGGCCCAGCAGGCCCCGAGACAGAGCAGCACACTGCCAGCGACATTCAGCAACGCGCGGATCGTCTCGCCCTGCTCCACCAGCGTCAGCGTTTCGAGCGAGAAGGTCGAGAAGGTGGTGAACGAGCCGAGAAAGCCGACGAGCACCGCCGCGCGCAGCTCCGGCGCCACCAGGCCGCGCTCCAGGAATAGCACGAACAGCAGTCCCATCGCGTAGGAGCCGAGCCCGTTCACGGCTAGGGTGCCCCAGGGGAAGTCGCGACCGAACAGCCGGTAAACGCCGGTCGAGACGCCGAAGCGCGCCATGGCACCGAGCGCCCCGCCGCCGGCGATCGCCAAGAGTTGCATCATCCGCGTACCACTGCGCCCGGCCAAATCCGAGGCGGAATCTTACCTGAATCGGCAGAGTCGACCAAGATCCTGAGCTGGGACAGGTTCTCGCCTCGACGCTGGCGGCGATGGCGAAACACTCCACGTTGACCAATCCTCATGCTCCCAGCTACTCTTGAACGTGCCGATTACCGGAATGTCAATTGGCGACACGGAGCTTGCCCGTCGCGGCCCCGAACCCTTTGTGTATTCCGTCCATGCCCACAGTCAAATGCCCTCAATGCGGCAGCAGCAATGTCCGCCACTCCCATAAAAAGGCGTCGGACCCGAGCCGCAAGAGTCTTCCCCTGCTGAGTCGGTTCTTTCGCTGTCGCGACTGTCGTTTGCGCTTCCCGGCCCGAGACCTGTCCGCGATCTATTCCTGGCGCTTGAGTGGATTCGCACTCCTATCGATGAGCGTCGCCGTCATCCTGGTGGTCCGCTATCAGCCGGCGACCTCCGAGCATATGCTCGTCGAGCAAGCGCACAACGAGGTCATCGCTGACGCGGATCCCGAGGCGGAAACACTCGATGCTGACGCGGATCCCGAGGTGGAGACCCTCGATCAAGCCGAGCGCAACTACCGCAAAGGCCTCGAGCTTTTGCGCCGTTCGACCTATCGCGAAGGCGGCTCCACGCTCCCCGAGGCCGCGAAATGGTTCCGACAAGCCGCCGAGGACGACCACGCCAGGGCGCAGTTGATGCTTGGTGTGCTGCACGAGAACGGGAGCGGCGTGATTCAGGATTACGAACAGGCGCTCGCCTGGTATCGCCGCGCGGCCATGCAAGGCGAGCCGATGGCGATGTACCGTGTGGGAGCCATGTTGAGTCACGGGATCGGCGCCGACAAAGACCTGGTCGAGGCTTATGCCTGGTGCAACATCGCGGCGGCGCGCGGTCAGCAGGAGGCCGTCATCGACCGCGACCGGGTCGCCAAACTCCTCTCCATCGAGGAGATCAAGGAGGCGCAGCAACAGTCCAGGTCGTTCGATCAGGAACTGCCCTTTCGGGTGGCGGCGCCCTTTGCCCTACCCGCCGGTCTGTGAGCGTTCCGACGCGGCGCCGGGATCTCCTGTTGCCTCATCGAGGCCTGGCGGCGGCGCGATCGAGCGCCGCGAGCCGTTCGAGCTTTTCCTTGATCCGGATCTCGAGCCCGCGCTCGACCGGCCGATAGTAGCGCCGTGGCGCCATGCCATCGGGGAAATACCGCTCGCCGGCGGCATAGGCGTCGGGCTCGTCATGGGCGTAGCGATAGGCGTGGCCATGACCGAGTTCCTTCATCAAGCGGGAGGGCGCGTTGCGCAGATGCGCCGGCACCTCCAGTGAGCCTTGCTTGCGCGCGTCCTCGAGCGCGCTGTTCCAAGCCCGATAGACGGCGTTGCTCTTCGCCGCGCTGGCCAGGTAGAGCACCGCTTGCGCCAGTGCCAATTCGCCCTCGGGGCTGCCGAGGCGCTGCTGCGCATCCCAGGCATCCAGCGCGATCGCGAGCGCGCGCGGATCGGCATTGCCGATGTCCTCGCTCGCCATGCGCACCACTCGACGCGCGAGATAGAGCGGATCGCAACCGCCATCGATCATGCGCGCCAGCCAGTAGAGGGCGGCATCGGGCGCCGAGCCCCGCACCGATTTGTGCAGCGCCGAGATCTGATCGTAGAAGGCATCGCCGCCCTTGTCGAAGCGGCGCACGCCGTCCTCGGTGATTCGACGCAGGGTTTCGAGACTGATGCGACGGATGGGTTCAAGCGTGGGCTCAGGCGTGGGCGCGGACTCCGCTCCTGGCCCGGCTTCAGGCTGGCGTTCAGAGACGACCGGCGCGCTTAGATCGACCGCCAGCTCCAGCAGATTCAGCAGTCGTCGCGCATCCCCATCGGCGGCCTCGGCAAGCAAGCGCCGCGCCTCGGCATCGATCAGGATGCGACCCTGGCCGCTGTCGGTCGAATCCGCAGCCTCGATCCTAGCGCCCGCATCGGCGGCCCCGTTGGCCCCTGCTTCGTGGGAGCCTTCAATTGCGCCCTGAGTCGAAGCAGGCGCCAGACCGCGCTCGGTATCGCTCAGCGCACGATCCGCCAGCCGTTCTAGATCGGCTCGTTCCAGCGGCTTCAGCAGATAGACGCGCGCCCGCGAGAGCAGCGCGTCGTTGAGCGCGAACGAGGGGTTTTCGGTGGTCGCGCCGATAAAGACCAGGGTGCCGTCCTCGACATGCGGCAAGAAGGCATCCTGCTGCGCCTTGTTGAAGCGATGCACTTCATCGATGAACAGGATGGTGCCGCGCTGCTCGGCGGCCCGAAGCTGGCGCGCCTGAGCGACCGCCGCGCGGATCTCCTTGACCCCGGCCAACACCGCCGAGAGACTCAGGAACCGGCTGTGCGACGCCGCCGCGATCAGCCGCGCCAAGGTCGTCTTGCCGGTGCCAGGCGGCCCCCAGAAGATCGCCGAATGCGGGCGATCCGCGTCGATGGCCTCGCGCAGCGCTCGCCCCGGCGCGAGCAGGTGCTGCTGGCCGACCACCTCGTCGAGGCTGCGCGGGCGCATGCGTTCGGCCAGAGGGATGTGCGACCACGCTGGCCGCGAGACGGATCGGCTCACATCGCGCGCGCGCGCACCCAGAGCAACGCGCCCTGTTCGACCGGCACCTGTTCGCCATCGGGGTTGGCCATGGTCTCGTCGCCCTCGAGCAGGGCGGCGAAGCCCCACCAGCCGGCGCGGGGCATCGCATAGCTGAAGACGCCGTTGGCATCCGTCTTCAGCACCTGGGTCACGAAAGACGGCGCCGGCGGCGTCACCGAGCCATCGTTGCGCCATTCCACCTCGACCGTGGCGAAGGGCACCGGCTCG
>NZ_JBKHDN010000090.1:0-10600 GCF_046541315.1 Halochromatium sp. | reverse complement strand
CTTAGGCAAGCGGTTCAGCTTTCAGGCCGTCTCTCAGGCGGTCGTCAGTTCCGCCAGCAGGTCGGCCTGATGTTCGTGCTGCAGCGGTTCGACGACCTGATCGAGGTGGCCCATCATCACCTCGTCGAGCTTGTAGAGCGTGAGGTTGATGCGGTGGTCGGTGAGGCGGTTCTGCGGGAAATTATAGGTACGGATGCGCTCGGAGCGGTCGCCGCTGCCCACCTGCAGCCGGCGCGAGGCGCTCTGCTCGGCGGCCTGTTCGTCCCGCGCCGCCGAGAGCAGCTTGGCCTGCAGGAGCGCGAGCGCCTTGGCGCGGTTCTTGTGCTGCGAGCGCTCGTCCTGGCACTCGACGACGATGCCGCTTGGCAGATGGGTCAGGCGCACCGCCGAGTCGGTCTTATTGACGTGCTGGCCGCCGGCACCGGAGGCGCGATAGGTATCGACGCGCAGCTCGTTCGGATCGACGTTGATCTCGTCGACCGCATCGACCTCGGGCAGGATGGCGACCGTGCAGGCCGAGGTGTGGATGCGGCCCTGGGATTCGGTCTCGGGCACGCGCTGCACGCGATGGGCGCCGGACTCGAACTTGAGCCTTGCATAGACGCCGCTGCCGCTGATGCGCACCGCCACTTCCTTGTAGCCGCCCATCTCGCCCTCGCTGGCGCTGATGATCTCGTGGCGCCAGCCTTGCAGCTCCCCATAGCGCAGATACATGCGCAGCAGGTCGCCGGCGAACAGGGCGGCCTCGGCGCCACCGGTGCCGGCGCGCACCTCGAGATAGATATTGCGGCGGTCGTTGGGGTCCGGCGGGATCAGCAGCCGGTTGAGTTCGGGTTCGAGCTGCTCGCGCTGGCGTTCGGCGGCGGCGAGTTCCTCGCGCGCCAGCTCGGCCATCTCTTTATCGGCGAGCATGTCGCGGGCCGAGGCGATCTCGGATTCGAGGTCCAGATAGCGTTGCCAGCAGTTGAGCAGCGGCTCGAGTTGCGCATATTCGCGCCCGAGGTTGCGGAACCGGTTCTGATCCGCCTGGACCTCGGGTTCGGCCAGCAGGGCGCTGATCTCGGCAAAACGCTCGGCGAGCCGATCCAGCTTGCCGCGAATGGATGGATTCATCGGCGGCCGCTATCTTGACCCTGCGAGAGCTGGAACAGCTCGTTGGCGGCATCCAGTAGCTCCGATTGACCTTCGCGGCCGGCCTGGCGCAGGCGCACGCTGGGCTCATGCAAGAGCTTATTGGTCAGCAGATGGGCGAGGTGGTGCATGACCTCGTTTGGCGGCTTGCCGGCGGCGAGCTGGCGCGCGGCGCGCGAGAGGGCCTCGTCGCGGACGCACTCGGCGCGCGCGCGATAGTGCTGGATCAACGAGACGGCATCCAGCGAGCGCACCCAGGCCATGAACTCCTCGCAGTGCAGGTCGATGATCTCGACCGCCTGCTCGGCGGCATGGTTGCGCGAACGCATGCCTTCGTCGACCACGCCTTGCAGATCGTCGACGGTATAGAGATAGACATCGCGCAGCTGTCCGACCTCGGGCTCGATGTCGCGCGGCACCGCGATGTCGACCATGAACATGGGCCGATGCCGGCGTTGCTTGAGCGCGCGCTCGACGGTGCCCTTGCCGAGCACCGGCAGCGGGCTGGCGGTCGAGGAGACGACGATGTCGGCCTCGGGCAGATGGCTCGCGAGTTCGGTCAGGGCAATGGCGTAGCCGTCGAATTGCACCGCCAGCCGGTGCGCGCGCTCGACGGTGCGATTGGCGACGATGATGCGCCCGATGCCGTGTTGATGCAGATGCCGGGCCGCGAGTTCGACGGTCTCGCCGGCGCCGACCAGCAGCGCGGTCTGCTTGGAGAGATCGCTGAAGATCTGGCGCGCCAGGCTGACTGCGGCGAACGCCACCGAGACCGGACTGCTGCCGATGGCGGTGTCGGTGCGCACCTGCTTGGCGACCGCGAAGGTGCATTGGAACAGCCGCCCCAACAGCCGGCCGCTGCCGCCGGCCTCGCAGGCGGTCTTGAACGCGCCCTTGACCTGGCCGAGGATCTGCGGCTCGCCGAGCACCATCGAATCCAGGCCACAGGCGACCTTGAACAGATGGGTCACGGCATCCCGGTCCTTATGCGCATAGAGATGCTGGGCGAACAGTTGCGGCTCGATGCCGTGGAATTGGCCGAGCCAGGTGCGCACCGGCGCTTCGATATCGCGGCCGTCCGCCGTCGCGCAGTAGATCTCGGTGCGGTTGCAGGTCGAGACGATGACGGCCTCGTCCGCAGAGCTTTGTTCGAGCAGCGTCCGCAAGGCGGCGACGATGACGTCGGGCCCGAAGGTCAAACGCTCACGGATGTCGACGGGTGCGGTCTTGTGGTTGAGTCCGAGTACGATCAGTGGCATGACGAGGTCGAAGGGCTAGCCGGTTGTCTGCGATGCTCCCCGGCCCGCGCAACGGCAAGGAGCGTGCTTCGGGGCCGCGAGTGGTTGCTTTCCGCGATAGGAACTGCATGAGTATACTGCGATCAAAGCGAACAACCGGCTGATCGCGGTCAACCATCTGCCTGCCCCTTTGTCTATGCGCAACCGAATTCTCGCCCCCGTTCTTCTTGCCCCGCTGCTCGCGCTGGCCGCCTTCGCGAGCAGTGCCGGGCAGCCGCCCTCCGCCGCCACGCCGCCCGAATCGGCGTCGGCGCCGGCCGCGCCCGTGCTTGAATCGCCGTTGGAATCTCCGGTCGCGGAATCGCCGCCGAGGTTGAGTTCCGATCTGATCTATGCCGTGCTGGTGGCAGAGGTCGCGCTCCAGCGCGGCGACTACGCCGCCGCCTTCGAGTATTTTCTGCGTGCCGCCGAACTCGCGCGTGAGCCGCGCCTGGCCGAGCGCGCCGTGCGCTCGGCCCTGAACGCCAAGCGCTCGACGGCGGCGCGGCGCGCGCTCGAACTCTGGACCGAGCTGGAGCCCGACGCGCCCAAGGCGCATCAACTCGCGGCCTTCCTGGCGTTGGAGGCCGGCGATGAGGAGCAGGCCTTGGCCGCGCTGGAGCGGGTGATCGAACTCGCCGGGGTTCCGGGGCAGGGCTATCTGCAGGCCGCGCAAATCCTCGGTCGGCTCCCCGATCCCGCCGATCGCCTCCGGGTCATGCGGACGCTGGTCGAGACGCTCGACGCGGAGGATGATGCCGACGCCCAGTTCGCGCTCGCGACTTTGGCTGCGGCCGCGGATAACGATGCGGCCGCGATGGAGCTGGCCGAGCGCGCCGCCGAGCTGCGCCCCGGTTGGCGCGAGCCGCGCCTGTTCCTGGTGCGCCTGTTGGTCAGACGCGAGCGGATCGAGCAGGCGCAGACCCGGCTCGATCGCTACCTCGCCGAGGCGCCCGCCGATCGCGAGCTGATGCTGATGAAGGCGCAGTTGCACATGGACGCCGAGGAGCCTGAACAGGCCCTGGCGGTCTTCGATGAGCTGCTCGAAGAGGATCCGGAGCGTCCGGATGTGTTGATGGCGGCCGCTGTCTTGGCGCTTGAGACTCGGGAACTCGACAAGGCGCGCGATCATCTCGAGGCGCTGCAACGGCTTGAGCAGCGTCCGCATGATGTCGCCTTCTTGCTCGGGCAGGTCGAGGAGCAGGCCGGCAACCACGATGACGCCTTGGCCTATTATGCGCAGGTGCGCGGGCAGAATCGCACCAGTGCGCAGGTGCGTATCGCCAGCCTCTACGCAGAGGAGGGCAAGATCGAGCGTGCCCGCGAGTTGCTCCAACAATTGCGCGATCGGTCTCCCGGCCAGGCCGTGACCCTCTATCTGATCGAGGCTGAGTTGCTGCGCGCGCAGGAACTCGATCGGCGCGCACTGGAGGTTTACGACGAGGCCCTCGAGGAGCATCCGGATAACGCGGATCTGCTCTATGCGCGGGCGATGCTGGCGGTGGCGATGGACGATGTGGCGATGCTCGAGCGCGACCTACGGCGCATCCTGGTCGACGACCCCGATCATGTCGACGCGCTCAATGCCCTGGGCTACACCTTGGCCGATCGCACGGATCGCCTCGACGCCGCCCTCGCCTTCATCGAGCGCGCGTTGCAGCTGCGCCCCGAGGATCCGGCGATTCTCGATAGCATGGGCTGGGTGCTCTACCGCAAGGGCCAGCCAGAGAGCGCTGAGGACTATCTGCGCCGGGCGCTTGCCCACGGCTTCGATGCCGAGATCGCGGCCCATCTTGGCGAGGTGCTCTGGTCCCTGGGCCGGCGCGAGGAGGCGCGCGAGGTGTGGGGGCACGCGCTCGACGAGGCGCCGGAGCATGAATATCTGTTGCGGGTGCTGAATCGCTTTCGCTTCTCGCACACCGATCGGTGAGGGCGTCGATGGCGATGTGGATTCCACGACCCGACGCGGATGGCGCCTGGCTGGCGCCCGCCAAGCTCAATCTGATGTTGCGAGTGCTCGGGCGCCGGCCCGATGGCTATCATCGCTTGCAGACCGTGTTCCAGTTCGTCGACCGCTGCGATCGGCTGTTCTTCGAGCCGCGCGCCGATGGGCGCGTCGAACGGCTTGATGGGCCGGCCGAGATCCCGCCGGAGCAGGATCTGGTGGTGCGCGCGGCGCGCGCGCTGCAAGCCGAAACCGGCTGTGACGCCGGGGTGAGCATCCGCGTCGATAAGCGGTTGCCGATGGGCGGGGGGCTCGGCGGCGGCAGCTCGGATGCGGCCACGACCCTGCATGCCCTGAACCGATTGTGGGGAACCGCGCTCGCCACGGATCGGCTCGCCGAACTCGGTCTGCGCCTCGGCGCCGATGTGCCGGTGTTCGTGCGCGGGGAGGCGGCCTGGGGCGAGGGCGTTGGCGAGAGCCTGGAGCCGGTCGAGCTGGCGACGCCCTGGTATCTGGTGCTGGTGCCGCGCTGCCAGGTCTCGACCGCCGCGGTTTTTGGTGATCCGGGATTGACAAGAGGATCGGCGCCAATCACACTAGCGGACTTTCTGCGCGGCAATGCCGACAATGACTGCCTTGCCACGGTGCTCGCGAATTATCCCGTGGTGGCCAGCGCCTACCGTTGGCTTGCCGAGCGCGCTGAAGCCAAGCTCACCGGCACCGGGGCCTGCCTCTTCGCGGCCCTGCCGGATCGCGCGGCGGCCGAGCGGTTGCGCGGCGAGGTGCCGCCGGAGCTGCCGGCCTTCGTCGCGCGCGGGCGCAATCGCTCGCCGTTGTTCGCCTCGCCGCGCGACGAGGACGCAAACAGCTGAGTGGACTCATCCATTGGGGCGTCGCCAAGTGGTAAGGCACTGGGTTTTGATCCCAGCATTCCCAGGTTCGAATCCTGGCGCCCCAGCCATTATTCACCAGACCGAGAGTGGCCATATCGGTGCCCCTTGAGACCAAAGGACAATCCGTGCAGGCGAGCGCCTTGATGGTGTTCTCGGGAAACGCCAACCCCGCGCTCGCCAATGAGATCGTCGCCCACCTGGGGCTGCCGATGGGCAAGGCCGTCGTCGGCCAGTTCAGCGACGGCGAGGTGATGACCGAGATCCAGGAGAATGTACGCGGCCGGGATATCTTCATCGTCCAGCCGACCTGCGCGCCGACCAACGATAACCTGCTCGAATTGTTGGTGATGATCGATGCGTTGCGCTGGGCCTCGGCGAAGCGTATCACGGCGGTCATTCCATACTTCGGCTATGCCCGTCAGGATCGGCGGCCGCGTTCGGCCCGGGTGCCGATCACCGCGCGCCTGGTCGCCAAGATGATCGGCTCGGCGGGTGCCGACCGGGTGTTGACGGTCGATCTGCATGCCGATCAGATCCAGGGCTTCTTCGACATTCCGGTCGACAATGTCTATGCCTCGCCGATCCTGCTCGGCGATATCTGGCGACAGAAGCACGATAACCTGATGGTGGTCTCGCCCGATGTCGGCGGCGTGGTGCGCGCGCGCGCGATCGCGAAGCGCCTCGATGACGCCGATCTGGCGATCATCGACAAGCGCCGCCCGCGCGCGAACGAGGCCAAGGTGATGAACATCATCGGCGATGTGCGTGGGCGCTCCTGCGTGCTCGTCGACGACCTGGTCGATACTGCCGGCACGCTCTGTCAAGCCGCCGCCGCGCTCAAGGAGCAGGGGGCGTCCAAGGTGCAGGCCTATTGCACGCATCCGGTGCTGTCGGGACCGGCGGTGGATAACATCTCGGCCTCGGCGCTCGACGAGCTGGTCGTCACCAACACCATCCCCTTGCGCCCCGAGGCCCGCGATTGTCGAAAGATCCGCCAGCTAAGCATCGGCGAGCTGCTTGCCGAGACCATGCGGCGGGTCTCGAACGAGGAATCGGTCAGCTCGCTCTTCGTCGACTGACCATTGCCAACGCGCCTTGCGCGCGTGTCCTTCGCTGGCGCCGGCATCTGGTCGCGGATGCCGGCGTTTTGTTGTGATTCAATCTGGAGACTCAGTCATGAGTGTTGTATTCGAAGTCGTGGCTCAGCCGAGGAGCGACACGGGGAAGGGTGCGAGCCGCCGCCTGCGTCGCACCGGCCTGGTACCGGGGATCGTCTACGGCGGTAACGCCGAGCCGACGATGATTGCCGTGCGGCATAACGAGCTTGAGCGGCAGATCGATTATGAGGCCTTCTATTCGAGCCTGCTGGATCTGAAGCTCGGCGATGAGACCACCAAGGTCGTGCTCAAGGATCTGCAGCGCCATCCGGCCAAGCCCTTCTTGCTGCATGTGGATTTCCTGCGCGTGAGCCGGGACGAGAAGCTGCGTCTGACCGTCCCGATCCACTTCCTCAACGAGGCCGGTTGCCCCGGCCTGAAAATGGGCGGCACCATCTCGCACAACATTACCGAGATCGAGGTCAGTTGCTTGCCGGCCGATCTGCCCGAGTATCTCAGCGTCGATATGGCCGAGATGGCGCTCGGCGACATCGTTCATGTCGCCGAACTCAAGCTCCCGGAGGGCGTGGAACTGACCCACTCGCTCGATCCCGAGACGCCGGTGGTGATGATCTACACGCCGCACTCGGAGAGCGCGGACGCTGACGACAGTGCCGAGACGTCGGGCGGCGAATGAGTCGCGCGCCGATTGATCAGGACACGGCGAGGTGATGATGGGCGCTCGCGCCTAGCGCTTGCCCGTTTGGCTTAAAGGCGATGGCAGAGCAAGGCATTCGGCTGATCGTGGGGCTCGGTAACCCCGGCCCCCAGTATGCCGGGACACGGCATAATGCCGGCTATTGGCTGGTCGACCGGATCGCTGAGCGGGCTGACGTGGAGTTGCGCCCGGAGGCCAAGTTCCAGGGCTTCGTGGCCCGAGTCAGTGGCGCGGATGGCGATCTGCGATTGCTGAAACCGACCACTTTCATGAACCATAGCGGTCGTGCGGTGGCGGCGGTGTGTCGCTATTTCGAGATCGAGCCGAACGCGGTGCTGGTCGCTTACGATGAACTCGACCTGCCGGTGGGCACGGCCAAGCTCAAGTTCGGCGGCGGTCATGCCGGCCATAATGGTCTTCGCGATACTCTTGCCGCGCTCGGCAGTCGCGACTTTTGGCGCCTGCGCATTGGCATCGGCCATCCTGGGACCAAGGAGCAGGTGATCGGCTATGTGCTGAGTCGTCCCTCGCGCCCCGATCTAGACGCGATCCTCGAGGTCGTCGATGAGGCTGAGGCCTGTCTTCCGGAACTCTTGGCCGGCGACTATCAGCGGGTGATGAATCGCTTGCACGCGCGCCCCTGACTGATCGCGTCCCGCTTCGGTCGCACAAAAAAATAGCAAGCCGCGCGTTCGCGGCTTGCTAAGCCTCCTTTGGTTATTGTTCGGTGAGGGTCAGTAGAGGAACGCGACGTTCAGGCCGACCTCGTACTGTTCCATGCTGATCTCGGGGGCCTGGTCGGCGGTGAACGCCCCAGGGCCAGAGACGCTCTTTTCCGGTGCATACATGCCCCAGAAGGTCAGCTCGATGGTGTCCTTGACCCGATAGCTGGCGCCGACCGTGAAATGCTCTTCCGGGGTTGCCGGGGCGAGGGTGTTGAAGGCGACCTGACTGCCGTCGATCGGATTCTTGCCGTAGCTATAGCCGGCACGTAGCTTCAGGGTGTCGTCGACCGCGTATTGAGCGCCGAGCTTGAACACGGTCATGTCGTCCCAGCCGAAGCCGGCGCCCTTGGCGCCGCCCAAGCAGTCGCGCGCGTCATAGGTCGCGCCCGGATGGCTGGGCCGGCCAAGGCCGGCGCCGAGATCGCATTTGAGGGCGAGATCGTTGGGGCATGGCGATCGCCTGGGGCCGGTTTGGTCAAATTTGTTGCGATACTGAAACATCTTGGCGTACAAGGTGACTTCTTCGTTGCGAATTGTCAACCGGTTTGGTTGCGAATGATCATGCCGATTCGCCGGTGGCGCGCCGATCGGCGCGACGGCCACAAGCGTTCCCGCGATCTCGCGAGCTAGGCGGTGAGGGTGGTGGATGCCGGGTTGCGCGGCCGCGCAACCCGGCGGGGGTGTCGCCGGTCACAGGGCCCGGCTATGCTCCCGACGAGAGTCCTTGAAAGCAAACGAAAATCCTACGCAATTCGGTGCGGGCTATTCCGTCAATCGCCTTAGAGGGGACGCGCGGGCTCGCGTCCGATCGAGACATAGGTGAGCCCGGCGGCCGTGACCTGATTGGGATCGAACAGGTTGCGCCCATCGAAGATCACGGGCGTGCTCAGCTGCGCCTTGATGTCGGCGAAGTTCGGGCTGCGGAACTCGCTCCATTCGGTGACGATCACCAGCGCGTCGGCGCCCTCGACCGCGTCCATGCGATTCTCGACCAGTTCCAGGTCGGCGCGCTCGCCATAGAGGCGCCGCGCCTCCTCGGCGGCGACCGGGTCGAACGCGCGCACGCGCGCGCCAACCGCCCACAGCTGTTCCATCAGGCGGCGGCTCGAGGCCTCGCGCATGTCATCGGTATTCGGCTTGAACGCCAGGCCCCAGAGGGCGAAGGTCTTGCCCTGAAGCGCGCCCTCGAAATAGTGCTCGATCTTGCTGAACAGGCGTTCCTTCTGGCGGTGGTTGACCGCCTCGACCGCCTGCAGGAGTTCGGCCTCGTAGCCGATGGTCGTGGCCGTGCGCTCGAGCGCGCGCACATCCTTGGGGAAGCAGGAGCCGCCATAGCCGCAGCCCGGATAGATGAATTGGTAGCCGATCCGCGGGTCGGAACCGATGCCGACGCGCACCATCTCGATGTCGGCGCCGACGGCCTCGGCGATGTTCGACAGCTCGTTCATGAAGCTGATCTTGGTCGCGAGCATGGCGTTGGCGGCGTATTTGGTCAGCTCGGCGGAGCGCACGCCCATGACCATGACACGGTCGTGATTGCGATTGAACGGGCCGTAGAGGGCGCGCAGCAGCTCACCCGTGCGCGGATTGTCGGTGCCGACGATGATGCGGTCGGGGCGCATGAAATCCTCGATCGCGGCGCCTTCCTTGAGGAATTCGGGATTGGAGACGACATCGAAATCGATGCGCTGGCCGCGCTCCGACTGTGCCGCGCGGACGGTCTCGGCGACGCGATCGGCGGTGCCAACCGGCACCGTCGATTTGTCGACGATGATCCGGTAACCGGTCATGCGCTCGCCAATCGACTGCGCCACCGCGAGGACATGGCGCAGATCGGCCGAGCCATCCTCGTCCGGCGGGGTGCCGACGGCGATGAATTGGAACAACCCGTGGGCGACGCCTTCGTCGGCGTCGGTGGAGAAGCGCAGACGGCCGGCTTGACGGTTCTTGGCGATCAGATCGTCGAGTCCAGGCTCGAAGATCGGGACACCGCCGGCGTTGAGCATGGCGATCTTGTCGGCGTCGACATCGACGCAGATGACCTGATTGCCGACTTCGGCCAGGCAAGCGCCGGTCACCAGGCCGACATAGCCGCTTCCAAAGATGGTGACGTCCATCGAGAATCCTCGTTATGTGTCATGGGGGGAACACGCGTGCTTGCGCGGGTCTCGCGAGTCTACCGTAAACGCGGCTGGGTATTGCCCAGGAAGGTCGGTGCCATAGACGGCGCCGTCTTCGGTGCGCGGCCGGGTTTGATCAATTTGCCGTGGGGTGTTGACGGCCAGGAGGTTGTTCGGTATTCTGCCTCGCTCGGCTGATTAGAGGAGGGGTTCCCGAGCGGTCAAAGGGATCAGACTGTAAATCTGACGGCTCAGCCTTCGGAGGTTCGAATCCTCCCCCCTCCACCATATTGAGTCGTCCGCCATTGCGGGTGTAGTTCAATGGTAGAACCTCAGCCTTCCAAGCTGATGGTGTGGGTTCGATTCCCATCACCCGCTCCATCTTTGGCGTTCGCCGGGACGTGAACGCGGGTTCGCCACGCATAGGTTTTGGCTCGAAAACATTCGTTCAGGTAGCTCAGTCGCCCATGTAGCTCAGTTGGTAGAGCACACCCTTGGTAAGGGTGAGGTCACCGGTTCAACTCCGGTCATGGGCTCCATTTCCGTCTAGTTTGGTCCGGTTCATCGGACTCGTCCGACGATTCGTGGCGGCAGACTGGGAACAACAGACGACATCCAAGCGCGCGGAGATAGGGTCAGTGTCCAAAGAAAAGTTCGAGAGAAAGAAGGCGCACGTCAATGTCGGCACGATTGG
>NZ_JBKHDN010000089.1:0-10753 GCF_046541315.1 Halochromatium sp. | reverse complement strand
CCCCGTTTTTGTTCTTCTGTGACTTCGGCGCTGAGCTGGCCGATTCGGTCACCCATGGTGTCACCGGACCCGATGGCGCAAAGGATAAGGCGCCCCTTGGTGCCGGTGAATCCGTATGAATACGGAGCGCAATGGTGTCCGAGTGCCGTGGCTGGTCGGCACCGAGAGGATAGCGCCGCCTGCGTGACCAACCCCGAGGCGCTCAACCCAGACCGGTGGCCTCTTCCTCCCCGGGCGGACAGAGGGCGACCATGTTGCACAGCATCGCAATGCTATCGGCCTCCATCTTCTCCATCATCTTCGCCCGGTGGGTCTCGACCGTGCGCGGGCTGATCTCGAGTTCGCGCGCGATGTCCTTGTTCGACAGCCCTTGGGTCGCGAACCTCATCACCTGCCGCT
The DNA here is from genome assembly GCF_046541315.1 of Halochromatium sp. Lineage (GTDB taxonomy): Bacteria > Pseudomonadota > Gammaproteobacteria > Chromatiales > Chromatiaceae > Lamprobacter. Next base: position 10,354 of record NZ_JBKHDN010000089.1, on the reverse strand, counting down.
CGCGTGGCGTCAAGCTCGCGCCGTCGCCACTCGACTCGAACCTCGCCTCGGGATCAAGCCACAAGCCTAGCATCTCGTGACCCCCATCACCCGCCCTGCTCAAAGAAGCGTACGCTTGAGGTATTACGCGCTGCGTAATATCATGAGCCATGATTAAGTCGTTCCGCTGCAAGGCCACCGCCACGCTGTTTGCCGGCCAGTCACCGCGCTCGTTTCGCGGGTTCCAGCGGGTCGCGGAGCGCAAGCTCGCCCAACTGCATGCGGCGACAACGCTCGACTTCCTTCGTAGCCCGCCCGGGAATCGTCTGGAAGCGCTGAGTGGTGACCGGGCGGGACAGCACAGCATCCGCATCAACGAGCAGTGGCGGCTGTGCTTTGTCTGGCGAGACGGCGATGCGTTCGATGTCGAGATCGTTGACTACCACTAAGGAGATCCAGCCATGATACCCACCAACGGTATGCGCCCGGTGCATCCGGGCGAGATCTTGCGCGAGGACTTCCTCGCCCCCTTGGGTCTGAGCGTGAACGCCCTGGCTGTGGCGCTGCACGTGCCGGCGACGCGACTGCATGAGATCGTCAAGGAGCGCCGCGCCATCTCGCCCGATACGGCGCTGCGCCTGGCGCGCTACTTCGGTGGCGATGCGCAGTCGTGGCTCAATCTGCAATCCAGCTTTGATCTGCGCCGCACGGAGTTGGATTCGCGCGCGGCGATCGAACGCGAGGTCACCCCGCGTGAGGCGGCTTGATGCATTGTTCGCGCCCGATGAAGACCAAAGCGCGGATTGATGCGCCCCCTCCGGGTTTGTCGTCATCGGCACCTCCGCATTATCCGCAGGGCTGGCCGACGCCTCTGCGTGACCTGTACAGTGCTTCTTCCTTGCTCGCCACTCGCCTCAAATTACGCTGACTTGACCGCCGACGACTTCACCGCGGAGGTGCGCAAACGTCGGCCCAAGGGCGTTGCGCGCTTGACGCCGAAGGCCTTAGCAGAGCTTGCTGGAGTCCACGAACAGTATGCCGCGCCGGCAAGGAACCGCAGGGTCCAGCTCCAAGCGGCAGAGAAGCGCATCGCCGCGCTTGTGAACCAAGCCTACGGACTCAGCGCCGACGAGATCGAGCTGATATGGAAGACGGCACCGCCGAGGATGCCTATTGGCCGTTGACAGTGCTTGCCAACAGCAGCCGTTCGGATGCAATCCCGGCGCCGGGGTCAACTGCATTTTGAGCCCGAGCGCCTGCATGATCTTCACGATCGCTACAGAACGCACGCGGAAGGATCGCCATCGAGACTTGCCAACTTTTGCCATCGGCGCTAATTTCTCGACATGAGCACAATGAACATCTCCCTCCCAGACTCACTGAAAACCTACGTCGATGAGCAGGTTGCTGATCGGCGATTCGGTACCAGCAGTGAGTACGTGCGCGACTTGATCCGCCGTGATCAAGACCGGCAGCGTCTGCGTCGACTTCTCCTCGACGGGGCCACTTCCGAACCCGGAGCGGTGGCTGATCCGACCTACTTCGACGCATTGCGCGAGCGCGTTCGTCAAGGTAAGGCCGATTGACGACGAAGGAGGTCATACCGCGGCGCCTCGCGATTCAGGATGTCGACGAGATCATCGAGCATTATCTGAAAACCAGCCCGAGAGCCATTGTGCTTGGGTTCGTGGATGCGCTGGAATCCGCCTATGCTCAGATCGGCTCGAACCCTGCAATTGGCTCACTGCGATACGCCTACGAGCTTGAGCTGCCGGGTCTGCGGTCATGGCCGCTCAAGCGCTATCCCTACCTGATTTTCTATCAGGAACGGGAAAAACATATCGATGTCTGGCGCGTCCTCCATGGCAGTCGGGATGTGCCTCGATGGATGCACGAGCAAGACGGGCTGGAGTGATCCGTAGACCGAGGCGCTCAACCTAGGCCGGTGGCCTCTTCCTCCCCGGGCGGACAGAGGGCGACCATGTTGCACAGCATCGCAATGCTATCGGCCTCCATCTTCTCCATCATCTTCGCCCGGTGGGTCTCGACCGTGCGCGGGCTGATCTCGAGTTCGCGCGCGATGTCCTTGTTCGACAGCCCTTGGGTCGCGAATCTCATCACCTGTCGCTCGCGTGGCGTCAAGCTCGCGCAGCGCGCGCGCACGGCCGCGAGCGCGCGCGCATCGTCCCGCTGTCGGCGGTCGATCTCGAAGGCGCGCTCGATGCGCTCGGTGAGCTTGCTCTTGCTCACCGGCTTCTCGAGGAAGTCGACCGCGCCCGACTGAACCGCGCGCACCGTGGTCGGCACATCGCCGAATCCGGACAGGAAGATGATCGGCAGCTCATAGCCGCGCTGACGCAGGGCCTGCTGCAGCTCCAGACCGTTCATGTCTGGCATGCGCATGTCGAGCACCAGGCAGCCGCGGTCCTGGTCCGAGCAGAAGGCGAGAAACGACTGGGCATTCGCGAATCCCTGGACCCGATAGCCGAGCATCTCGAGCAACATCTGCATCGATTCGCGCATCGCCTCGTCGTCATCGACGATGAAGACGCATTGATCCGTATTCATCAGTCTCCTCCAGTCATCGCCAGTGGCCGCACGAAGTGGAACATGGCACCGCTGCTCGCACCGCGATCGGCCCAGCGTTTGCCACCATGGCCCTCGACGAGGTCGCGGCTGATGGGAAGTCCCATGCCGAGGCCCGAGGCGCGCCAATCGAAGACCGCGAAGCCGACCGGCGCCAGATCGAACAAGCGGGCGTCGCGATCCTCGTCATCTCGCTATTCCGGCTTTGCCTAGCGCTTTGCCTAGCGATACAGCAAGTTCGGAGCCAGTTCCAGAAGCGGTGCCGGCGCGCGCCGGACCTCCGCGACGCGTTGCAAACGCTGGCATCGAGGTGGCTGCTTTGGACCAAGGCCTGGTTCCAATCACCCAGCATAGGCTGGCACAGCAGAGGCACGCTAGCCAGCAGGAATCGGCTCAAGAGCCCTGGGTCTCGGTCGGGATCGCGTCACCGAGCGAACGGCATGGCCTTTGCCGGCATGGCCTTTGCATAATCCTCATGGACGCATGGAACCGAATGGCGCGCAGGGAGGCGTCGCATCGAAGGCGCTCAGCTCGGCGGCGCCACCCAAGCCAAACGATCCTGACCATCCCCAACCCATGGAGATTCGAGTCATGCAGCTGCAAGAGTTTCTCGGACAGGTCCAACATCAGGCCCGGATGAGTTCGCTCGACGAGGCGCTCAGCGCCACCCGAGCGACACTCGAGACCCTCAGTGAGCGCCTCCAGGGCGGCGAGCCCGAAAATCTCGGGGCGCAACTGCCGGGCGAGTTCAAGCTCATGCTGAACAGCCATCGCGATCGGACCGAGACCTTCTCCTCGGACGACTTCCTGCAACGCATCAGCGAGCGCGAGGGCGTCGACCTGCCGGTCAGCGTCTTCCATACCCGGGCCGTGCTCAATGTCCTCCAGGACGCGGTGACGCCCGGTGCCATCGAACACGTCCGCGACCAGCTTCCAGCCGACTACCAACGGCTGTTCGAGGCCGGTAGCGAAGGCAAGATGTCGCATTGAGGCCATCTCAGTGCGCTCGCCGGAGCCACATCGGGTTTGGGCCGATCGCATCGCGATGCGGGCTCAACGGAGAGGCTGATCTAGCACAATGGGTAAGACTGTCATGTCAACATCTAGCCGTATCTTGACGCTGCCTTCAACGATGACCCTGATTGCGCCGGTCGTGCTCGCGCTCTGGGCCGCCCCGCTCTGGGCTGCCGAGGGAGGTGTCGACGAAGGCGAAGAGATCGCCGAGGAGATCTGCACCACCTGCCACCGGGTTCCCGATGAAGGGGGCGCTCCGGTGGGACCGACGTTCAGCACGCTCGCCGAGCAACGCGATTGGACCGCGCGGCAACTGAAACAGATCCTGAATACCGACCAGCACGAGGAGGCGGTACCGGCAAGCGAACTCCAGCTCAAAGCCGTGGCCCGTTACCTCAACCACCTCGCCGATTGACCCCTGCTGCACAGGCCTCGCAAGGATGAGTCCTGTCCGGGAGCCAGGCTGGATCGCCCGGCAAACTGACTCATCCGCGCTCGAGCAGCTTGCGCAGCTGCTCGAGCGAGCGAGTGTTGATGACGTCATCGGCCTCCAGCCAGCCGCGCCGGGCCTGGTCGACGCCGAAGCGGATGTAGTCCAGATTGGCGCTGCTGTGGGCATCGGTCGAGATCGCGACCTTGACGCCCATCTCCTTGGCGAGGCGGCAATCGGCGTCGCCGAGATCGAGGCGCTTGGGTTGGGCGTTGACCTCGAGGAAACAACCCCGCTCAGCGGCCGCCTCAAGCACGCGCTCCAGGTCCAGATCATAGGCCTCGCGCTGACCGATCAGGCGTCCGCGCGGATGGCCAAGGATCGAGAAATTCGGGTTGTCCATCGCCCGCAGCACGCGCTCGGTCTGCTGCTCGCGGGAGAGGTCGAACCTAGAGTGGATCGAGCAGACGCAGAGATCGAGTCGCTCCAGAATCGAATCCGGCAGGTCGAGCGAGCCGTCCGCCAGGATATCGACCTCAGTGGACTTGAGCACCCTGATCCGACCGTCGAGCGCCTCGTTCAAGCGCTCGATGCGATCGATCTGCGCGCTCAGCCGTGCCTCGTCGAGACCGCCCGCGACCGTCACACTCTGGCTGTGATCGGTGATCGCCAGATACTCATAGCCGCGCTCGGCAGCGGCCTCGGCCATCGCGCGCAGGCTCTCGTGACCATCGCTAGCGCGGGTATGGCAATGCAGATCGCCGCGGATGGCCTCGAGTTCGACCAGCTGCGGCAGCCGGCCCTGCTGCGCGGCCTCGATCTCGCCACGGTGCTCGCGCAGCACGGGCTCGATATAGGGGAGATCGACGCTGGCGTAGACCTCCTCTTCGGTGCGCCCGGCGATGCGCTCGTGGTCGCGGAAGACGCCGTACTCGTTGATCTTGAGACCGCGCTCCACCCCCATCCGGCGGACCGCGATGTTGTGGGCCTTGGAGCCGGTGAAGTAATGCAATGCGGCGCCGTAGGCGGCCTCCGGCATCAGGCGCAGGTCCACCTGCAGGCCCGAGCGCAGCACGACCGTCGAGCGGGTCTCGCCCTGGGAGACGATCTCGCGGACCTCTTCATGGCCGGTGAACCGCGCCATCACCGCTGATCCTTCAGCGGCGGTGACCAGGATGTCGAGATCGCCGACCGTCTCCTTGCGGCGGCGGAAGCTGCCGGCGATCGCGAGCTGCTTGACCCCTTCGATCGCGCCCAGATCCCTGGCGAGCGTGTCGGCGACCTCCTCGGCCTCCATCAAGCGGGTGCGCGCCTCCTGGCCCTGGCGCCGGGCCAGATGCTCGGCGATGGTCTCCTCGGTCTTGCGGCCAAAGCCCTCGAGCTGGCGCACCCGCTGATGATCGACGGCCTGTTTGAGATCATCGAGATTCTCGATCCCGAGATCCTGATGCAGCGCCTTGACCCGCTTTGGCCCGAGGCCCGAGAGGTGCATCAGCTCGCTCAATTGGGCCGGCAGGGTCTCCTCCAGCTCATCGAGCTGGGGCAGCTCGCCGGTTTCGGCGATGGTCGCGATCTTCTCGGCCATGCGCTCGCCGATGTCGGGCAGCTCGGTGAGATCGTCGCCGTTCTCGACCCGATCGGCGACGCTTTGTGCCAGTCCGGAGACGGTCTGGGCGGCTTGGCGATAGGCGCGCACGCGGTAGGCATTGCCGCCTCCGATCTCGAGCAGGTCGGCCGCGCGCTCGAGCCGATCGGCAATCTCTTGGTTATGGATCGTCATAGCATCGGGATGAGTGTCGTTTCTTTGAGCGCAGGTTCAAAACCACCATCGGTCGCTGATTTGCCCCACCTGACGCAGCCAAGGGGCGATTCCTGCCCATGGCGCGGCTTGTGGCCAAACCTGCATTGGCATGGGTCGTTTAGCCCGCCAATCGTCAAGCAATCTGGAGGCCAAGCATCTTGGAACGCGCGATCCTTCGGTCGGCCGTTGCCACGATCCTGACTGTTGCAGCAATGCGCGGGCCCTGGCTCAGCTTCTTGGCTTCAAGGGGCCTGTTTGACTTCTACCGCCGGTCACAGAGCCCGGTGAGGCCCCCGACCAGACGCCTTGAAGGCCAACGAACATCCTGCGCAATGCGGGACGAGCATTCCCGTCAATCGCCTAAGACGGCTAAAATGGTCGACGCCAGCGCGAGCATAAGCGGCACCGGGTCGCGTTGTGGTCGACATCGGACGAGACCGCCCAGCTCGCGCTGCTGCCAACCGCGCCGCCGCCGACTGACCCGCTCACCGGCCAGGATCCCGCTCAGCAAAATGGCCAAAGTCGAGAACGCTGACGGCATGACCGATGCCCCAAGCCTGTCCTCCCGATTGCAAGCAGCCCGTTCAGTTGAGGAGAGCGGCTCCGCTTCCAATCCCCCCGTATAAGGTCTATGCCCGGATTCACCGAACGTTTGCTGTCGATCGCGATCGCCCTGTCGCCGCTTGGCGTCGATGCCGCGCCCGATGCGGAGCGGCCGGTGCGCCTCTGTGTCGATCCGGCCTGGGCGCCGTTCGAGTACCTCGATGAGCAAGGCCAGCATCAGGGCATGGCGGCCGACTACTGGCGGCGCATGACGGAGCGCGCGGGGCTGCGCACCGAGGTCGTGCCGAGCGACTCCTGGCAGGCGTCGCTGGAAAAGGCCAAGCGCCGCGAGTGCGATGTGCTGACCTTGGCGATGGCAACGCCAGAGCGCCGGCAACACTGGCTGTTCACCGAGCCCTATGTCTCCTACCCCTTTGTGCTGGTCACGCGCAGCGAGGCGCCCGCGGTCGACCAATTGCGGGAGGTGGCCGACAAGACACTCGCGGCGGTGCAGGGCTACGCCTACACCGAGTTGATCCGAACCCGCTATCCGCGCCTCCGTTTCCTCGAGGTCGCGACGCTCAGTGAAGGTCTGGAGCGGGTTCGGCGCGGTGAGGCCTACGGCATGATCGATTCGCTTGCGACCGTGGCCTATGCGATCCAGCAGAACCAGCTGCATGAACTGAAGATCGCCGGCCGCTTCGACGAGTACTGGGAGCTGGCCATTGGCGTGCGCAGCGATCGCCCAGAGTGGCTGCCGTTCTTCGCCGCGATGGCGCAATCGCTCACCGCCGAGGATCGACGCGAGGTCGAGAACCGCTGGCTCGCCGCCTGGATCGAGTCACCGCCGGATCTGCGCTGGCTCTGGGCCTCGCTGGCGGTCCTGGCGCTGTCGGCCTGGATCACGGGTTCGCGCGGCTCGGCGGCGAAGAATTCGCCGCGCTCCTGTTCGACTCCGATCTGGAAGGCGCTAGGCAGATGGCCGAGCGCATCCGCGCCAGCACCGCCGCGACGCCGATGCACTTCGAGTCGCGCACGATGACGCTCACGGTCAGCATTGGCGCCACCTGCATCAGGCCGCACGATACCCCGGAGTCGCTGCTGGCTCGGGCCGATCAAGCGCTCTACGAAGCGAAACACGGCGGCCGCAATCGCGTCGTCATCCAGTCCGAGACCTGACGCCCGCCAGCAGGCGGCCAACACCTCTCCCCAACCTGTTCCAGGATGCCCGTTTATGACCCGAATGACGCTCCATCGCCGGCCGCGCCGGTTTGCACTCCCCGCCCTCGCCCTCATGCTGACGCTGGGCAGCTGTTCGGAGGACCCGATGGGGGCCGAGAACCGCTTCGCGCTGATGGCCCTCAGCCAATGCAACTATGAGCAAGCCCTGTTGCTCGTCGAGCAGGCCATCGAGCGCGGCAATGCCGATAATGTGGAGCGCGGGCTGATGCTGAAGGCCGCCATCCTGCGCGATCGCGGCGACAACGCCGCCGCCGAGGCGCTTTACCCGGCTCTCGAGGTGGCCTGGGAAGCGGCGAAGGGGAAATCGCTCTCGGCCAACCGACGCGAGCGTGAGATCAAGATGTTCCTCGACATCGCCCGGGCCGAACGCCACGTCAAGGGCCTCGACGCCGCCTGCAAGGCCGATCCCGAGCCCGCACCCGCAGCCAGCCCCGAGACCGGCACCGAGACCGAGAACGGCACCGAAACCGGTCCAGGCGCCAAGGACAGCGATTAACCAAGAAGATTTCGCTTTCACCCATCTCCGGTGGGGTGTATGCTGCGCCTATCGATGATCGCGATGCGCGAGCCAAGGGCCTCGGAGCCGCGCAACCCCGCCTTTCGCTTTCTCCCGAATGATCAAATCAAACCCGAGGGATGACAGGCTCATCCACCGCTATCGCCGCCTGATTGGCACATTGGTCGGCGGCGGTCCACCTTCCAACGGTGTGCATTTCCAGAGAGACGAGACAGATGAATATTTACGTCGGCAATTTGGCCTACAGCGTGACCCAGGATGAGCTTCGCGAGGCCTTCGGCGCTTATGGCGAAGTCGAGAGCGCGAACCTGATCATGGACAAGTTCACGGGCGAATCGAAGGGCTTCGGCTTCGTCGAAATGCCGAACAACAGCGAGGCAGACGCAGCGATCAAGGCACTCAATGAGCAGCCGATGAAGGGCCGTCCGATTCGGGTCAACCAGGCCAAGCCGCGAGCCGAGCGTGGACGCAATGGCGGTGGCGGCGGCGGTGCGGGCGGCGGTCGTCGCTGGTAAGCACTGAGCGCCTCGCCCCTCGCGCTCCATCGAGCTGAGGGGTCAGAGTCAAAAGGCGGCCAGGACGAGTGCATGCTCGTCCTGGCCGCTTTTTTTGTTCGGCGCGACCGGCCGCACTGCGGTAGCATTCGCACTGAATCCAGAACCACTCCGTCCGAGAGAACACCATGTTGGACAAGAAGCTCCTTGATATCCTCGTCTGTCCGGTCACCAAGGGACCGCTGATCTATGATCAGGACAACGCGGAATTGGTCGCGGTCGCGGCACGGCTCGCCTATCCGATCCGCGATGGCATCCCGATCATGCTCGAGGACGAGGCGCGTCCGCTGAGCGAGGACGAGGCCACCGCCTGGCGCAAGCAGCAGGGCTGATAGCGGCGCCCTCTCCTCTTCTGGCAACCTCTCTTGGCGCCCCCGGCGCTAGGGTCAGCGGACATCGCGCACAGCGTTGGAGACATGACAAGATGAAGGTGATGGTCACCGGTAGCGCCGGCTTTATCGGCTCGGCGCTCTCCCTGCGTCTACTCGAGCGCGGCGACGAGGTCGTCGGCATCGACAACCTGAACGATTATTACGATGTCGGGCTCAAGCAGGCGCGCCTCGCGCGCACGCAAGGCCAGTCCGGCTTCACCGATCTGCGCCTCGATCTCGCCGACCGCGACGGCATCGCGCGCGCCTTCGCCGAGCACAAGCCCGAGCGCGTGGTCAACCTCGCCGCCCAGGCCGGCGTGCGCTACTCGATCGAGAACCCGCTCGCCTATATCGACACCAATCTGGTCGGCTTCGGCCACATCCTCGAAGGCTGTCGCCACAATGGCGTCGAGCATCTGGTCTATGCCTCCAGCAGCTCGGTCTATGGCGCCAACACCAAGATGCCGTTCTCGGTGCACGACAACGTCGATCACCCGCTCAGCCTCTATGCCGCGAGCAAGAAGGCCAATGAGCTGATGGCGCACACCTACAGCGAACTCTACCAACTGCCGACCACCGGCCTGCGCTTCTTCACCGTCTACGGGCCTTGGGGCCGACCGGACATGGCGCTGTTTCTGTTCACCCGCGCGATCCTCGCCGGCGAGCCGATCCAGGTCTTCAATTACGGCAAGCACCGGCGCGATTTCACCTATGTCGACGACATCGTCGAGGGCGTGATCCGGGTCCTCGATCGCATCCCCGAACCGAACCCGAACTGGAGCGGCGCGGCGCCGGATTCGGCCACCAGCCGCGCGCCCTATCGGCTCTACAACATCGGCAACAACCGCCCGGTGGAGCTGATGCACTACATCGAGACGCTTGAGCAGTGTCTGGGTCAGACCGCCGAGAAGGAACTGCTGCCGTTGCAGCCGGGCGATGTGCCGGACACCTACGCCGATGTCAGCGACCTCGTCGACGAACTCGGCTATCGTCCGGCGACCAGCGTCGAGGATGGCATCCGTCGCTTCGTCGACTGGTATCGGGACTACTATCAGGCCTGATCCTTTGGTCGCTGCCCATTGTCTGCTTCCCGACGATCGCTGGACCCTGGTTCTCAAATCGGGAAGCTGTTGATGAACGCCTGCTTAGGCCAGGGCTTAATGCTAGGGCGGCGTGTCGGTGCTCGGCGTGGGTGCGGACGCTGGCGCCGTTGTCGATGTCGGCTCGGGCGACGTTTCCTTGTTCGGCGCCTGCCTGTCGAGCGCTGAGGTGGACGCCGGCGCTGGGGCCGGCACCTCGGACACGACCTCGAACTCC
>NZ_JBKHDN010000088.1:0-10927 GCF_046541315.1 Halochromatium sp. | reverse complement strand
TACGCACAGTCCAGGCATCGCTCAAGCCGCAGCCCGTTCCGAGATCTGCCGCGAGGGGGTCGATCGCCACCAGTGACTGCCGGATGGATCAGTGCCCCGCTAATCGAGCCGGATTCCAACATTTTGTTTTCCGACTCATCGACCACCAACTGTGCCCGGTTATAGGCGATGATGCCCGTCAGCTTGTTGTTGTCGAGGCTGTGCGCGGCTTCAGTTAACTGCCCGGCGATCGCCTGGCCAAGTTCGGGTCCATGTTCATCGATCAGCCGGTCGAGTTGCGCCTGATGTCCGGGTGTCGTGATCTCCACACCGCTGAGGGCGGTATGGCCCATCCATGCCCAATCGACCCGGCTGCGGTAAAACGCCTCCTGAGACTCCGTTAGCGCCTGTGGTGGCAGCGTCTGCAGCTGATAATCGGCCAGGGTGCCAATCGCATCGCCATAACGCTCGCGCGCCTGCGCCATCGCCCCCTGCCAGCCCTCCCCGTTCTGCAGACCGCTGAGCAAGCCGTTGAAGGCCTCGACTGCGCGATCGCCCTTGATCATGCCGCGTCGTAACAGGTTCTCGATGCCGCCGGCGAGGGCATCGGTGCTCGCCTCGGCCGGAGAACGATAGCTCCGAAGTTCCACAGTTAGGGGCGTAACCCCCTGTTTTCCCTGACCCAGGATCTTAAAAAATGTCACAACAGTTGACTTGTTAACTGGGACAAGTCGCGATCACTCTCCGGTAGAAGGGCTGTCGTTGAGCTGCCGTGAGCGGGATCAGTGGTTGCCTTCACGACGGTCTGCTGAGTGTTGGTGCGGGAACCACCTGACAGAGAGGCTCCCAGTACAACGCTCCTATCAGGCAGCGACGTGTCGGCGTAGCCGTGTAGCCCGCCCCATTGCGTTGTGTCACTGTGTGCTGGACGCACGGATTGCTTATCAGCCGCGGGATCGCCTAAGGTGATGGCCTGTACACGCGTATCACCCAATCGGGTCCGCGGCGCTACCTGCAGCGGGTCGAAGGCTATCGGGATGCGGCCGGCAAGGTGAAGCAGCGCGTCGTGGCCAGCCTCGGGCGAGTCGATCAGCTCGAGGCGGCCGATCTCGAGCCACTCATCCACGGCCTGCAACGTGCTGTCGGGCGCCCCGAATCCATGCCGCAAGCACCGGTGTTCGAGACCGCACGCAGCTACGGGGATGTTTGGACCCTGCATCAGCTCTGGCAGGCACTGGGCCTCGGCGAGGCCCTGCGCCGAGCGCTGCGTTCCTCCCGTCGCCCATTCGACGCCGATGCGCTCATCCGCGCGAGGGTGTTCGCCTGGCCGAGCCAAGCAGCAAGCTCGGGCTGCTGGAGTGGCTGCAGGAGCGCACGCATCTGCCCGAGTTCGCGGCTAATGAGCTGCCTCATGAACAGCGGCTGCGCGCGATGGACGCGCTGGAGGAGCACAACGAGGCGGTTGAGTGCGCGGTGGCAAAGCCGTTGCGCCCGTTACTGGCTCAGGATCTCAGCGTGGTCTTCTATGACGTGACCACGGTGCGCATCCACGGCACCGGCCAGTGCGCGGGCGACCTGCGCCGCCATGGACTGAGCAAGGACACCGGAGGGATCGATTGCCAGGTGGCGCTCGGTGTCGTCCAAAGTGCCGACGGGTTGCCGATCGCCCACGAGGTGTTCGAGGGCAACGTGGCCGAAACCACCACGCTGGCACCGATGATCGAGCGGTTGCTTAAGCGCTTCCGGCTCAAACAGGTGGTGATCGTTGCCGATCGGGGCCTGTTGAGCATCGACAACATCGATGGGCTCGAGGCGTTGGGGTATGCGCAGGGCTTGCAAGTGGACTCCATCCTCGCCGTGCCGGGGCGTCGCTACGCCGAGTTCACTGAGCTGATCGCCGAACACCCTCCCCGCCTGGTGGCGGCGGTGTGCGATCCGGATGCCGACGTGATCGGCGAGACGCGTTGGCAGGAGCGCCGGCTGGTGATCGCCCACAATGCCACCCGTGCCGCCGAACAATCCCGGGCGCGCCGGGAGGCGATCGAGGCCCTCGATGCACTCGGCCAACACCTGGCCGAGCGGCTCAATGATCAAGATGCAGGCAAACCCGTGCGCGGCCGGCGTGCGACAGATCGCGGGGCTTACAAGCGCTTCCATCAGGCCGTGCTCGAGAAGCGCCTCAGCCTCATCGTCAAGGCCGACCTGGGCTCGCCGCAGTTCAGTGACCTGATCGATCAGAGGGCCTGGCAGGCCGCCGAGCGCCTCGATGGCAAGCTGTTGTTGGTCACCAGTCTCCAGGACTTGAGCGCCGAGGCGGTGGTGGCGCGCTATCGCTCGCTGGCCGATATCGAACGCGGCTTCCGCGTCCTGAAGTCCGAGATCGAGATGGCGCCGGTCGACCACCGCTTACCGACTCGCATTCGCGCGCATGCCCTGATCTGCTTCCTGGCCCGGGTGCTCTATCGTCTTCTGCGCACGTGCCTGACGGCCGCCGGTCGCGAGTACTCCCCGGAGCGGGCGTGACGCATCCTGCGCCAGATTCAGCAGCATCGGGTCAAAGCCGGCAGTCGTGAATACAGCGGGCTGTCACGCTTGACGCCGGAGCACCGGCAGCTCTTCAAGGAGATCGGTATCGCGTTGCCCCAGTAATCAAGTCAAGTGTTGTGACATTTTTTCAGATCCTGGATCAAGGAAAACAGGGGGTTACGTCCCTAACTGTGGAACTTGGGATAGCTGTTGGCGTCGGTGATGATCTGCCGCTCCCAGTGTGCCGCACGCGCGGCCGCGACCCGCTGCGCTTGTCCTTGTTCAACGCCTGCAAACCGCGCCTGCGCACCGGCATGGAAGGCATCGACGCCCGCTGCGCCAGTGCGATGGGAGATGGCTTGGGCCAATCTCTCGCACAGGTGGGTGGCTGCGCTCACGATCTGCGCCTCCAGGTCGACCTGTAACGCCTGCTGCGTGACGAAGGAGGCACCGGATGAACGCCGACAGTCCACTGCGCTCGAGAACGTCACAGACCACGCGCACGCCCGCGCCGCCCTGCTCACTGTTCATTGCATGGCAACCTACACCCGGCGCAACCACTCCACGCCCTCAAGCGTCTCAACGAAGGCGGCCAGCCCAGCACCGGTGCCGTGGACGCTGAGCGAGCGTTCAAATCACACAGGGTGCTGCGTGTGATGCCGGCACTGGCGATCACCGCACGTTGACTCAGACCAGCCTGCTGCGATTGCGCCACCGACTGCCGATGTTTGGCGCGATCCAAACGATCATGGTTTGGCGTACGACGTCGTTCTGCACTAGAGTCAACAGAGGTAGAGGCATCGGGGAACGACTGTTCCCTCGGTTAATTTGCATGTCCAAGGGTAGGCCAACCCGGTACTACTGCCACGCCTTCAGTGTGGTTGATCGCCTATCGGAATGCCCAGTTTTTCACCGAGTGATGATCCAAGCCCCGTGAAGTGGACCCGAAGAAGGAGAGAGTTACCGCGGCAGCCAGGACCGGTCGTTATCGGCGATGCGCAGACAAAGACCAAAAATGATGCCACTTCAAAGGGTAGTCTTTGAGGTGGTCTAGGCAGGATTTCTGATCTTAAACTCTTTATAATTCAAATTGTTAAGATCAAAAATGGCGGAGAGAGAGGGATTCGAACCCTCGATGGGCTATTAACCCATACTCCCTTAGCAGGGGAGCGCCTTCAGCCACTCGGCCATCTCTCCGTAGGGGGAAAATTGTAGCAGACTTTGGGGCGCTTGCGTCTACCCATGAGCGATGAGCATGGTTTGGGAACCGCTCGGTTGGAGCGTCCGCTCGGGGAAAACCCGCCCGCCCAATGGCCAGGCTCGGACAACGCCGTTCAGGCGGAGCGGGTATTCAGTCGGGGATCGGGGGGCGCTTGACTCCAGGTCTCTAGTCGTCCACTCCCACATCATGCGCGATGCGTGGCTCGGCGGTGCCTTGCGCTTGCTCGCGTTTGATGCGCTCGTAGATCTCTTCGCGATGCACGGCAACCTCGCGCGGTGCATTGACGCCAATGCGAACCTGGTTTCCCTTGACGCCGAGCACCGTGACGGTCACTTCGTCGCCGATCATCAGGGTTTCGCCAACGCGGCGGGTCAGTATCAACATAGCGGTCTATCCTTTCTGTCCTTTCATGAGCCGAGCCGCGGTTCCCTCAGCATCTTAGGTCTCGCAGCCTTGTTACCTTAACCATCTGCCTAGTTGACCGCCGCAACGGCCAAAGGTGCAAATAGTGTAGCACCGAAGTTTAGCAGTAGACATTCCCGCAATGCAGCAATTGTTACAATATGGTTTTCTCGGCAAGCCCAAAGGCCTCATGGAGCGCGCGCACGCCCAGCTCAAGATACTTCTCGTCGATGACCACCGAGATCTTGATCTCCGAGGTCGAAATCATGCGGATGTTGATGCCTTCACGGGCTAGGGCCTCGAACATCTGGCTGGCGATACCGGCATGCGAGCGCATGCCGACGCCGACCAAGCTGAGTTTGACAATCGTCTCGTCACCGGCGACCTCGCGCGCCGAGAGCTGCTCGGCGGTCTCACGCAGCACCTGCAGCGCCGTGTCATAGTCGTTGCGATGCACGGTGAAGGTGAAATCGGTGGTGGCGCTGTCGGCGCCGACATTCTGCACGATCATATCGACTTCGATATTGGCCTCGGAGATCGGGCCGAGGATCTTGTGGGCAATGCCCGGCTGATCCGGCACCCCGAGCACGGTGAGCTTGGCCTCGTCCTTGGCGAAGGCGATACCGGCGATCTTGGCGTCTTCCACGTTGTCCTCCTCGAAACTGATCAGCGTGCCCTCCCCCTCGCGAAAGCTCGAGAGCACGCGCAACGGAACCCGATATTTGCCGGCGAACTCGACCGCGCGGATCTGCAACACCTTCGAGCCCAGGCTGGCCATCTCCAGCATCTCCTCGAAGGTGATCCGATCGAGCTTGCGCGCGCGTGGCTCGATGCGCGGATCGGTGGTGTAGACGCCGTCCACATCGGTGTAGATCTGGCACTCATCGGCCTTGAGCGCGGCCGCCATGGCCACCGCCGAGGTGTCGGAGCCGCCGCGGCCCAGGGTGGTGATGTTACCGGCGCGATCGATCCCCTGAAAGCCAGCCACCACCACCACGCGCCCCGCCTCGAGATCGCCACCCACGCGCGCGCCATCGATGTCGCGAATGCGTGCCTTGTTGTGTGCGCTATCGGTGTGGATTTGAACCTGCGATCCCGTGTAGGAGCGCGCCGGGCAGCCAGCCGCCTCCAAGGCCATCGCCAGCAAGGCGATGGTGACCTGCTCGCCGGTGGCGATCAGCACATCGAGTTCGCGCGGCACCGGCTGCGGCTGAACCGCCCGCGCCAGCTCGATCAGACGATCGGTCTCGCCGGACATCGCCGAAACCACGACGACGACGTCGTGGCCTTGAGCGCGGGTACGCTTGACGCGCTGAGCCACGGCCTGAATGCGCTCGACGCTGCCGACCGAGGTGCCGCCATATTTTTGGACGATCAATGCCATCGTGCTAGGACACCGCCGCCAGCGCGCATTGCTTGACCCAGTCGCCGACCAGCTCGAGCGCAGCCGGGATGCCGGCCGGATCGGTACCGCCGGCCTGGGCCATATCCGGCCGACCGCCGCCACGCCCGCCGACCTTCTCGGCTGCGGCCTTGACCAGCTCGCCGGCCTTGAACTGGCCGACCAGATCCTTGGTGACGCCGGCGATCAGGTTGACCTTGCCGTCGCTCTCGGTGGCCAGCAGGACCACGCCGGAGCCGAGCTTGTTCTTGAGCTGATCGAGGGTCTCGCGCAGCGACTTGACATCGACGCCATCGAGCCGCGCGGCCAACACCTTGACGCCGTCGATCTCGACCACGGCATCGGTCAGCTCGCTGCCGGCGGCGCTGGCGAGCTTGGCCTTGAGCTGCTCCAGCTCCTTCTCCAGCCGCCGCGAGCGCTCGACCAGCGCCGCCACCTTGTCGTCGGCATCGCTCGCCGTCCCTTTCACCAACGCCGCGATGCGCGCCAGCCGCGCCTCTTCTTCCTCGACCCAGCTCAGCGCCACAGCGCCGGCGACCGCCTCGACGCGGCGCACGCCGGCGCTGATGCCGGATTCGGCGACGATCTTGAACAGCCCGATATCGCCCACCGCGCGCACATGGGTGCCGCCGCAGAGTTCGGTCGAGAAGTCGCCCATCCGCAGCACCCGCACCTGTTCAGCGTACTTCTCGCCGAACAGCGCCATCGCGCCCGAGGCCTTGGCGTCCTCGAGATCCATGATGCGGGTCTCGACCGTGTGGTTTTCGCGGATCTCCCGATTGACCAGGCGCTCGATCTCGCGCAGTTGGTCGCGCGTGAGCGGCTCGAAATGGGTGAAGTCGAACCGCAGTCGTTCCGGCCCGACCAGCGAGCCGCGTTGCTGCACATGCTCGCCGAGCACTTGACGCAGGGCCGCGTGCAGCAGGTGGGTGGACGAGTGATGCAGCGCGATCGCGCGCCGCCGCGCCCGATCGACCTGGGCCTCGATGCGATCCCCGACCAAGAGTTCGCCTTCGAGCAGGCGTCCGAGGTGGCAGATCACGCCCGCCTGCTTCTGCGTATCGCGCACCTCGAAGCGAGCGGTCTCGGTAGTGAGGAGGCCGCGATCGCCGAGCTGGCCGCCAGCCTCGGCATAGAAAGGCGTGACATCGAGCACCAGCAGTCCCTCCTGGCCCGCGCTGATGCGGTCGCGCGGCTCGCCGTCCAGATAGCAGCCGATCAGCGTCGCCTGATCGATCAGGCCGTCGTAGCCGCTGAAATCGGTCTCGCCCTCGACATCCAGCTCGACGACCGCGCCAGCGCCGAATTGGCTGGCGGCGCGCGCGCGTTCCTTTTGCGCCGTCATCGCCGCCTCGAAGCCGGCGAGATCCAGGGTCAGCCCGCGCTCGCGGGCGATATCGGCGGTGAGGTCGGCGGGAAAGCCATAGGTATCATAGAGCCGGAACACCGCCTCGCCGGGGATCTCGGTGCCGCTCAGGTTGGCGACGATCTCGTCGAAGATACGCAAGCCCTGCTCCAGGGTGTCGGCGAAGCGCTCCTCCTCGGTCTTCAGGATCCGCTCGATCTGGGCCTGTTTGGCGCGCAGCTCGGGGTAGGCAGCGCCCATCTGCTCGGCCAGGGGCGCGACCAGGCGCCAGAAGAACGGCGCCGTCTGGCCGAGCTGATAGCCGTGGCGGATGGCGCGGCGGATGATGCGCCGCTGCACATAGCCGCGACCCTCGTTGCCGGGCGTGACGCCATCGACGATCAGGAAGGCTGCCGAACGGATGTGGTCGGCGATCACGCGCAGCGATTGGTTGCCGAGATCATCGCAGCCAGTCGCCGCGGCGGCGGCACGGATCAGGGCCTGGAACAGATCGATCTCGTAGTTGCTGTGTACCCCCTGCATCACCGCCGCGAGCCGCTCGAGCCCCATGCCGGTATCGACCGAGGGCCGCGGCAGCGGGTGCAGCTCGCCCTTGGCATCGCGGTCGAACTGCATGAACACCAGGTTCCAGATCTCGACGTAGCGGTCGCCGTCCTCGTCCGGCGAGCCAGGCGGACCGCCCGGGACCCCGGGGCCGTGATCATAGAAGATTTCGGAGCAGGGGCCGCAGGGGCCGGTCTCGCCCATCGACCAGAAGTTGTCCTTCTCGCCGCAGCGCGAGAAGCGCGTCGGATCGACGCCGATCTCGTCGAGCCAGATGCGCGCGGCTTCGTCGTCCTCGGTATAGACGGTGATCCAGAGCCGTTCGGCCGGCATTTCCAGGGTCTGCGTCAGGAACTCCCAGGCAAAACCGATGGCCTCGCGCTTGAAGTAATCGCCGAAGCTGAAGTTGCCGAGCATCTCGAAGAAGGTGTGATGGCGGGCGGTGTAGCCGACGTTCTCGAGATCGTTGTGCTTGCCGCCGGCGCGCACGCAGCGCTGCGAGCTTACGGCGCGGCTGTAGGAACGTTTCTCGCGGCCAAGGAAGACCTCCTTGAACTGCACCATGCCAGCATTGGTGAACAGCAAGGTGGGGTCATTTCCAGGCAACAACGGGCTGCTCTCGACCGGCGTGTGTCCACGCTCGACGAAGTAATCGAGGAAGGCCTGACGAAGCTGGGCACTACTCTTCATGACAAGGAGTCGACTCCGGAGACGGGTCTTTGCGTTAACGGGGCGCGACGCCCAAGGCGGCACGGAAAGCGGCTCGACATTGGCGTGAGCACGGACGTGGACAGCGGCGCAGGCATGATCCTAAACAGCGGTGCAGGCATGAACATCGGCACAAACATTGAGCGAATCATCCGTCTGCCCCAGCCATCGGGCCCGCGTGCAGGAAACGGGCGATCAAACGTGGCGGGAAGCCGCGATATTCGAGGAAACGCGCGCGTTTTGCCTGCTCGCGCCGATCCTCGGCCTCGCGCTCGCCGAAGCGTTTCCGAGAGGCCTGGGTCAGACCGTCGAGCAGGGCCTGATCCTCCAGTTCGAGATAGGGCTGGAAGGCCTCCTCGGACAGCCCCTTCTCGCGCAATTCGGCCCGGATGCGCAGGGGGCCGAAGCCCTTGCCGAGACGCTCGCTCACATAGGCGGCGATCAGCCGTTCTTCGCTCAACAGCCCGTTGGCGACCAGGGATTCGATCACCGCCTCGACGGGCGCCTTCGGATAACCGCGTTGGCGCAGCTTGCGCGCGAGTTCCAGGCGACTGTGCTCGCGCCTGCCGAGCAGCTTCAGCGCCCGGCCGCGGATCTCTTCAAAGAGTCCGTCTCGCGCCTCGGCTGCGGCTTCTTCGGTCGCGGCCTCCGGGGCCATCGCCGATTCAGCCATCGGTTGCGGCCTTCGCATGCTTGGCTTCCTTCGCAT
Source organism: Halochromatium sp. (assembly GCF_046541315.1). GTDB lineage: Bacteria > Pseudomonadota > Gammaproteobacteria > Chromatiales > Chromatiaceae > Lamprobacter. The sequence goes on along the minus strand of NZ_JBKHDN010000088.1, from coordinate 2,070 downwards.
TCTTCGCCGGCTTGGCATCGGCATCATCGACGGCGGCCGGCGTGTTCAACGCGGTATCGGAACCTGCATCAGAGCCTGCATTGGGCGTTGATCCGGCGCCCTCTTCGGCCGCAGCCTCAGCCTGAGTCGACTTAGGCTTCGGCAGCAGAGCCGCGCGCACCTTGGCATCGATGGCGGCGGCAATCTCTGGATTCTCCTTGAGGAAATTGCGCACATTATCCTTGCCCTGACCGATGCGCTGGCCGTCGTAGCTATACCAAGAACCGGATTTTTCGACCACCCCGGCGCTGACGCCGAGGTCGACCATCTCGCCCTCGCGCGAGATGCCCTCGTCATAGAGGATATCGAACAGCACCTCGCGAAACGGCGGCGCGACCTTGTTCTTGACCACCTTGACGCGAGTCTCGTTGCCCACCACGTCGGCGCCCCGCTTGATCGAGCCGATGCGGCGGATATCGAGTCGCACCGAGGAATAAAACTTGAGCGCGTTGCCGCCGGAGGTGGTTTCCGGCGAGCCGAACATGACGCCGATCTTCATCCGGATCTGATTGATGAAGATGACGATGGCATTGGAACGCTTGATGTTGGCGGTGAGCTTGCGCAGCGCCTGCGACATCAGCCGCGCCTGCAGGCCGACGTGCGAATCGCCCATCTCGCCCTCGATCTCGGCCTTGGGCGTCAAGGCCGCGACCGAGTCGACCACCACCATGTCGACCGCGCCGGAGCGCACCAGCATGTCGGTGATCTCGAGCGCCTGTTCGCCGGTGTCCGGCTGCGAGACCAGGAGTTCGTCCATGTTCACGCCGAGCTTCTCGGCGTAGCCGGGATCAAGCGCGTGCTCGGCATCGACGAAGGCCGCGGTGCCGCCGGCGCGCTGCGTCTCGGCCACCGCGTGCAGGGTGAGCGTGGTCTTACCGGAGGATTCCGGACCGTAGATCTCGATGACGCGACCGCGCGGCAGGCCACCGATGCCGAGGGCGATATCGAGCCCCAGGGAGCCGCTCGAGACGGTTTCGACATTGGGGATGGCGCCGGCATCGCCCATGCGCATCACCGAGCCCTTGCCGAACTGCTTCTCGATTTGGCTCAACGCGGCGGCCAGCGCCTTCTTGCGATTCTCGTCCATTGTCACTCCAGGAACCAGGGTTGTTAAGGATTATCCCACAGCCGACCCGCCCCCACACAAGCCGCTCAGGCGATTTCAGTCGGCCGATGACGCGCCGCACAGCGCTCCAGCAGCCCGCGCAGCGCATGCGCGACCGCCTGGCGGCGCACCTGTTCGCGATCGCCCGCGAAGTACCGGGTCTCGACCGCGATACCCTCCGGCAGCGCCCAGCCGAAGCAGAGGGTGCCCACCGGCTTCGTCGCCGTGCCGCCGCCGGGGCCGGCGATCCCGCTCACCGCCACCGCGATCGAGGCCTGACTGTGCGCGATGGCACCGCCGGCCATCTCGGCGACGACGGCCTCGCTGACCGCGCCCCAGGCCGCGAGCGTCGCCTCGGCCACGCCGAGCATCTCCTGCTTGGCCGCGTTACTGTAGGTCACGAAGCCGCGATCGAGCCAGGCGCTACTCCCTGCTACATCGGTGATGCATTTGGCAATCCAACCCCCGGTGCAGGATTCCGCCGTGGCCAGGCGCAGCCCGGCCCGTTGCAGGCAGTCGCCGACTCGCGAGGCTAGGTATTCGAGATCATCGTGCATATCCTGTGGGCTCTAGGGTGGTCGACGCGATCGCCGCGCTGTGATCCGATGCCATCTCACGACAACGGTTCAGGAGTCCATCATGTCCGATGAATCCATCCTTTGCGAGCATAATCCGCCCCCGGCCAAGCTCGAAGTCCTCGGCGTCGAGGACTGGCCGACCTGGAGGAAGGAGCCGTCCAGCTTCGAGTGGACCTATCCTCAGCAAGAGACTTGCTATGTGGTGCGCGGTCGGTTCAGCGTCACGCCCGAGGGCGGCGAGCCCCAGCATTTCAAGCGTGGCGATCTCATCACCTTCCCCGCCGGAATGCGTTGCACTTGGGAGATCACCGCAGCGGTCGAGAAGCATTATCGCTTGGATTAGCGGCG
>NZ_JBKHDN010000087.1:0-11055 GCF_046541315.1 Halochromatium sp. | reverse complement strand
GAAATCGGCCCGACCGGTCGATTATCAAAGATGAATGGATTCGCCATGTCATGGAGTCTCCGGAAAGAGAATACATCCAAGCCGACGGCAGAGTCCGACGATGGGCGCGAATAGATGAATATGACGGAAGATACCTGAGGGTAGTCTTTCTGCCTGACAATGTAACGGTTCATAACGCATTCTTTGACCGCGGATACAAACCATGAAAGTAAAGTATTTCGATGATACCGACACGCTCTACATTGAGTTTAGAGACAGTGACATCGTTGAATCCAGGGATCTGGATGAAAATACCACGCTGGACGTCGACAGCAAGGGAAACGTCTGTGCCATTACCTTTGAGCACGCGAGTCAGCGCACTGATGTCCGTCGTGTGGCTGTTGAAGGTATAGCGGCATAACAAGCCCATACAACCGACGCCAGTGAGCTGCTCGAGGAGCCTCTCGCGGATGGTCTGCGCCGGTCGCTCGTGGTTCGCCTCGATCACGGCGATGGTGCGCTCGGCGCCGAACTGCTCCTGGTCCGGGTTTGTGGCCTCGTAGATGCCGTCTGAGATCGCGGCGAGGATGTCGCCTGGGGACATGTCGCACCAGCCGCGGGTGCTGGGGGCGATGCCGGGCAGGACACCAAGCGGTGGGCCGTCGGCTGCGAGGATCTCGCACTGGCCTCTGGCCTTGCGGAAGACCAGGATCGGCGCCTGTCCAGCACTGAGGGCGCGGACTCGACCCTGATCGCTATCGACCTCGGCGAGCCAGGCGGTGACGAAGCGACCTTGGCCGAGGTCTTCATTCAGCTGATCATTGAGCTGGGCGGCGATCGCACCGAGCCCGAGACCGGCGCGCTCGGCCATCCGCAGCAGGGCGCGAACCTCGGTTGCCGTTAGCGCCGGGCCGATGCCGTGGCCGGTGGCATCGGCAAGCATCAGTAGGACGCCTTGGACTTTCGCGGAAGTTGATACTTGGGCGCGGCCTGTTTGATCGCCATTGACGACTGATGAGCGGCCGACGCCGGTCTGAGCCTACCAGCCCTGACTGCTAAGGTAACCTCTATGGCACCGACCCGACGACCACGGACGCGAGCCCCGCTCAGCGATTGGCCGAGGCGGGCGATCGACTGGCTCTGCGCCGGACGCTCGGATTATCGTTCCTTTCAGGAGCGCAAGCGGACACGCGCTTACCGGCGTAATCGGGCATCCTGTCTCTATGCCTGGGCGGTGGCTGCAGCGCTGCTTCTGGTGTGCGGTGGCGTCAGTTGTCTGGTCGCGACTGGGTTGGTGACGACGCTGATCTGCTTCCTGCTGCTGGACCCGGAGTAGCGCGGCTACCGATCCCTCGAGCCGCGGCGCTATCGCCTTGAACCTGGGCGATGCCGACTGTCTAACCTCAGGTCGTTGAGGGATTAGCGCTGACTGCGTAGGTAGGCGACGGGATGAGCGACTGGCTCGGCGGTCTTGGCTTCGCACCGGTTTGGTGCGATAACTTGACGCAAGGGCACCTGAAGCTGGCATCATCGGCTGCGGAGCCTCGCTGTCATCGCGCGACATTGGTGCGTGGCGCAGCAATTGCAGAGGCTGTAGGCGCAGAGATTGCCGAGGCTGTAGTGGTTTGCCAACGGTCGCTCCGCGGTCAGGTCTGGTGTGCTGCTAGACGTCAGTCCTGCGCCGGCGGCAAACCGGCTGGCTCGATCCCCGATTAACCAACCGGTGCAGCCCTGAGGGCTGTGAGCGCGTGAGCAAAGAGGAGCTTGCATAACAGGCTTGGGGCGTTCATCTCTGACCAAGACCCAAGGCCGAACAAACAGATTAACGGGCGCGTCAGCGCAGCGGCTCAGCAAGCCGCGCGTTCAGGCAGCGCCTCCCGATCGTGACTTCCGAGCGAGGTATCCTGAATGTCGATCTTTGAGCGCTATCAGGCCAGATATGAGTCTTCCCGCGAGGAGGACATGAGCCTGCAGGAGTATCTGGAGCTGTGCAAACGCGAGCCGATGGCCTATGCGGGGTCTGCTGAGCGCCTGTTGGCGGCGATCGGCGAGCCGGAGCTGATCGATACCCACAACGATCCGCGTCTGAGCCGCATCTTCCAGAACAAGGTCATCAAACGCTACCCGGCCTTCTCCGATTTCTACGGCATGGAGGAGGCGATCGAGCACCTGGTCTCGTACCTCAAGCATGCCGCGCAGGGGCTCGAGGAGAAGAAGCAGATCCTCTACCTGCTCGGGCCGGTCGGCGGCGGTAAATCGTCGCTGGCGGAGAAGCTCAAGGAGCTGATTCAGCAGGTCCCGTTCTATGCGATCAAGGGCTCGCCGGTGTTCGAGTCGCCGCTTGGGCTGTTCTCGCCGGAGGAGGACGGCAAGATCCTCGAGGAAGACTATGGTATCCCGGAGCGCTGCTTGCGCAACATCATGTCGCCCTGGGCCGTGAAACGGCTGCAGGAGTATCACGGCGACATCACCAAGTTCCGCGTCGTCAAGCTGTATCCGTCGATCCTCGAGCAGGTGGCGGTGGCCAAGACCGAGCCTGGCGACGAGAACAACCAGGACATCTCGGCCCTGGTCGGCAAGGTCGACATCCGCCAGCTCGAGCACTATGCGCAGAACGATGCCGACGCCTACAGTTACTCGGGCGCCCTCTGTCGAGCCAATCAGGGCCTGATGGAATTCGTCGAGATGTTCAAGGCACCGATCAAGGTGCTGCATCCGCTGCTGACGGCGACCCAGGAGGGCAACTACAACGCCACCGAGGGCCTGTCGGCGATCCCGTTCCAGGGGATCATCCTCGCGCACAGCAACGAGTCCGAGTGGCAGTCGTTCCGCAACAACAAGAATAACGAGGCCTTCCTCGATCGGGTCTTCATCGTCAAGGTGCCCTACTGCCTGCGCGTCACCGAGGAGAAGCAGATCTACGACAAGCTCTTGCGCCACAGCACCCTGAACCAGGCCCCCTGCGCGCCCGGCACGCTTGAGATGATGGCGCAATTCTCGGTGCTGACACGGATGAAGGAGCCGGAGAACTCGAGCATCTTCTCGAAGATGCGCGTCTACGATGGCGAGAACCTGAAGGACACTGACCCCAAGGCCAAGTCGGTGCAGGAGTACCGCGACTATGCCGGCGTCGACGAGGGCATGTCCGGCATCTCGACGCGGTTCGCGTTCAAGATCCTGTCGCAGGTGTTCAACTTCGACCATACCGAGGTGGCCGCCAACCCGGTGCATCTGCTCTATGTGCTCGAGAAGCAGATCGTGCGCGAGCATCTGCCGCAGGAGGTGCAGGACCGCTATTTCGGCTTCCTCAAGCAGTACCTGGCGCCGCGCTATGCCGAGTTCATCGGCAAGGAATTGCAGACCGCCTATCTGGAGTCCTACGCCGAGTACGGTCAGAACATCTTCGACCGCTACGTGACCTACGCCGATTACTGGATCCAGGATCAGGAGTATCGCGACCCGGACACCGGCGAGATGATGGATCGCGGCGCGCTGAACGAGGAACTCGAGAAGATCGAGAAGCCGGCCGGCATCTCGAACCCGAAGGACTTCCGCAACGAGATCGTCAACTTCGTGCTGCGCGCGCGGGCCAACAACAATGGCGCCAACCCGCGCTGGACCAGCTACGAGAAGCTACGGGTGGTGATCGAGAAGAAGATGTTCTCGAACACCGAGGAGCTATTGCCGGTGATCTCGTTCAACACCAAGGCCTCGAGCGACGAGAAGAAGAAGCACGAGCAGTTCGTCGACCGCATGGTCGAGAAGGGCTACACCCCGAAACAGGTGCGCCTGCTCTCGGAATGGTATCTACGGGTGCGTAAGTCGCAGTAGGCAGCCGCTAGCAAGCGTCCCAAGGCCCGAGCAACCGGAATCACGCGCGAGTTTATGTCTCATTTCATCGACCGCCGGCTCAACAGCAAGAACAAGAGCACTGTCAATCGGCAGCGCTTCTTGCGCCGCTACAAGACGCAGCTCAAACGGGCCGTGTCCGACGCGGTGAACCGTCGCAGCATCACCGATATCGATGGCGGCGAGCAGGTCGGCATCCCGTCCAAGGACATCTCGGAGCCGCAGTTCCACCATGGCGCGGGCGGGCAGCGCGATATGGTGCATCCCGGCAACAAGGAGTTCGAGGCCGGCGACCGGGTGCAACGGCCCGAGGGCGGCGAGGGTCAGGGCGCGGGGCAAGGCCGGGCCGGACGCGGCGGTCGCGGCGAGGACGATTTCGTCTTCGAGCTCTCGCGCGAGGAGTTCCTCGATCTGCTCTTCGAGGATCTGGAGCTGCCGAATCTGGTGCGCAATCAGCTCATCGGCACCACCGAGTTCAAGACCGTGCGCGCCGGCTATGCCACCGAGGGCGCGCCGACCAACATCGACGTGGTGCGTTCGCTGCGCGGCGCCATCGCCCGGCGCACCGCGCTCAGCGCGCCCTATCGCGGGCGCATTCGCGAACTCGAGGAGGAGCTGGCCGCGCTCTTGGCCGCCGGCGCCGAGGAGACCGATGTCCAGATCCTCGCCCTGCGCGAGGAGATCGATCGCCTGAAGACGCGCATCGCCGCCTTGCCCTTCATCGATACCTTCGATCTGCGTTATCAGTCGTTCACCAAGCTACCGGAACCGACCAGCAAGGCGGTGATGCTCTGCATCATGGATGTCTCGGGCTCGATGGATCAGGTGCGCAAGAATCTCGCCAAGCGCTTCTTCATCCTGCTGTATCTGTTCCTGCAGCGCAATTACGACCGGATCGAGGTGGTGTTCATCCGCCATCACACGATCGCGCAGGAGGTCGATGAGCAGGAGTTCTTCTACTCGCGCGAGACCGGCGGCACCGTGGTCTCGAGCGCCTTGCAACTCGCCGACGAGGTGATCCGGGAACGTTATGACTCGGAAACCTGGAACATCTATGCCGCGCAGGCCTCGGATGGCGATAACTGGGATTCGGATTCGACCCTCTGCCGCGATCTGCTGATCCAGAACCTGCTGCCGCTGTTGCGCTATTACGCCTATGTCGAGATCACCCCGCGTCAGCATCAGAGTCTCTGGTATGCCTACCAGGATGTGAAGGCAGCCTATTCCCACTTTGCGATGGAGGAGATCAACGGCGCCGAGGATATCTTCCCGGTGTTCCGTGAGCTGTTCAAACGGCAAGAGGCCTAGTGTCCGATATGGCAAGCAATCGCATCATCTCCGAGAGTTCGGAATGGACCTTTCCGCTCCTGAAACGGTTCGATCAGGAGATCGCGCGTATCGCCCATGACGAGTTTGGCCTCGAGACCTATGCCAATCAGGTCGAGGTGATCTCGTCGGAGCAGATGATCGATGCCTACTCATCGGTGGGATTGCCGATCAACTACCATCACTGGTCCTATGGCAAGCAGTTCGTCGCCACCGAGCAGACCTATCGGCGCGGGCAGATGGGCCTGGCCTACGAGATCGTGATCAACTCCGATCCCTGTATCGCCTACCTGATGGAGGAGAATACGCTGCCCATGCAGGCGTTGGTGATCGCGCATGCCTGCTATGGCCACAACAGTTTCTTCAAGGGCAACTACCTCTTCCAGACCTGGACCAGCGCCGATGCCATCATCGACTACCTGGTCTTCGCCCGTTCCTACATCGCCGAGTGCGAGGAGCGGTACGGCACCGAGGAGGTCGAGCTGCTGCTCGATTCCTGCCACTCGTTGATGAACTATGGCGTGGATCGCTACCGGCGCCCCTCGCCGCTGTCGATGGCCGAGGAGAAGCGCCGGCAAGCCGAGCGCGAGGCCTATCTCCAGTCCCAGATCAACGACCTGTGGCGCACATTGCCCGTCGCCGACAAGCAGGCGGGCCGTCTCGATGAGCAGCGCTTCCCGGACGAGCCGCAAGAGAACCTGCTCTATTTCATCGAAAAGAACGCGCCCTTGCTCGAGCCCTGGCAGCGCGAGATCGTGCGCATCGTGCGCAAGATCGCGCAATACTTCTATCCGCAGCGCCAGACCCAGGTGATGAACGAGGGCTGGGCCACCTTCTGGCATTACACCCTGCTCAACCGTCTCTACGATGAAGGCATGGTTGGCGACGGCTTCATGATGGAGGTGCTGCAATCGCACACCAACGTCGTCTATCAGCCGCCGTTCGATGCGCCTTATTACAGCGGCATCAATCCCTATGCGCTCGGCTTCGCGATGATGCGCGACATCCGCCGCATCTGCGAGCAGCCGACCGACGAGGACCGCTATTGGTTTCCGGACATGGTCGATCAGGACTGGCGCAAGGTGCTGGATTTCGCGATGCGCAACTTCAAGGATGAGAGCTTTATCGCTCAGTTCCTCTCGCCGCGTTTGATGCGCGAGTTTCGGATGTTCGCGGTCTCCGACGACGACCGCGAGGACACCCTGGAGATCACCGCGATCCATGAGGAGTCCGGCTATCGCCATCTGCGCCAACGCTTGGCCGATCAATACAATATCGGTAGTCGCGAGCCGAATATCCAGGTCTACAATGTCGATGTGCGCGGCGATCGCTCGCTGACATTGCGCCATTTCCGCTACAACCGGCGCCCGCTCGGCGATTCGCTCGACGAGATGCTGCGCCATATCCGCCGCCTGTGGGGCTTCGAGGTGCGGATGGAGGCGGTCGACGAACACGGCCGCGTTCAACTCATCGGCGAAACCTAAACGCCGCGCATCGGCGCGCGAGCGCGCCCGGCAACTGCCCGCTCGGCAGGGTGGCTCACTTGGCGATTGCTCACTTGGCGATTGCTCACTTGGCGATTGCTCACTTGGCGATTGCTCACTTGGCAGGGGGGGACCGATGTTGCTTCTCGCTTTTCTTCTCGGGCTTTGCGTCTATATCGCCTTCAAGGTCGTCATTCGCGCCCTCTATATCGTCAAGCCGAATGAGCGGGCTGTGCTCACCTCGTTCGGCCGCGCAGTCCGCTTGGGCGACCAATGGGTCGTCGACGCGCATCTCGATGAGGACGAACGCGAGCGCTATCGCTTCCCGCAGCTGCGCATGATCGGGCCCGGCGGGCCGTACTTCAAATGGCCCTGGCAGGAGGTGCATAAGGTCGAGGTCGACACCAAGTCGATCGATCTGACCTGGGACCCGAGCAAGCGCCAAAGCACGATCGAGGCGGTGACCAAGGACAATTTGACCACCGGGGTCAATGGTCAGATCCGCTTTCGGGTCGCCGAAGGCAATCTGTATGCCTACTGTTTCGGTGTCGATAGCCCGCTCGAACATGTGATGGGGTATTTCATCGCGGTCCTGCGCGAGCGCATCGCCAACTTCGTCGATCCCAAGGGCCAAACCTTGGTCGATACCGGCGACGTCGAGAGCGAGATGGCGAGCGCTGCGGTCGAACTGGCCGAGGGCGTCTCGATCAACGATCTGCGCAAGAATCTGCCGTTGTTGAACGACTACATGGAGACCCAGTGCCGCTCCACCGGCGCGCGCTATGGGATCGAACTCGACGCGGCGCTGATCACCCAGATCGACCCGCCGAGCGAGGTCGATCGCGCGCTCTCGGCGATCAACAGTACCCGCAACCAGGTCGCCGCCGACATCAGCACCGCGCGCGCCGATGCCGAGCAGCAGATCACCATGAGCAAGCGCGCGGTCGACATCGCCAGCAACAATGCCCAGGCCGAGGTCGCGCCGCTGCGCGAGCTGGCGACGACCCTGATGGGCATCAAACGCACCGGTGGCGGCGCCGCCTTGCGCGCCTATCTCCGCAATATGCGCATCCCGCTGTTGAAGCGGGCGAGGCGCATCGTTCAGGTCGTGGAACCCGCGTCGGAGGATACCGCGGCGCTGGTGACGGGATCGATGAACGCCGAGCCGCATTCTCGCTGAGGAGCACGCCCATGCCTCTCTCCGCCTTCTCGCCGTTGATCGCCTTCCTGTTGGGCCTCGCCGCGATCCCGGTATTGCTCGGCTTGGCCCGGCATTTGGGGCTCTACGCCATCGTGCGCGAGCGTGAATCGCAGGTGTTCACCCTCTTCGGCAAGGTGATCGGCACCCTCGACGAGCCCGGCTTGCGCTTCCCGATCCTGTACTTTGGTCCCAAGGCCCTGCTGGTGGCCTTCTTTGGCAAGCGCGACCTGGTGAACACCGCGCTGCGCCAGTACTACCTGCGGGATCTCATGGTGAACTCGGAGGAGGGCACGCCGATGGGCGTCGGTATCTGGTACGAGATGCAGGTCTGCGACCCGGTGGCCTACCTGTTCACCAATGCCAATCCCGAGGGCTCGCTGCAGGCCAATGTCGCCAGTTCGACGATCTCGACCCTGTCCAACCTCGAAATGGACAAGATGCTCGAGGACCGCCATCAGCTCAGTCGCAAGGTGCGCGCGACGGTCTCGCCGCTGTCGGAAAAGTGGGGCTACAAGCTCGGCTCGGTGTATATCCGCAAGGTCGCCTTCACCGACCGGCAGATGGTCGACAACATCACCGAAAAGGTGGTCAAGCGCCTGATCCAGGTCACCAGCGCGATGAAGCAGGACGGCGAGAACCGCGTTGGCCTGATCAAGAGCGAGACCGCCTACAAGGTTTCGCAGAAGATGGCCGAGGCGGCAGCGACGCGGCCCCGCGTGGTCGGCGAGGCGCTCAACGCGATTGCCCGCGAGGATCCGGAAACACTGGCGGCCCTGATGGAGGTGATGGAGACCGAGCAGCTGATCGCCTCGGGCGCCGAGGTCGATGTGCTGCCGCGCGAGGCACCAGTCCTGATCTCGCTCGGCACCGCCAGTCGCGGCGGCGCGGCAGGCGACGGCAGCGGTGGTCCATCGACGCTGGCGTTGGACCCCCGTGCGTTCTCCTCATGAAGGCGCTCCGCGAGACAGCGCGGGCATCGTCGGCGCATCGGTGCCGGAGGCATCGCTGACCCGGTTCAATGGGGTCGCAGCGCCCGTTGTATTTTTCGTTCCGGACTCGGACAATGCAGGGACAGGAGCGGCGTGCATGCTGGCATCCTGGGCATTCACTGGGGCGCGCGCCGCATTCGCCTGGCTGGCCGCCCCTGCGGTCGATCGTCCCGCATCCTCGCTAGGAGACAGCGCATGGCCGATTTTCATCAAGAGCCGCAGATCACGACGCTGCACGCGTTGCACGAGGCCTTCGATCGCGCTGCCTACCTGACCAACCTCGAGGGTAAACTGGAGGCGCACGCCAAGCATGATCACATGTGCCTGTTGCTGCCGTCGCTGTTCAGCGAGATCGGCAACGGTGATGTGCTGGATCGGATCGTCGAGCGGATCGCCGAGGTGCGTTATCTGCGCAGCATCGTCATTGCGCTCGGAGGCGCCCCGGAAGAGGCGCAATTCCGCGAGGCACAGCGGTATTTCGATCGCTTGGCGCGCGCGGATTGCAGGGTTCGGGTGGTCTGGGTCGATGGTCCGCGCGTCCAAGCGCTGCTGGCCGAGCTGGGTGAGCGCGGCATCCCGACCGGATTGCCGGGCAAGGGGCAATCGGTCTGGGTGACCCTGGGCTACCTGTTCGCGCGTGACCAGGCCAATACCATTGCCTTGCACGATTGCGATATCGTCACCTACGATCGCACCATGCTCGGGCGGTTGATCGAGCCGGTCGCCAACCCCAACAACGCCTTTCAGTTCTGCAAGGGGTATTACGCGCGCATCTCGCCGAGCGAGCGCTCGATGAAGGGGCGCGTGACGCGCCTGTTCGTCACCCCCTTCGTCGATACCCTGTCGCAGGTGATGTGCAATCAGGGCATGCCGGAGCTACAACAGTTCTTCGAGTATCACCGTGGCTTCAAGTATCCGCTCGCGGGCGAGTTCTGTTTTACCTCGGACCTGGCGCGCGGGCTCAATATCGCCTACGACTGGGGCCTCGAGGTCGCGACCCTGTCCCAGGTCTATGACCAAGTGACTCGGCGTCAGGTCGCGCAGATCGATCTCGCCGTCAACTACGAGCACAAGCATCAGGAGCTGTCCGTGGACGACACCTCGCGCGGGCTGCATCGGATGGTGGTCGACATCGCCAAGTTCTATCTGACCTACATGCGCTCGCATGGCGTGCCGCTCGACGATGCCTATGTCGACATGCTGCTGCATACCTATTATCAAAGCGCGCTGACCTATGTGCGCAAATACAGCTACGATGCCGACGTCAACGACCTGGCCTACGATCTCTACCAGGAAGAGGCCGCCGCCGGTCACTTTCGCGGCTTTCTCTGGGACGCCTGGATGCAGACCAAGGGCCCGCAGGAGGCGAAGTTGATCCCGTCCTGGAATCGGGTCGCCTATAGTTTTCCGCTCGTCTACGAGCGTCTGCTCGAGGCGATTGAAGCCGATCATGCCTCGGCCTGAGTCCGCGCCGAATGGTCTGATCTCTCTCCGCGTTGATACTATGCTGATGGCGGACGGCGATCAGGGTTACTCGATCGCCTGATGCGCGCGCGCCCGCCAAGCGCGCGTTCGCCTTGACGCGTGCTGCCAGAACCCATCAACTAGAGGAGATATCAACATGTCTGAATCCGCTATGCACGACGCTCATTCCGCCTCGAAGCCTAGCTGGCTCAAGCTGCTGATGCCCAGTCTGCCGTATCTGGCCCTGTACATCGCCTCCCTGGTGCTCATCGGCATGACCGAATCCGACCCGGCAAAGGCGACCGAGCTGTGGAAATGGTTCATGCCCGTCGTGGCGCTGGTCTCGATGATGGGCGGCTGGCGCTTGTCGGGCGCGGACGCGAAGGAGAAGGGCCTCTACATCGCCAAGCAACTGCTGTACTGGGGCGCGGTGCTGCTGGTGATCACGCTGTTGTTCATGGGCGATACGCCGAACTTCCTCAACGCCGAGACGCAGGGCTTCGTGATCGCCTATATCCTTGGGCTCTCGGCCTTGCTCTCGGGCATCTATCTCGACTGGAAGATGTCCCTCTTCGGCGCCTTCATGATCGCGAGCGCGATCGGTCTCGCCTTCCTCGATGACAATGCTTTGCTCATCAGTGTGGCGGTGGTCATCGTGGCGAGCGGCGTGACGATGCTGGTGCTGCGCCAGCGCGGCACGAAGACCCACTGAAACAGCCGACCTCGTCGGCCGACCCTCGACTCTCGCCTGTCCTGAGCGCGC
>NZ_JBKHDN010000086.1:0-11084 GCF_046541315.1 Halochromatium sp. | reverse complement strand
CCCGGCCCGGGAGTGGCTCAGAGCGCGGTTGCCCGATGGCTGATGGCCAGGGCGATATAATGCTGCGCGGCGTAATCGAGATACTCGAGTTCGAGATCGGTCAGCGTGCGCGCCGGCTTGGCGGGCGCGCCGATATACATGAAGCCGCTTTGCAGGATCTTACCCGGTGGCACCACGGCCCCAGCCGCCAGCATCAGGCGCGGACGCAGCACCGCTCGGTCCAACACCCTGGCACCGATGCCGATCAGACAATGATCATGCACTTCGCAGCCATGGAGGGTCGCGTGGTGACCGATGGTCACCTGTTCATGGACGATGGTGGGCGCGCCGCCCGGCAAGAAGCGGCTGTCATGGGACACATGGATCACCGAGCCATCCTGCACGTTGCTTCCCACGCCGATATAGATGCGATGGATATCGCCGCGCAGGACCGCATTCGGCCACACCGAGGCCTGCGCCTGGATCTGGACATCGCCAATGACGACAGCCGTCTCATCGATCCATGCATCGGCCGCTACGCGCGGCTCGAGCCCTTGATAACTCCTTACATTGGTCATCGCGCTATCCTGTCACCTCTTAAGGTCATCGATCATTGGCTCAATGCTACCATGACCGTCGGCGAGCGGCCGGGGTTCCCGACCGCTGCATGCGATGCCCACGCACTATCCTGCCCTCGAAGAGACGCCTTCCGACCATGCGGTTGCCTAAGCCTATCGCCTTCCTCGCCCTGCTGACCCTGGCCGCCTCGGCAGGCGCTGAAGAGTCGCCTTTCGTCTACGGCCCCGAGGAGGTCGTGCCGAAGAGCGTCAAACCTGGCGCCAAGTGGCAGGAAGGCCCGGTGAGCCTGCCGGCATGGCCTGAGGCGAGCAACCTGATCGAGATCCCGCTGGATCATCCCGATGCGCGCTTCACCTATTTTCTCGATCGCGCCAGCCTCGCGACCGGGCGCGATGACGTCGTGCGCTATACCCTCGTCGCCGAATCGCGCGCGGGGGCACGCAATCTCACCTTCGAGGGTCTCCGCTGCACGCCGAAAGGCGCCTTTCGGATCTATGCCTTCGGCCAGGACCGGCGCTTCAAGGCCGCTCGCAGCGGCGATGACTGGCAAACGATCGGCACGGCAGGGACAGACCCGGTGCGCTATGAACTCTGGCGTCACTATCTTTGCATACCGCGACTGTTCGAGCCGCGTCCAACCCGCGATCAGCTCCGGATGCTGCGCAGCGGTCGCGTGCCCGATACTGAGAATAGCGGCTTTCTATCCCACTGAGCGGCCCCCTGAACAACCCCCTGAAACGGCCCCTGAACGGCCCCCTGAGCGGCCCACCGAGCCGCGGCGGGCGCCCACCGGAACCGAACTGGGCGCATTTGAAACCCTTGCCCTGAGCCGGCATCTGCATCGATACCAGGGGCGCCCTGCCGCGCCCAGCAACCCTTTTGCCATCTCATGGACAATCCGCTTCTCGAAGATCAGCCCCAGCCGGCGTTCAGCCGCATCCGACCCGCGCATGTCGAACCCGCGATCGATACCCTGATCGCCGATGGCCGACGCCTGATCGAGCGCCTCACCGCGAGCACCGACGAGGCGACGTGGGAGTCGTTCGTGCAACCAATCGAGGAGGAGGACGACCGCTTAGCGCGCGCTTGGTCGCCGGTGAGCCACCTCAACGCGGTCATGAGTTCGGATGCGCTGCGGGCGGCCTACAACGCCTGCCTGCCGAAGCTGAGCGAGTATGGCACCGAGGTCGGCCATAACGAGTCGCTCTATCGCGGCTACAAACAGGTCCACGACACCGATGCGCTTGACAGCGCGCAACGCAAGATGCTCGCCAACGCGTTGCGCGACATGCACCTCGCCGGCGTCGACCTGCCGCCCGATGCCAAGGCGCGCTTCAAGGAGATCAACACCGAACTCTCGCGCCTCGCAAGCCTGTTCGAGGAGAACCTGCTCGATGCCACCCATGGCTGGCACAAGCAGCTGACCGACGAGGCGGACCTCGCCGGGCTGCCGGAGAGCGCGCGGGAACTCGCTCGCCACTTTGCCGCCGAACGCGATCTGGAGGGTTGGGTGCTGACCCTAGACTCGCCGTCCTATCTGCCGGCGATGAAATACGCGCATAGCGCCGAGCTACGACGCGAACTCTATGCGGCCTATACGACGCGCGCTTCCGATCAGGGCCCCAATGCCGGCCGTTGGGATAATACGCACATCATCGAGGATCTCCTGGCATTGCGCCACGAACAGGCGACGATCCTCGGCTTCAGTCACTTCGCCCAAGTCTCGCTCGAGACAAAAATGGCCCGTTCGACCGATGAGGTCATGGGCTTTCTCGAGGATCTCGCCCGCCGGTGCGCGCCCCAGGCCCGGCGCGAACTCGAAGAGCTACAGGTCTTCGCCAGCGCGCATGGCGGTCCCGAGCCACTTGCGGCCTGGGATGTCCCCTATTGGTCGGAACGCTTGCGCCAAGCGCGACACGCCATCAGCGACGAGGAACTCAAGCCCTATTTCCCGCTGGATCGAGTCCTCGACGGGATGTTCCAAATCGCCGCGCGCCTTTTCGGGGTGCGCATCGCGGCGGCCACGGGCGACGTCGACACCTGGCATCCCGATGTGCGGTTCTACCAGGTGACCGATGACAATGGAGAACCGATCGCCCAGTTCTACCTGGACCCGTTTTCAAGGCAGAAGAAACGCGGCGGCGCATGGATGGATGTGTGTACCAATCGATTGATGAGTGCCCGCCGCCGCCAGCGACCCATCGCCTACCTCGTTTGCAATTTCACCCCACCAGTGAATGGCCAGCCCACGCTCCTGACCCATGACGAGGTACAGACCCTGTTCCATGAGTTCGGGCATGGCCTCCACCACATGCTCACCCGGGTCGACTACCCGGCCGTCGCCGGCATCAACGGGGTTCCTTGGGACGCCGTCGAGCTTCCCAGCCAATTCCTAGAGAATTGGTGTTGGGAACGCGAAGCGCTCGATCTGTTTGCCTACCATTGGGAGACCGATGCGCCGCTGCCGGCGTCGCTCTATCAGCGGATGCGCTCGGCGCGCCATTTTCAGTCGGCCATGCAAACCGTGCGGCAGCTCGAATTCGCCTTATTCGACTTTCGGCTTCATCTCGAATACGACCCCGCCCAGGGGAGTCGGCTCCAGCAGATCCTCGACGAGGTCAGAAGCGAGCTGTCCCCCATTCAGCCACCGGCATTCAACCGCTTCGCCCATGGCTTTTCACATATCTTTGCCGGCGGTTACGCGGCAGGCTATTACAGCTATAAATGGGCGGAATTGTTGTCCGCCGATGCCTTTTCATTGTTCGAGGAGCGCGGGATTTTCGATGCGGCCAGCGGACGCGCCTTTCGAGAACACATTCTGGAGCGAGGCGGTTCGGCCGAACCCATGGAACTCTATGTCGCCTTTCGCGGCCGCGAGCCGAGCATCGATGCGCTCTTGAGACAAACCGGGATCATGACGGCCTCTGCACCAACGGCGGAAGCGAGCGAGCGATGAAGAGCGGTCGGCGCTTGCCCGGTCCAGCCTGAGCCGCTGAAGGCCATGCACAAGGAGGTGCTGATGAACGATCCGGCACCCGGAGGGTGCGTCGCAGGAATACTCGGGATCCGACCGTCGAGCGCTGCTTCCGGCCGCAGGCCCGGTCGGCGTCGACACCTGAAATGGTCGGGGTGAGAGGATTCGAACCTCCGGCCCCTGCCTCCCGAAGGCAGTGCTCTACCAGGCTGAGCTACACCCCGATACGCTGATCGAACGCCTGGGGAAGGCGTTCTGTCTTGCTTTTCGAACCGATGCCGGCAAGTCCGGTGCTAGTAAGTCCGGGCGACGGCAAAATCCGCTGTCGCCGCCATCGAGTCCCGACTAGGAGACTCGGGCACCGCGTTGAGGGCCTGTTTGGCCGCCTGCGCATGCCAGCGAGCAAGCTCGATAGTATAGTCGATCGCCTTGGTCTCGACAATGGCCTCGATGACCGCATCGATGTGCTGGCGGCCGCCGTCCTCGATGGCTTGGCGCAACAGCGTGCGCTGCGCCTCGTTGCCGACCTCCATCGCGCGGATCACCGGCAGGGTCGGCTTACCCTCCTCGAGATCGTCGCCGATCTGCTTGCCGATGGTGCCGTCGTCGGACATGTAATCGAGCGCGTCATCGACCAGCTGAAAGGCGATGCCAAGATGCAGGCCATAACTCGCCATGGCCGACTCGATCTCCGCCGAGGTCTCGGTGATCACCGCGCCCAGCCGCGTCCCGGCCTCGAACAGGGTCGCCGTCTTGCGCTGGATCACCTCCATGTAGCGCGCCTCGTCGGTATCGGCGTCGTGGGCGTTGAGCAACTGCAACACCTCGCCTTCGGCAATGCGTGCCGTCGCCCCGGCCATGACCTCCATGACGCGCAGATTACCGACCTCGACCATCATTTCGAAGGAGCGGGCGTAGAGGAAGTCGCCGACCAAGACGCTGGCCTCGTTGCCCCAGACGCTGTTCGCGGTATTGCGGTTCCGGCGCAGCTCGGAGCCATCGACCACATCGTCGTGCAACAAGGTGGCGGTGTGGATGAACTCGACGATCGCCGCCGCATCCAGATGCCGCGCGCCCGTATAGCCGCAGGCGCGCGCCGCCAGCAGCACGAGCAGCGGACGTAACCGTTTGCCACCACTGCTGACGATGTAGTGGCCGATCTGATTGATGAGCACCACGCTGGATTGCAGGCGGTCGATGATGAGCGTATCGACGGCCTTGACATCGTCAGCCACGGGCGCTCGAATCTGGGAAAGATCCATGAAGCGGAGTCTACTGCTGATAGGGCCGCCGAATCCTATGGTTCGCGCTCGGTCACTGTCAAGGGGCACGACAAGTCTTTGACGCCTTCCGCTCCGTCCGGCATACTAGGAGGTCTTGCGCGATGAGCCGGCTCCGCGAGCGGCACTCCGGAGAGGTGCGGCGCGCGACCTCTCGCGCTCACAACATCCCCTTTTCTGCTCCGAGGCATCTCGACCCCCTATGTACGCAATCATCGAAACCGGCGGTAAACAATACCGCGTCGCCGAGGGCGATCTCGTGACCGTCGAGAAACTCGACGTCGATCAGGGTACCACCCTCGATCTGCCGCATGTACTGATGCTCGCCGACGGCGACTCGGTCCAGCTCGGCAAGCCTTACTTGGAAGGCGCCAGGGTCACCGCTGAAGTCGCGGCCCACGGCAAGCACGACAAGGTGCGCATCATCAAGTTCAAGCGGCGCAAGCACCACATGAAGCGGCAGGGCCATCGTCAACCCTTCACGCAGCTCAAGATCACCGCGATCAGCAACGGCTGAATCACTCGCTGCCCCGGCAGCGCGACGGAGAGGATTACCATGGCACATAAGAAGGCAGGCGGCAGCTCTCGCAACGGCCGCGATTCCGAATCGAAACGACTGGGCGTCAAGCGCTTTGGCGGCCAGACCGTGCAGGCCGGCAGCATCATCGTGCGCCAGCGTGGCACCCATTTCCACGGCGGCGTGCACGTCGGCTGCGGTCGCGATCACACCCTGTTCGCGCTCAAAGACGGCGTGGTGCGCTTCGAGGTCAAGGGCCCGCGCAACCGCAAATTCGTCAGCATCGATCCGCTCGAAACCAGTGCGTGAAATTCGTCGACGAGGCGGAGATCCGGGTCGAGGCCGGTGACGGCGGCAATGGTTGCGTCAGCTTCAGGCGCGAGCGTTTCATCCCCAAGGGCGGCCCCGATGGCGGCGATGGCGGCGATGGCGGCAGCGTCTACCTGATCGGCGATCCGGGGCTGAATACCCTGGTCGATTTTCGCCAGGCGCGGCGCCATCGCGCCGAGCGCGGCCGCGATGGCATGGGCCAGAACCGCACCGGCCGCAGCGGCCAGGATCTCGCGATCCAGGTTCCGCTCGGCACCCGCGTCTTCGACACCGAGACCGACGCCTGCCTCGGCGAGGTGCTCACCGCCGATCAGCGTCTGCTGGTCGCGCAAGGCGGCTTCCACGGCATCGGCAATGCGCGCTATAAGTCGAGCACCAATCGCGCGCCGCGACAATCGAAGCCGGGCACGCCCGGGGAACGGCGCAACCTCAGGCTGGAGCTGATCCTGCTCGCCGATGTCGGCCTGGTCGGGCTGCCCAATGCCGGCAAATCCAGTCTGATCCGACAGGTCTCCAGCGCCCGGCCACGGGTCGCCGACTATCCGTTCACCACCCTCTATCCCAATCTCGGCGTGGTTCGTCTCGGTCCACGCCAGAGCTTCGTGATTGCCGATATCCCCGGACTCATCGCCGGCGCCGCCGAGGGCGCCGGGCTTGGAACGCGCTTTCTGAAGCACCTGACCCGCACGCGCCTGTTACTGCATCTGATCGACATCGCTCCGTTCGAGGGCAGCCCGAGTCCCCCCGAGCAGGCGCGGATCATCGGTGACGAGCTTGCCGCCCACGGCGAGGCGCTGGCCACCAAGGAGCGCTGGCTGGTTCTCAACAAGAGCGACTTGCTGGCCCCCGAACGGGCCGCCGACGCACAAGGCGCGCTGGTCGAGGCCCTGGGCTGGCGCGGCCCGGTGTTCCGCATCTCGGCGGTCACCGGCGCCGGCACCGACGCCCTGGTCAGCGCCCTGATGCAGCGGCTCGACGAGCTTCAGCACCCCTTCGATCCCACGCTTGCCGCGGGGGCCGACGCGGGGGCCAACGCAGGAGGCGATCCGGAGGCCGACTCCGGGCACGCCCCAGAGCAGGACGCAAGCGAGGCCGATCCGGACACCGCCAACGGCTGGCATCCGCTCGATTAGCCGCCGCGTACTCGCATGCTCAACCGCCAGCGCATCCCCCACACTCGACGCTGGGTCGTCAAGATCGGCAGCGCGCTGCTGACGCGCGATGGCGCCGGGCTCGATATCGAGGTGCTGGAACCCTGGGTCGCCCAGCTCGCCGCGCGCCGGCTTGCCGGCCACGATCTGGTGCTGGTCTCCTCCGGAGCCGTGGCCCAGGGCATGGCCCGCATGGGCTGGAATCGACGCCCGCGCGCATTGCATGAGCTGCAAGCGGCCGCCGCCATCGGCCAGATGGGCCTGATCCGCGCCTGGGAAACCTGTTTCGCCCGCCACGGCCTACACACCGCGCAGGTCCTGCTGACCCGCGACGACCTGGCCAATCGCGAGCGCTACCTCAACGCCCGCAGCACCCTGCGCACCCTGCTCGCGCTCGGCGTGGTACCGGTGGTCAACGAGAACGACACCGTCGCCACCGACGAGCTGCGCTTCGGCGATAACGACACCCTGGCCGCCTTGGTCGCCAATCTGATCGAGGCCGAGCTGCTGGTGTTGCTGACCGATCAGGAGGGACTCTTCGACGCCGATCCGCGCAAGCATCCCCAGGCCCGCTTGATCACCGAGACGCGGGTCGATGACAACCGGCTCGATGCGGTGGCCGGCGGCAGCGGCGGTGGCCTTGGCAGCGGCGGCATGGTGACCAAGGTGCGCGCCGCGCGCCTCGCCGCGCGCTCTGGCTGCACCACCCTGATTGCCTCGGGGCGCGCGGTCGACGGTCTTGCGCGGCTCGGCAACGGCGAGCCGATCGGCACCCTGCTCGCGCCGGTGCAAGAACCACAGGCGGCGCGCAAACAATGGCTGGCGGGCCATCTGCGCGTGAGCGGTCGCCTGGTGTTGGATGCCGGCGCCGCGCGCGCCTTGCGTGATCAGGGCCGCAGCCTGCTTGCGGTGGGCGTCAAAGCGGTGCGCGGGCAGTTCAAACGCGGCGAGGTCGTCGCCTGCGTCGATGAGCAGGGCCAGGAGATCGCCCGCGGACTGATCAATTACGATGTGCAGGACACCCTGCGCATCCAGGGCCAGCCCAGCTCGGCCTTCGTTGATATCCTCGGCTATATCGATGACGAGGAGCTGATCCACCGGGATAACCTGGTACTGATCTAGCGCTCGACAATCAACGCGTGGCAGAGCGCTTGCTCTCCCTGAACAAAATTTATACGCTTTATGCTTTGTATGGGGTGGCAAGCTGCATGATCGAGCGACCACCATGATCACCAGAACCCATCTCGCACAAGGGGGCCAGCCGGATGCAAGCGACCATGGACCGCGCACGTTTCAACATGATCGAGCAACAGGTCCGCCCCTGGGATGTGCTCGATCAGCGGGTGCTCGCGGTGATGCGCGAGCTGCCGCGCGAGGCCTTCGTCCCCGATGCCTATCGCGGCCTCGCCTATGCCGATATCGAGATCCCGCTCGGCGCAAAGACCACGATGCTCGCGCCCAAGGTCGTCGGCCGCCTGCTGCAGGCCGTCGATGTCCAGTCGCACGAGACCGTCCTTGAGATCGGCGCCGGCACCGGCTACGTCACCGCCTGCCTCGCGCACCTCGGCGAACAGGTGTTCAGCCTTGAGATCGATCCGGCCTTGGCCGAGGGCGCCCGCGCGCGTCTCGGCGCCATGGGGCTGTCGCAGACCGAGGTGCATACCGCCGACGTCTTCTCCGGGCGCATCGACGGCGGTCCCTTCGATGTCATCGCGGTCACCGGCTCGGTGCCGACCGCCGAGCCGCTCGCGGCGCTCGAGCAATTGCTCACCGATGGCGGGCGCCTGTTCATCATCGTCGGCGAGCAACCGCTGATGGAGGCGCTGCGCATCACCCGCATCGGCAGCGGCTTTCGTCGCGAGAGCCTGTTCGAGACCTGTGTCGCGCCGCTCGAGCATGCCCCCCAGCCGGAACGCTTCGCGTTCTGAGTGCCACCGTCAGGCTCATGGCACGTTGCCACCCCTGGAAGCTGGTCGCTGGCGATCGACGGTAACCAATGCGAGGCGCGGATGATAGAGCAAATCACCCCCCAATCCCTGAACGACCTGCTCGACAGCGACGGCCAGATCGATGGCCAGTCGCCCTTGCTGCTCGATGTGCGCGAGCCCTGGGAGCATGCCATCTGCCGGATCGACGGCAGCCAGTTGTTACCGATGCGCCAGGTTCCGGGCACCGTCGCCGATTTCGATCCGGCGCGTCCCACCGTCGTCATCTGCCATCACGGCATCCGTTCGCAGCAGGTCGCCCTCTTTCTCGAACTGCAAGGCTTCCGGCGGGTGATCAACCTGCGCGGTGGCATCGCCGCCTGGGCGAGCGATGTCGATCCCGAGATGCCAACCTACTGAGCGGCGCCGCGCGCGCGCCGCCGATTCACCCCCCGCGAGGAGATCGCTATGAGCATCCATCCGGCCCCGATGCCGTTGTGCCAGGCCGCGTTCGCGCAGCTGTTGATCATCGATGCACAGGAACGCCTAGCCGCCGCCATGCCCGAGGACGTGCGCGAGCGCACGGTCGGCAATATCAACCGACTGATCAACTCGGCCAAGATCCTCGAGATCCCGATCATCTCGACCGAGCAATATCCACAAGGGCTCGGCCACACCATCGAGGCGATCCGCGAGCAACTGCCGGAGAGCGCCGCCCCGACCCAAAAGACCTGCTTCTCCTGCTGCACCGCCGCCGGCTTCGAGCGCGCGCTGACCGAGCAACCCGAGCGCAAGCAGGTGGTACTGGTCGGCATGGAGGCACATATCTGCATCATCCAGACCGCCTCCGGCCTGCAACGCTGGGGCTATCAGGTCTTCGTCGCCGCCGACGCCATCTGCTCACGGCATCCGGAGAAGGCCGCCAACGCCCTCGAGCGCATGCGCCATTCCGGCATCCAGGTCAGCAATACCGAGTCGGTCGCCTTCGAATGGCTCAGCGACTCCCAGCATGCGCAATTCCGCGAGGTCTCGCGCCTGTTCAAATAAGGCTCGGAGGAACGCTTTGGTCGTTCAGCCGCGTTGCAGCGCCTGATCCAGCAACACCAGCAAGCGCTGCAAGGCCCCCCGGTTGCGTTCGACGAACGCGTATCCCCGCTCGCCGATGCGGGCACGCTCGGCGGCATCGCCGAGCCAGGCCTCGAGCAACGAACCCAGCGCCTCGGCGTCCTTGATCTGCACCGCCCCCTCCTCGGCCACCAGCAGCCGGGTGATCTCGGCGACATTGAAGCAATGCGGGCCAATCGCCACCGGGACCGCCAGTGCTGCCGCTTCCAACAGGTTATGGCCGCCGACCGGCACCAGACTGCCGCCGATGAAGGCCGCATCGGCGGCGGCCAGGAACATCGGCAACTCGCCCATGGTGTCGACCAGGTAGACCGAGCAGGCCACATCGCAAGCCGCCCCTTGGCTGCGCCGCGCCAATGCCAGACCCTCGCGACGCACCAAGGCCGCCACGCGCTCGAAGCGTTCCGGATGGCGCGGCACCAACACCAGCAGCACATCGGCGAAACGCTGCCGCAGCCGACGCTGCACCGCGAGGATCGGCTCCTCCTCGCCGTCGTGCGTGCTCGCGGCCACCCAGACCGGACGGTTCACGCCCCATTCCCAACGCACCACCTCGGCGCGATCGCGCAGGCTCGCCGGCAAGCGGAGATCGAACTTGATGCTGCCGGTGACCTGCACGCGCCGCGCCGGTGCGCCGAGCTGGATGAAGCGCTGCGCATCCGGCTGACTCTGGGCCGCGATCCGGGTGAAGCGCCGCAACGTCCGCGCGGTCAATCCGCCGACGCGCGCATAACCGCGGGCCGAGCGCGCCGACAGGCGGGCATTGGCGAGGATCACCGGGATCGCGCGCCGCGCACAGGCCGCGAGCATGTTGGGCCAGATCTCGGTCTCGACCACCAGCACCAGGCGCGGTCGCGTCCACCGCAGAAACCGGCGCATGATCCAAGGCAGATCATAGGGCGTGAAGGCGTGCTGGACCCGCTCGCCGAACAACTCCTGGAGCCGCTGAGCACCGGTCGGCGTGGTGGTCGTCACGATCAGCGCCAGCGCTGGCTCACGCCCGAGCAGCTCGCGGATCAACGGCTGCATCGCCTGTACCTCGCCGACCGAGACGGCATGGATCCAGAGATCGACCGGGCGCGGCGGCACCCGCCAAACCCCAAGCCGCTCTGGCCAGCGCTGGAGATAGGCCGGCTGGCGATAGCCGCGCCAGAGCAGCCGCAGCAGCACCAGCGGCAACAAGAGCGCAAGGAGACATGAATAGAGGTGGCGCATCGTCAATAG
>NZ_JBKHDN010000085.1:0-11174 GCF_046541315.1 Halochromatium sp. | reverse complement strand
ATGGGTCTCCGAGAGCGTCTTCGGGGACGGCTCCGGGGACGGCTCCGGGGTCAGCTTCGGGGTCAGCATCGGGGCCGACACGTCCGCCGCTTCGGTCTCCTCGCTGTCAGCTTGATCCGCGTCGTCGTCATCGGTACCAGCGCCCCCCTCCAACGCCGGCTCGAAGCGGCCGGCATCGCGGATCTCGGCCAAGGGCGGCAGTTCATTGAGCGAGCGCAACCCGAAATAGTCGAGAAAGCGGCGGGTGGTGGCGTAGAGCGCGGGACGCCCCGGCACCTCGCGATGGCCGACCACCCGCACCCAATCGCGTTCGGTGAGGGTCTTGATGAGCGGCGTGCTCACCGCGACGCCGCGGATCTGCTCGATCTCGCCCCGGGTGATCGGCTGCCGGTAGGCGATCAGCGCCAGGGTTTCGAGCAGCGCGCGCGAGTAGCGCGTCGGCCGCTCCTGCCACAGTCGCGCGACCCAGGGCGCCACCTCGGCGCGCACCTGCACCCGCCAGCCGCTGGCGACCTCGACCAGCTCGATACCACGGCCCCGGTAGTCCTCGCGCAGGGCCTCGAGCGCCGCCAGCACCTGTTCCCGGCTCGGGCGCTCAGGGTCTTCGTAGAGGCCCTGGAGGCGCTCGACCGACAGCGGCGCTCCAGCGGCCAGCAACGCCCCCTCGATCACCGGCTTGACCTCGGGCACGGGCAACGAGAGCCTATACTGGTGCGCGCCATTCGCGCCATTCGCGCCATTCGCGCCATTCGCATCATTCGAGCCACTCACGCGAGCATCCCGTTCAGCTGCGCCGAGGTCTTGCTCCCAGTCGCTCATGCCGCCTCGTCAACCCCACGCCGGCGCAGCCGAATCGGCGCAAAGGGCGCGACCTGGATCAGCTCCAGCGTCGCCGCCTTCAACAGTTCCAGCACGGCGAGGAAGCTGACCACCACGCCGGCGCGGCCCTCGCTGACCTCGAACAGCTCGCCGAAGAGCACCAGCTCGGCGCCATCGATGCGCTCCAGCACCGCCGACATCCGCTCGCGCAAGGACAGCGATTCGCGCGCGATCTGATGGCTGCTGAACAGGTCGGCGCGCGCCAAGACGCCCTGCAAGGCCGCCAGCAGCTCATCGAGTTCGACCGCCGGCGGAATGCGCTGGACATGCCCCGGCGGCACCGACGCCCGCACCGCGAACCCGTCGCGCTCCAGGCGCGGCAAGGCATCCAGGTCTTGCGCGGCTTGCTTGAACTGCTCGTATTCGGCCAGCCGGCGCACCAGCTCGGCGCGCGGGTCGGCGTCCTCCCCGCTGTCGTCGTCGGTGCGCGGCAACAGCATCCGCGATTTGATCTCGCAGAGCATCGCGGCCATCACCAGATACTCGGCGGCCAGTTCGAGCCGAACCTCCTTCATCAGCTCCACGTATTCCATGTACTGGGCGGTGATCTCGATGATCGGGATGTCGAGGATATCGAGATTCTGTCGGCGGATCAGATAGAGCAGCAGATCCAGCGGCCCCTCGAAGGTGTCGAGAAAGATCTCGAGCGCGTCCGGGGGGATGTAGAGATCTTCCGGCAGCTTCAGCAGCGGCTCGCCGCGTACTATTGCCAAGCGCGCGGCCGTTCCGCTGACAGTCCCTGCCGCGTGCAGGGACGCTTGTTCAGGCTCTCGATCACCGGCAGCGTCCGTCGCCGGAACCGTCTCCGGCAGCCGATGATCCGCCTCTTCGGGCGGCTGGCGCGAAGCCACCGCCGAGTCCTGGGCGGGGGACAGTGTCAGCGGGCTGCTCGGGTGACTCGGCTCGGACATGCTCTGGCTCGGCCGCGCTCGCTGCGAGCGCGCTATCGCCATCCGCCCTGACGCGCGGAGACGACAATCCGGTCGAGGCTGGGCTGCGGGTCCAGTGTTGGGCGGCGATCGGCTCGAACGATCATGCCGCTCAGCCCTGACGCAGCGACATCACGTGGCGGACATCCTCCATGGTCTCGCGCGCGGTATCGCGGGCGCGTTCGCAGCCCTCGTTGATGAACGAGCGCACCAGGTCCGGCTCGGCCTCGAGCCGTTTCGCCTCGGCCTGGATCGGCTCCAGCTCCTTGCGCACGGCGTCGATGATCGGCTGCTTGCACTCGAGGCAGCCGATGCCGGCGCTGCGGCAGCCCTGCTGCACCCAGTCCTTGACCTCGGGCTCCGAGTAGACCTGATGGAACTGCCAGACCGGGCAGACCTCCGGATTGCCCGGATCGGTGCGGCGCACGCGGGCCGGATCGGTCGGCATGGTGCGCAATTTCTGCTCGACGGCATCAGGGTCATCGCGCAGGGCGATGGTGTTGCCGTAGGATTTGGACATCTTCTGTCCATCGAGTCCCGGCATCTTCGCCGCCTTGGTCAGCAGCGGCGCGGGCTCGGGCAGGATCACCCGGCCACCGCCCTCGAGGTAGCCGAGCAAGCGCTCGCGATCGGCGATGGTGATGTTGGCCTGCGTCTCGAGCAGCGCGCGGGCGACATCGAGCGCTTCCTGATCGCCCTGCTCCTGATAGCGGCGCCTGAACTGATCGAACATCTTCGCGTTCTTCTTGCCCATCTTGCGCTTGGCCTGCTCGGCCTGGGCCTCGAAGTCCGGCTCGCGGCCATAGATGTGATTGAAGCGGCGGGCGATCTCGCGCGTCATCTCGACATGGGCGACCTGATCCTCGCCGACCGGCACGGCGCCGGCCTTGTAGATGAGGATGTCGGCGCTCTGCAAGAGCGGATAGCCGAGGAAGCCGTAGGTCGCCAGGTCCTTCTCCTTGAGCTTTTCCTGCTGATCCTTATAGCTCGGCACGCGCTCGAGCCAGCCGAGCGGCGTGATCATCGACAACAGCAGATGCAGCTCGGCGTGCTCCGGCACCCGCGACTGGATGAACAGGGTCGCCGCGCCCGCGCTGATGCCGGCGGCGAGCCAGTCGACCACCATGTCGAAGCTGGCCTGGGGGATGTTGGAGGGGTCTTCGTAGTCGGTGGTCAGCGCATGCCAATCGGCGACGAAGAAGAAGCACTCGTACTCATGCTGGAGCGCGATCCAGTTCTTCAGCACACCATGATAGTGGCCGAGATGGAGCTTGCCGGTCGGACGCATGCCGGAGAGGACACGATGGGTTTGGTTGGCAACGGAAGTCAAGGGCTTCAGGCCTTCGTTAATCTTAAAGAGGGAAGGATCAGGGGTTGGTCGGAGGCGGGAGGCGCTTGCTCGTGCGCGGCACTGTCTGCTTGCGGTGCTAGAAAACGCTCACGGACCAGCTCGGAACCCGGGATCACGAACAAGGCGCCATTGACCGCCGGGCGCAGGATCGCGCCGAGCACGCCAGGCGGCTGCCCGTTCGGCAGCATCAAGAGCGCCACCAGGATCAGCAGCCCATAGGGCTCCAAGCGCGCAAAGCCACGGGCTAGCGGGCGCGGCAAGAACGCGCTGAGCACGCGCCCGCCATCGAGCGGCAGCACCGGAATCAGATTGAGCGCCATCAAAAACAGATTGATCAGCACGCCGATCACGCAGAGTTCGACGTAGAAATACAGCAAGGCGCTTGGAATGTCGACGCTCGCGTCCAACCCGATCACCAGCCAGATCATCAGTTGCAAGGCCAGACCCCAGGCGATCGCCATCAGCAGATTGACGCCAGGCCCGGCGACGGCGACCAGCGCCATGTCCCAGCGTGGATTGCGCAGCAGGCGCCAGTTGACCGGCACCGGCTTGGCCCAGCCGAACAGGAACGGCACCCCGAGCAGGGTCTTCGAGCTGAAGAAGATCAACAAGGGCACGAGGAGGGTGCCGACTGGATCGATGTGCTTGAACGGATTGAAGGTCACGCGCCCGAGCATGGCGGCGGTCGGATCGCCGCGGCGATTGGCGACCCAGCCATGCGCGGCTTCGTGCACGGTGATCGCGAACAGCACCGGCACCGCGATCAGCAGGATCGTCAACAGGGTTTGAGAGACGGATTCCATAGAGACGATATGAGTCCGAAAGCGGAGGCCAAAGACGGCGGGGAATTGGGAAGCGACGAACTAAGAAGCAACGAATTGGGAAGCGACGAACTGGGAAGCAACCGAGGCGCCACTGGGGAGGAACGGCGGATTACTGCTGAAACACCCTCATATCGCCCTTGCCTTCACGCACGACGGCCGGCGGATCCTGCGTCATATCGACCACCGTGGTCGGTTGGTTGCCGCAGATGCCGCCATCGATGATCAGATCGACACAATGGCCGATGGTCTCGCGGATCTCGAGCACGTCATCCATCGGCTCCTCGTCGCCGGGCATGATCAGGGTCGTGCTCAGGATCGGCTGATCGAGTTCGGTCAGCAAGGCCTGGGTGATCGGCGTGCCCGGCACGCGAATGCCGATGGCGCGGCGCTTGGGGTGCAGTAATCGACGCGGCACCTGCTTGGTGGCCTGGAAGATGAAGGTATAAGGCCCGGGCGTCAACGATTTGAGCTGCCGATAGCCATGATTATCGATGCGGGCATAGGTCGCGATCTCCGACAGATCCCGGCACACCAAGGTGAAATGGTGATTGTCGTCGATCCGTCGGATCATGCGGATGCGATCCAACGCCGCTTTATCGCCGAGCTGACAGCCGAGCGCATAGGAAGAGTCGGTCGGGTAGACCACCACGCCACCGGACTCGAACACCGCCGCCGCGCGCTGAATCAGCCGCGCCTGCGGGTCTTGCGGGTGGATCTCGAGGAATTGATGCGAGCTGGCCATCGGCAAAGAGCGGCGAGTCAGGCCGGGACCAGATCGAGGCCCGGCGACATGGTCGGCGCGAGCGGCGATGGCCATGCCCCGCCATGCCTGGCGAAGCCCGGTTGGCTCCAGATCGGTCGGCAGCCGTCGGGAAGGGGCGGCAGCTGGCCCAGCTCGATCCAGGGGCTCTCGGGGCCATGATAATCGGAACCGGCCGAGGCCAGCAGCCCCTGCTCGCGGGCCCAGCGCGCGAAGGTGAACGCATCATCCCGACTGTGGCTGCCCGAGACCACCTCGATCCCGCGCCCACCGCAGGCGCGAAAGTCATCGAGCAAGCGCTTCATCCGCGAGCGCGTGAGCCCATAGCGCGCCGGGTGAGCCACCACGGCCTGACCGCCGGCGGCGCGAATCCAACCGACGGCCTCCTCCAGCGTTGTCCAGCGGCCGGCGACATGGCCCGGCTTGCCTTTGACCAGAAAGCGCTTGAACACCGAGCGCACATCCTGAGCCGCGCCCCGCTGAACGAGAAAGCGGGCGAAATGGGTGCGCCCGACCAGCGCGCCCTTGGCCTGCGCGCGCGCGCCCTCGAGCGCGCCGGGCCAGCCCGCCCGCGCCAAGCGCTGGGCGATCTCGGCCGCCCGCTGTTCCCGGTACGCCAGCAAGCCGGCCAGGCCGGCGCGCAAGCGCGCGCAGTGCGGATCGACATCCAGCCCGATCACATGGATGGTGCGTGCGTTCCAGGTCACCGAGATCTCGACCCCCGGCACCAGGGTCAACCCCAACGTCCGCGCGGCCGTGGCGGCTTCGTCGATCCCGGCGAGGGTGTCGTGATCGGTCAGGGCCAGCACCTCGACGCCCTGGGCGGCGGCCCGGGCCATCAGTTCGCGCGGGGTCAGGGTGCCATCGGAGGCCGTGGAATGCGTGTGCAGGTCGGGCGTCTTGATCATCCGGGCATTCTAACCGAATCCACGGGGCGCATCCCGAGCCGCCGTTGCGCCCTCGTGATTCCTTTGCAATGCGCTCATCTTGCCTGAGCAATGAGGTAGGATGCCGCCTTATTCGAACGCGGCCGCCAACCGGACCCCCAGGATGAAACTGCTCATCGATGCTTTCCCCATCATCCTCTTCTTTGTCGCCTACAAGCTGTATGGCATCTATGTCGCGACCAGCGCCGCGATCGTCGCCGCGTTGGCGCAGGTCGCCTGGCTGCGCTGGCGGCATGGCCGTTTCGAGATGATGCCCCTGATCACGCTGGGCCTGATCCTCGTCTTCGGCGGGCTGACCCTGCTCCTGCGCGATCCGATCTTCGTGATGTGGAAGCCGACCCTCGTCAACTGGCTCTTCGCCGGCGCCTTCATCGCCGGCAGCCTGATCGGCAAGCGGCCCTTGGTCGAGCGCATGATGGGTCAGGCCATCCGCGTGCCGGCACCGATCTGGCGGCGACTGAACGCGGCTTGGGTGCTGTTCTTCGTCGTCTCCGGACTGCTCAACCTGTTCGTGGTCTACATCGGCAGCGGCTTCCATGCCGCCCGGCAGGCGCTGATCGCGGCCACGGGGATCGACGCGATCGATCTCGCCGCCTGCGCCGAACGGTTCGCGGGTCATTCGCTCGTGCTCTGCGAAACCGCCCATGCGAGCGAAGCGGCTTGGGTTAACTTCAAGCTGTTCGGTATGATGGGGCTGACGATCCTGTTCGTGATCGGGCAGGCGTTCTATCTCGCGCGCCATGCGCAGGAGCTGGATCCTGCGCAGGAGCCAGACCGAGCGGAGTCCGGCCCCACGGCGCCATCGCCCTCACCCGCGACCACCGGAGACACTCGCTGATGCTCTATGCCATCATCGGCCGCGATCGGCCCGAGAGCCTGTCGCAACGCCGCGCGACGCGCCCAGCGCATCTCGAACGTTTGCGTCAACTGCAAGACGCGGGTCGGCTGATCCTCGCCGGCCCGCATCCCGCGATCGATGCCGCGGACCCCGGCGAGGCCGGCTTCACGGGGTCGCTGGTGGTCGCCGAGTTCAGCGATCTGCACGCCGCCCAGGCCTGGGCCGATGCCGATCCCTATGTGCAGGCCGGCGTCTACGCCGAGGTCCAGATCAAGCCCTTCATCAAGGTCATGCCCGCTTGAGCGGGCATTCACACACATCACTGAATCACCGAGCCAACAAGGAACATTCCATGAGACATCGCTTTATCGCCGCATCGCTGCTCGCCGTGACCCTGGTCTCGCCCGCCTGCGCCCAGGAGGCCTCGACCCCGCAGACGGAGACCGACGGCACGCCGATCGCCACCGTCAACGGTCAGTCCTACGATCTCGACCTGTTCCGCGCCTACTACGGTGAGCTGCTGCAGCAGCGCGGCGCCGAGAACAGCCCGCAACTGCAAGAACGGGCGTTCAACGAATTCATGAACCTGGTGGTCGCCTCGCAGGAAGGCGAGAAGCGCAACCTGGCCGACGACCAGGAGGTGAAAACGGCCCTGGCCCTCCAGCGCATGATGGTGCTCTCGGCGGCGGCCCTGCAGAGCATCGGCGCCGAGTTCGATCCCAGCGAGAGTGAGCTGCGGCAGGCCTATGATCAACTCGTCGAGCAGTCGCAACAGACCGAGTACAAGGCACGCCATATCCTGCTCGACGACAAGGACAAGGCGCAGGCGCTGATCGAGCAGCTCAACGCCGACGACGACGCGGACTTCGCGGCGCTGGCCGAGGAACACTCGCTCGGCCCCACCGCCGAAAAGGGCGGCGATCTCGGCTGGTTCGACGCGCGGCGCATGGTCAAGCCGTTCGCCGACGCGGTGGCCGAGATGGAGCCGGGCGACTATTCCCAGCAGCCGGTGCAGACCCAGTTCGGCTGGCATGTGATCCTGCTCGAAGACACGCGCGCGGCCGAGCCGC
Organism: Halochromatium sp.; assembly: GCF_046541315.1. Taxonomy (GTDB): domain Bacteria; phylum Pseudomonadota; class Gammaproteobacteria; order Chromatiales; family Chromatiaceae; genus Lamprobacter. The sequence continues at coordinate 3,576 of NZ_JBKHDN010000085.1, read as the reverse complement.
CGTCGTTCGAGCAAGCCAAACCTCAGCTGACGACGATGCTGCGTCAGCAGAAGGTCGCCGAGGCGCTCACCGAGCTGCGCAACGAGGCCGAGGTCGAGCTGAACGAAGACGTGGTCAAACTCAAGGAAGAAGAGGAAGAGGCCAGCGCCGAGTAAACGCCAGGCGCGCGGGAGATTGGAGAACGGCCAAGAACTCCAGATTCCGCATCAGCTGTATCGCCGCTCAACCTGATTGCCGGACAATACTGAGCTAGAAGCCCGGATTCCAAGGGGGCGTTCGTATCCGCGCGTCAGGGCGAATGGCTATAAATCCTTGAGACGCGGGGGGATCGGCTGGCGTCACGCTGCGCGCTCAGCGTGACGCGAGTCGGCCCCTGAGGCTGACAATCGGGTTCCCCGAGCGGCGATCAGGGCCTCAGCTGCTGCCTGACTTATCGGTTCGTCGAATGCCGGCAATCGGTACCACCTGCGCCGACGGCGGCTGATCGGCATAGTAGGGACGATCGCCGCCGCGGCCCTCGCGATCGGCCAATTCCTTTTCGCGCGCTGCGATCAACGACAAACAGGCGCGTACATCGCCGATCGTGCTCTCGGAGAGCGGGTGTTTCATGCCCGGTGGCGGGGTCACATCCTTGACCACGGCGGCGAGCGTCTTGCGCATCGCGATCAGGATTTGCTGCTCTTTGCTCAATTCAGACATCATCATCGTCCCATCCTCGTTTCAGTCAACATCGAGTCGGTCATCGCACCGCCTCGCCTGATCGCCAAACCACCATAGGCCAGCCCGGTTGGGAGGCGATGGCGTTGTCATGGAGCCGGTTCCGCAGGCAGGGCAAATGCCTCGACTCGCTCGCCATCAAGCGATCGGCCATCAAGAGATCGGGACGCATCGAGCCGAATTCAGCCGTCCACTCTGCGCGGATCGCTCGCGCCTCATGCCCCCATCCACTCGGCGAGTCGCTCGCGGCGGATGATCTCGACCCCCAGCGCCTCGGCCTTGGCGAGCTTCTTATCGCCCGGCTCGGCGCCCGCGATCAGCAGGTCGGTCTTCTTCGACAGGCTGGTGGTGACCTTGGCGCCGAGGGCCTCGAGCTGTGCCTTGATCGCGTCGCGAGGGCGATCCAGGGTGCCGGTGATCACCACCGTCTTCCCCGCCAGCGGGCTGCTGGTCGCCGCGACCGCCGCGCGCTCGTCCTCGGGTGCCGCGAGCCGCTCCCAGGTGATGGCGCCGAGCGACGGCGCGCGCAGCTTGGCGATGACCTCGCGATTATGCGGCTGCGAGAAGAACGCCTGGATGTGCGCGGCGACCACCGGGCCGATGCCTTCGATCGGCAGCAGTGCCGATTCCGGCGCCTCGATCAAGGCATCGAGATCGCGGAAGTGCTCGGCCAGGGCGCGGGCCGTCGCCTCCCCGACCTCGCGAATCCCGAGCGCATAGATAAAGCGCGCCAGGGTCGTCTGGCGGCTCCGATCGAGCGCGGCGAGCAGATTCGCGGCCGATTTCTCGCCCATGCGCTCGAGCCCGCTGAGCTGCTCCAGCGTCAAGCCATAGAGATCGGCCGGATCGGCGACCAGATCATGCTCGACCAGCTGCTCGACCAGCTTGTCGCCAAGCCCCTCGATATCCATCGCCCGCCGCGAGGCGAAGTGCTTGATCGCCTCCCTGCGCTGGGCCGCGCAGAACAGCCCGCCGGTGCAGCGCGCGACCGCCTCGCCCTCGGCGCGCAGCACATCCGAGCCGCACACCGGACAATGCGCCGGCAGTTGCACCGGCGTCGTCTCGCTCGGCCGGCGCTCCGGCAGCACCCGCACCACTTCGGGGATCACATCGCCGGCGCGACGCACAGTGACGGTGTCGCCGACCCGGACATCCTTGCGCTGGATCTCGTCCATGTTGTGCAGGGTCGCGTTGGCGACCGTCACGCCGGCGATCGCCACCGGCGCCAGGCGCGCGACCGGCGTCAATGCCCCGGTGCGTCCGACCTGGAAGTCGACCGCCTCGACCGCGGTGAGTTCCTCCTGAGCCGGGAACTTGTAGGCGATGGCCCAGCGCGGCGCGCGCGCGACGAAACCAAGCCGCTCTTGGTCGGCACGCCGATCGACCTTGAACACCACGCCATCGATCGCATACGCCAAGCGTTCCCGGCGCTCGGCCATGGCGGCGTGATAGGCGATGCAACCCTCAATCCCCTCGACGCTCCGCTGTTCGGGCGAGACCGGCAGCCCCCAACGCGCGATGCGCGCGAGGCTGTCGCTGTGACTCTCGGACCAGGACGCCCCCTCGACCGCGCCCAGGCCATAGCAGAACAGGTGCAAACCACGCGCGGCGGTCACGCGCGGATCGAGCTGGCGCAGACTGCCGGCGGCGGCATTGCGCGGGTTGGCGAAGACCTTGCCGCCATCGCGCTGGGCGCGCGCATTGATCGCCGCAAAACGCTCATAGGTCAAGAAGACCTCGCCGCGCACCTCCAGCAGGGCTGGCCAGCGTTCGTCCTGCTCCAGGTCGCGCAGGCGCAACGGCAGCGACTGAATGGTTCGCACCTGCGCGGTGACATCCTCGCCCCGGTACCCATCCCCGCGCGTTGCCGCCCGCACCAAGACGCCATCCTCGTAGCACAGGCTGATGGCGAGCCCATCGAGCTTGGGCTCAGCCGAGTAGCGCACCCGCTCGGTGCCGAGTCCTTCGCGCACCCGGCGATCGAACTCACGCAGCTCCTGTTCATCGAACACGTTCGAGAGCGACAGCATCGGCAATCGATGCTCGACCTCGGCAAAACTCGCTAGCGGTTCGGCCCCCACCCGCTGCGTCGGCGAGTCCGGCGTCACCAGCTCCGGGTAGCGCGCCTCCAGGTCTTGCAGCTCGCGCAGCAGGCGGTCGTACTCGGCATCCGGGATCTCCGGGTCATCGAGCACGTAATAGCGATGATTGTGATACTCCAGATCGCGTCGCAGGCGCTCGGCCCGCTCCCGAGCAGACGCCGGCACGCTCATGAGCGAGACGATGGCGCGTCGGCGTCGGTCGGCTCGGAACCCTGCGCCAGGGCATCGGCGCGCGCGTTGATCAGTTCCAGCAGCTCGCCGCGCAGATCCTCCCAGGCCGTATCGTCGAATGGCCGCCGATCCTGCAGCCTGAGGTCGCCGCCGAGTTCGTCGGCGAGCGCGCGGGCCGTGCGCACCAGTTCATCGTAGACCATCAGGTCGCTCGGCAAGCCCTCGAACTGGGTGAAGAGCGCCAGCCCCGGCGAGCTGAAGTCCTCCATCGCGTCGAACGGAAAGGTTCCGGGCTTGACCAGATTCGCCAGACTGAAATGCGCGCGCTCGCCGCTACCATCGAGATTGCGCCGGTGATAGATGTCCATCTCGCCGGGCACCAGGTGCTGACGCTCGGCTGCGGTCTCGATCGCCAGGCCGTCGAAGGCCTGCTCGCGCGCGAACACGAAGAGCTGCACGAGCAGGGTGTTCGCGGGCGATGACGCCGAAGCCGACGCGCCGCGCGCGGCGGGCTCTCGCCCATCGGCTGCGCCTGAATCCGAGTCCGAATCCGAGCCTGAATCCGAACCGTAGCCCGACCTTGAGC
>NZ_JBKHDN010000084.1:0-11222 GCF_046541315.1 Halochromatium sp. | reverse complement strand
CCGTTGCCACCGACCAACAGCCAAAGCGGTTTGCCGTTGTTCAAACCGCCTGCTCGTCGCGCGGGACGAAGACACCCTGGCGGAAACTGCCAAGGATGTGTTTGCCGTGAGCGTCGATCTGCTCCAGATAGCCCGGATGTGTGCGGGAAGCCTGATAGCGGATCGCGGCCTCAGTGACCTTCTCGGGCAGCACCCTGGAGCGCCGATTCGACTCCACAGCGGCGAAGACCGCCTCAGAAGCGACAGGCTGAGCCAAGATCGGCTCGACGCGCAGCCGTGCCAGACCGGCAGCGACGTCTAATAGACTTTGCGGATCGACGAAGTCGGCGATTTGCTGTCCCAGTTCCGCCCAATACTCGATCTGTTCAGCGGCACTGCGGTGATGCTGCGCCGCAGCCAGGTGGCGTTCTGCATCAGCGCTTCTTGTAGCCGGACAGGGGAGGCGGATTTCGGCATCGACGTGCTCCGGGTGGATGCGCAGGCATGCTCGCATGCGCAATCCTTTCCGTAGCAGACTGCTACGATGCCTTCAATGCGGTGATGCTTCTACTGACGACCAGGTTACCCGAACCGTTCTTCAACCCGAATGAACGCCACCCGGGCCGCGCACGACTCGCTGACGCCGAAGGCGTCATTTCACGGTACAGTAATCCGCTCATCCCGCCTGCTCGCCCTCTTCGGAGCCTTGCCGTCCATGGCTATCCTCGTCGCGCTCAATCACAAGACCGAATACCGCTTCGATCGCTCGGTGGCGCTCGCGCCGCATACGGTCCGGCTGCGCCCGGCGGCGCATTGCCGCACGCCGATCCGCTCCTACTCGCTGCGCGTCGAGCCGAGCGAGCATTTTCTCAACTGGCAGCAGGACCCGTTCGGCAACTATCTGGCCCGATTGGTGTTCCCGGAGAAGGCGCGGTCGCTGAGCATCGAGGTCGACGTGATCGCCGAGATGATCACCATCAATCCGTTCGACTTCTTCGTCGACGAGGATGCCTACCACTATCCCTTCGCCTACGACGCCCAGCTGACCAAGGAGCTGGCGCCCTATCTGGAGATCAAGGACCGCGGCCCAAGGTTCGATGCCTGGGTCGAGAGCATCGATCGCACGCGCCGCGAGACGGTCTATTTCCTGGTCGATCTGAACAAGCGCCTGCAGGAGATGATCGGCTACGTGGTGCGCATGGAGACCGGCATCCAGAGCAGCGAGGAGACGCTGACCCTGGGCCGCGGCTCCTGTCGCGATACCGGCTGGCTGCTGGTGCAGACGCTGCGCCGACTCGGGCTGGCGGCGCGCTTCGTCTCCGGCTATCTGGTGCAGCTGACCGCCGACGTGAAGGCGCTCGATGGGCCGAGCGGCCCGGAGCAGGACTTCACCGATCTGCATGCCTGGGCCGAGGTCTATATCCCGGGCGCGGGCTGGATTGGCCTCGATCCGACCTCGGGCCTGTTCGCGGGCGAGGGCCATATCCCGCTCGCCTGCACGCCGGACCCGGTCTCGGCGGCGCCGATCACCGGCGCCACCGGCGAGTGCGAGGTCGAGTTCTATTTCCACAATCGGGTCAAGCGCATCCACGAGGACCCGCGCGTCACCAAGCCCTATACCGACGCGCAGTGGGCGGCGATCGAGGCGCTTGGCCATGCCGTTGACGCCGAACTGAGCCAGCAGGATGTGCGCTTGACCATGGGCGGCGAGCCGACCTTCGTCTCGATCGACGACATGGAGGGCGCGGAGTGGAACATCGCCGCGCTCGGGCCGACCAAGAAGGGCCTGGCCGAGGCGTTGCTGCGGCGGCTCAAGCGCCAGTTCGCGCCGGGCGGGATGCTGCATCTCGGCCAGGGCAAGTGGTATCCGGGCGAGCAGCTGCCGCGCTGGGCGCTGTCCTGCTACTGGCGCAAGGATGGCGCGCCGGTCTGGCAGGACGAGGCGCTGATGGGCGACGAGCGCGGCGATCGGGGCCAGGGGCCGGAGGAGGCGGCGGGTTTCATCCGCACCCTGGCGACCAAGCTCGGTGTCGATCCGGACCATGCGCAGCCGGCGCATGAGGATGTCTTCTATTATCTTTGGCGCGAGGCGCGGCTGCCGGCCAACGTCGATCCGCTCGACAGCAAGCTCAAGGACCCGATCGAGCGGGCCCGGCTGGCGCGGGTCTTCAGCCAGGGCCTGGATCGCGTCGCCGGCTATGCGCTGCCGCTGCGCTGGGCGGGGCTGACCCTTGACGGGCAGGGCCGGGAGATTGCCGGGAGTGACGGCCAGAGCGCGGACGACACTGGGAGCCAGCCTGGGGGCGAGGGCCAGAGCGAACGCAAACCTGGGCCTCGTCGCCAAGGCGGCTGGGTCAGCGGGCGCTGGACGCTGCGCGATGGCAACCTGTTCCTGATCCCCGGCGATTCGCCGATGGGCTATCGGCTGCCACTGGATGCGCTGCCCTATGTGCCGGAGGGCGAGCTGGACACCCATCCGCCGCGCGATCCGTTCGAACCGATCTCGCCACTCGCCGCGCCCCGCCGCTCGGATCAGCCGGCCGCTGTGCCGAGCGCTGGCGACGACGAGATCGCGCGGCGCTATAGCCGCCTGGTCGAGCCGAGTCAACCGCGCCAGCCGATCAACGAACAGGGGTTGCATCCGGACGAGATCGCCCGTCGCCATGGTCGCGAGGCGGTGCCTGAGGATCACCGCCAGCCGCTCGCCGAGCAGGCCTCGCTGCCGGATGACTATCCGGCTGAGCTGATCCGCACCGCGCTCTGCATCGAGCCGCGCGCGGGCCGGCTGTACGGCTTCATGCCGCCGCTGACGCATCTCGAGCACTGGCTGGAGCTGGTCGCCGCGCTCGAGGCGACCGCTGCCGAGACCGCGCAGCCGATCATCATCGAGGGCTACGAGCCGCCGCGCGATGCGCGCCTGCAGAAGTTGGCGGTAACGCCCGACCCCGGCGTGATCGAGGTCAACGTGCATCCGGCCAGCTCCTGGGACGAGCTGGTGCGCGACACCCAGATCCTCTACGAGGAGGCACGCCAGACCCGGCTCGGCACCGAGAAGTTCATGCTCGATGGCCGCCACACCGGCACCGGCGGCGGTAACCATGTGACCCTGGGCGGGCCGACGCCGGCCGACAGCCCGCTGCTGCGCAAGCCGGACCTGATCCAGAGCCTGATCACCTATTGGCAGCATCATCCGAGCCTGTCGTATCTGTTCTCCGGCACCTTCATCGGCCCGACCAGCCAGGCGCCGCGGGTCGACGAGGCACGCGACGACAGCCTCTACGAGCTGGCCATCGCCTTCCAGCAGATGCCGGCCGGGCAGGTGACCCAGCCCTGGATCGTCGACCGGGTACTGCGCAATCTGCTGGTCGATGTCACCGGCAACACCCATCGCACCGAGTTCTGCATCGACAAGCTCTACTCGCCCGATTCGGCCAGCGGTCGGCAGGGGTTGGTCGAGTTCCGTGCCTTCGAGATGCCGCCGCATGCGCGCATGAGTCTGGCGCAGATGCTGCTGATGCGGGCGCTGGTGGCGCGCTTCTGGACGCAGCCCTATACCCGGGCGCCGATCCGCTGGGGCACCGAGCTGCATGATCGCTTCCTGCTGCCGCATTTCGTCCGCCAGGACTTCGAGGACGTGATCTGCGATCTGCAACGCGCCGGCTATCCGTTCGAGTCGGCCTGGTTCGATCCCTTCTTCGAGTTCCGCTTTCCGCACTATGGCGATCTGGTCACCGCCAATGGCATCCGGCTCGAGCTGCGCGGCGCGATCGAGCCTTGGCATGTGCTCGGCGAGGAGGTCACCGCGCAGGGCACGGCCCGGTTTGTCGATTCGGCGGTGGAGCGGATGCAGATCAAGGTCAACGGCCTCACCGACAGCCGCCATGTCGTCAGCTGCAATGGCCGCCGTCTGCCGCTGCGCCCGACCGGGCGCAAGGGCGAGTCTGTCGCCGGCGTGCGCTTCAAGGCCTGGAGCCCGCCGTCGGGCCTGCATCCGATGATCCCGGCGCAGGGCCCGCTGATCTTCGATGTGGTCGATCTCTGGAACCGGGCCAGCCTGGGCGGCTGCAGCTACTACGTCTCGCATCCCGGCGGTCGCGCCGAGGCGCGCTTCCCGGTCAACAGCTACGAGGCCGAGAGTCGGCGCATCGCGCGCTTCCGGCACATGGGGCACACGCCGGGCGACATCGATCCGCCGCCCGAGGAGCCGGCCGGCGAGCATCCCTATACGCTGGATCTGCGTTGGAGGCCGCTCGATGCGCGCGCGTGCACCACGCGATGAACGAAGCGCAGCTTCTCGATCGCCGGCAACGCTAGCACGAAGGGATAGGCGTGCTCATGGCCAATGCTGCGGTTGAGGCTATTGAGGGCCAGGGTCAGCGGGAGCCAGTGCCCGAGGAGGCTGTCGAAGGAGCTGGCCCGGTAGGCGTCGAAATCCGGCTCGACATCCAGTGAGTCGTCGTTGCCGGCGCGCGGGCGGATGCTGAGGCCGAACTGATAGGCGGTCTCTAGGGCGTCGACCATCAACAGATAATGCGCCCAGCTTTCGGCCCAGTCTTCCCAAGGATGCATGCTGGCATAGGCACTGATGAAGCGCTCGGGCCAGTCGGACGGCGGACCTTGCCGATAGTGCCGATCGAGGGCCTGCGCATAATCCCGGGTTTCATCGCCAAACAGCCGCCGATACGGCTTTAGCCAGTCGCTGTCGCGGATCAGGCGATCCCAGTAATAATGGCCGGACTCATGCCGGAAATGACCCAGGATGGTCCGATAAGGCTCGTCCATCTGCTCGCGCATGCGTTCGCGCTCGGCGGGATCGGCCTCGGCGAGATTGATCGTGATCAGCCCTTGCGCATGCCCCGTCATCACCCGGTCGCGCTCGTTGAAACTGGCCGGGGCGTCGGCGAGGAAGGCGAATTCGAGGCCGGCCGGGTCGAGCCGGCGCGGGACCACCGGCAGATCGAGTTGCAGCATCGCGTAGATCAGACGCCGTTTCTCGGTCTCCATCGCTCGCCAGCGCTCCTGATTGCCGCTGACCGCGAGATCGGGGATGGTGCCGTTGAGGTCGCAGGCGACGCAGAAGACCTGCTCGCTGTCGGCCTCGACCATCCAGTTGCAGACCCGATGATTCGCATAGTTGGGACACATCCGATAGCGGACCGGTTCGCCCACCGGCTGCCAGCGGCCCTGACCGATCTCCTTGAGCGGCGCCAGGCGCAGGCGATCCGGGAGGAAACCGAGCGGCAGACCGCATTGAGTACAGCTGACATTCTCGAAGTAGAGGATGTTGCCACAGTTGGTGCAGCTAAAGAGTTTCATGCTGATCCCGTGAGTGGTTTGGGCCGGCCTGATGGGTGACTGACGGGTGACCGCTGATTGACTGGCCAGGATCGCGCATCAACCGCCGCTAGCGATCCAGGAACCCCATGAATTCGGCGCGGGTGCGGGCATCGGACTCGAAGGTGCCGCGCATCGCGCTCGAGATCGTCGTGCTGTTCTGTTTCTGCACGCCTCGCATCATCATGCAGGTGTGGCTGGCTTCCATCACCACCGCGACGCCGTGCGCGCCCAAATGCCTCATGAGTGCATCGGCGACCTGACTGGTCAGGCGCTCCTGCACCTGCAACCGCCGCGCGAAGACATCGACGACGCGGGCGATCTTGCTCAGACCGACGACCTTGCCGTTGGGTAGATAACCCACATGCGCCTGACCGAAGAAGGGCAGCAGATGGTGTTCGCAGAGGCTGTAGAACTCGATGCCGCGCACGACCACCATCTCGCGCACATCCTCCTCGAACAGCGCCTTCTTGATGATGTCCTCGGCCGACATTGCGTAGCCACTGGTGAGGAAATCCAGCGCCTTGGCGACCCGCAGCGGGGTGCGCTTGAGCCCCTCGCGCTCAGGGTCCTCGCCGAGCTGGCTCAGCAGTTCATGGACGAGATGTTCCTTGGGCGCGTCATAGACCTCTTGTTCGTCGATGGGCTCGAAGCTGTCGGCGCAGTGCGCATCGGTCACGCGCGAGAGATGGGTGGGTGCGGGCATTCTTTCGTTGTCCTTGTTCGTTCGGCGATGCGCCCCCGCTGGGGCGATCGGTATGAGTGCTAGCGAAGAGTAGGGGTCTTCGCCTTGAAAGACGACCAGGCGGCCATCGCTGGGCAGGCGCCACGGCAACATCGACAGGGTGCCAAGCGCGCCAAGCGGGCCGCGCGCGCCCGCCGAAGGCGCGAAGCGCTGCCGCGCGTGCACGCGCGCTCAAGGGCGCCGAGCCCAGTCCGATGGAAGGTCGTCAGCGGATTCGTTACACTGGCCCGAACGTCGAGCGTTCCGGGTCGGGGGTCGTGACTGCGGCCGCGCTCGGGCGATCGAAACGACCGGAGTCGCGTCATTCGATCTCCGCCACCCCGTTGCGGGCGCGACGCGCCAGGCCCTGGGTCCGGCCGCCGCGGTCCGTGTCGCGACCGCGTGCGTGCCGATGCGCGCGCGCCCTTCCGAAGACTCCCAGCCTCGAGGATTTCCAGATGTGTGGATTCTGCGGTGAGATCCGCTTCGATGGTCAGCCGATCGATCTTGGCGCGCTGGCTGCCGTGAACGCGAGCATGCAAGCGCGCGGACCCGACGGCAGCGGCCTGTTTCAGCAGGCCCAGGTCGCGCTTGGCCATCGCCGACTCAGCATCATCGATCTCAGTCCGCATGGCAATCAACCGATGATCGACAGCGAGCTTGGGCTGACCATCGCCTTCAACGGCTGTATCTACAACTACAAACAGCTGCGTGAAGAACTCGGCGGCAAGGGCTATCGGTTCTTCTCGCACAGCGATACCGAGGTGATCATCAAGGCCTTCCACGCCTGGGGCGCCGACTGTGTGCAGCGGTTCCATGGCATGTTCGCGTTCGCCATCGCCGAGCGCGACAGCGGGCGTCTGACCTTGGCGCGCGATCGGCTCGGCATCAAGCCATTCTATTATGCCGAGCGGCCCGGCGCCTTGCGATTTGCCTCCAGCCTGCCGGCGTTGCTCGCCGGCGGCGGCATCGACACCGACCTGGACCCGGTGGCGCTGCACTATTACATGCATTTCCACGCGGTGGTGCCGGCACCGCATACCATCCTGCGCGGCGTGCGCAAGCTGCCGCCGGCGACCATCCGGACGATCGAGCCCGATGGCCAGGTGCGCGAGCATCAATACTGGCAGCCGAGCTTCGTCGCCAGCCCCGACGAGCAGGCGCTGAGCTTCGAGGACTGGCAGGATCGGGTCCTGGCGGCCTTGCGCACCGCCGTCGACCGGCGCCTGGTGGCCGACGTCGATGTCGGCGTGCTGCTCTCCGGCGGGCTGGATTCGAGCCTGATCGTCGGCCTGCTGGCGGAGCAAGGCCAGCACGGGCTGAACACCTTCTCGGTGGGCTTCGAGAGCGTCGGCGACGAGGCCGGCGACGAGTTCCAGTACTCGGACATCATCGCCAAGCATTATGCGACCGAGCATCACAAGATTCAGGTCGATTCGCGCAACCGACTGCTGTCGAGCCTGCCGGGCTGCGTGCGGGCGATGTCCGAGCCGATGGTCAGCCATGACGTCATCGGTTTCTACCTGCTCTCGCAGGAGGTCGCCAAGCACGTCAAGGTGGTGCAGAGCGGGCAGGGGGCCGACGAGGTCTTCGGCGGCTACCACTGGTATCCGCCGATGCTCGACAGCCAGGACCCGGCTGCGGACTATGCGCGCGTGTTCTGCGACCGCGAGCACGGCGAGTATCTGCAAGCGGTGCATCCGCGTCTGCACGGCGAGGATCACAGCCGCGCCTTCATCCGCGAGCACTTCGCGATGCCGGGCGCCGCGGCGGCGGTCGACAAGGCGCTGCGCATCGATCAGCAGATCATGCTGGTCGATGACCCGGTCAAGCGCGTCGACAACATGACCATGGCGGCGGGCCTGGAGGCGCGCGTGCCCTTCCTGGACCATGAGCTGGTCGAGCTGGCGGCGCGGATCCCGGCGCGGCACAAACTTTGCGATGAGGGGAAATGTGTGCTCAAGGCGGTCGGGCGGCGCGTCATCCCGCGTGAGGTCATCGACCGGCCCAAGGGCTATTTCCCGGTGCCGGCCCTGAAGTACCCGCGTGGCGAGGTGCTCGAGATGATGCGCGAGACGGTGCTCAGCCAGCGTGCGCGCGAACGCGAGCTGTTCCAACCGGCCTATCTGCAGCCGCTGCTGGATGCACCAGATGAGCACATCACGCCGTTGCGCGGCTCCAAATTGTGGCAGGTGACGCTGCTGGAGCTGTGGCTGCAAGAGCAGGGGATCTGACGTCAGAGAACAACACCGGACGAGGGGACAGCGCAATGAGCACGCGAGAGCACATCCATCACCGGCTCGAACGGCGGCGGGCGCAGTCGGTCAGCAGTTGGGACAACAAGCGCCGACACGAGAACGAGATCTGGTCGGAGACCGCCGTGGACTGCGGCTGGGGACGCCTGATCTTCGGCCAGACCTTCAATGACCCGCAGAAGCTCGCCGCATGTCTGCAAGAGGAAGGCTCCGGCCGACGGGACGTGGCCATGTACCTGCGCGATCCGCACGTGGTGCTGTCCTACGCGCCGCAGGATCTGTTCCTCGACCCCTCGCATACCTTTCGCTTGTGGCTCGACCGCTATCAATACTCGCACCGGCGGCCCAAGGGCTTCGTCTTGCGCCTGCTCAACAACCATGCCGACGCCGAGGCCGTGCATCGGCTCTACGCCTCGCGGCGCATGGTGCCGCCGAGCGCCGAGTTCGTCTGGCGCCAGCGCGCCTCGCGCGTGGTCCGGTGCTGGGTCGCGCAGGACGAGCAGGACGGCGGCATTCTCGGCTGCGTGAATGGCGTCGATCATGTCGAGGCCTTCGGCGATGTCGAGCGCGGCGCGAGTCTGTGGGCCTTGGCGGTGGACGCTCAGGCGCCGTATCCTGGCATCGGCGAGGCGCTGGTGCGACAGGTGATCGAGTTCTATCAGGCGCGCGGGCGCGCCTTCCTCGATCTGTCGGTGATGCACGATAACAAGGGCGCGATCCGACTCTACGAGAAACTCGGTTTCGAGCGGGTCCCGGTGTTCGCGCTGAAGAACAAGAATGCCTATAACGAGCCGCTGTTCATCGGCAAACAGCCGGCGGCGCAGTTGAATCCCTATGCCGCGATCATCGTCAACGAAGCGCGCCGGCGTGGGATCGGAATCGAGGTCATCGATGCCGAGGCCGGTTACTTTGCGCTCGGGCTTGGCGGCCGGCGCATCGTCTGCCGCGAGTCCTTGAGCGAACTGACCACGGCGGTGGCGATGAGCCGCTGCGACGACAAGGTCGTGACGCAGCGCTTGCTGCGTCGTGCGGGCCTCAAGGTGCCGGACCAATGTACCTACGAGGCCCTGGATCAGGCCGAGGCCTTTTTGACCCGGCACGGCAGCGTCGTCGTCAAGCCGGCCCGGGGGGAACAAGGCGCCGGCATCAGTGTCGATATCCGCGCTCCGAGCGATCTCGAGCGCGCGATCAAAAACGCGCGCCGGATCTGCGAGACGGTGATCCTGGAACAATTCTGCACCGGCGCCGATCTGCGGATCATCGTCATCGACTTTCAGGTGGTGGCGGCGGCGATCCGCAAGCCGGCGCAGATCGTTGGCACCGGCGCGCACAATATCGGTGAGCTGATCCAGATCCAGAGTCGGCGCCGGCGCGCGGCAACCAGCGGCGAGTCGAGTATCCCGGTCGACGACGAAACCGAGCGCTGCGTGCGCGAGGCCGGCTTCAAGATGGAGGATATGTTGCCCTACGGGCGCACGCTGGTGGTGCGCAAAACCGCGAATCTGCACACCGGCGGCACCATCCATGATGTCACCGGTTCGCTGAGTCCGGCACTGGCTCAGGCCGCCGCAAAAGCGGCGCGGGTGCTTGACATTCCGGTCACGGGCCTGGATTTTCTAGTGCCGGATGTGACCGCGTCCGATTATGTGATCATCGAGGCCAACGAACGGCCCGGGCTGGCCAACCATGAGCCCCAGCCCACCGCCGAGCGTTTCGTCGACCTGCTCTTTCCGCAGACCGCAGCCCGGGAGCTCAGCGCTTGAAGCATCTTCGTATCGATACCGAGTACCTGCTCGATATCCTCCTCAAACTCCTCTTCACGCCCAGTCCCGCCGGCTACACGGATCGGGTCGTCCATATCGTTTGCGAGGAACTCGAGCGCCTCGACGTGCCCTTCGAGCTGACCCGCCGTGGGGCGATCCGGGCGACGCTCAAGGGCGAGGCGGCGCGGCCGAACAAGGCCCTCGTCGCGCACATCGACACCCTCGGGGCGATGGTCAAGGCGCTGAAGCCGAACGGGCGCTTGCAGTTGGTTCCGGTCGGTCACTGGAACTCGCGTTTTGCCGAGGGCGCGCGCTGCACGCTGTTCACCGATATCGGTCAGCACCGTGGCACCATCCTGCCGTTGAAGGCCTCGGGGCATACCTTCGGACCCGAGATCGATCAGCAGGAGGGCGGCTGGGATCATGTCGAGTTTCGCATCGACGAGCGGGTGTTCGATCTGCCGGGCCTGTTACAGCTTGGCGTGCATGTCGGCGATTTCATCGCCATCGATACCGCGCCGGAGATCACCGCGACCGGCTTCATCAACTCCCGGCATCTCGATGACAAGGCGGGCGCGGCGCTGTTGATGGCGGCGGTGAAGGCGGTCAAGGAGAGCGAAGTGCGGTTGCCGGTCGATTGCCATCCGTTGTTTACCATCTCGGAGGAGGTCGGCTCCGGCGCCTCGGCGGCCTTGCACAAGGATGTCGCCGAGATGCTGACCATCGACAATGGCACCACCGCGCCCGGTCAGAACTCGAGCGAGTTCGGCGCCACCATCTGCATGGCGGATCTGGGCGGGCCCTTCGACTATCACCTGACCCATCGCATCATCCAGATCTGCCAAGAGTTCCATATCCCGCATCAGCGCGATGTGTTCAAGTACTACCGCTCGGACAGCGCGGCAGCGCTCGAGGCCGGCAACGATGTGCGCACGGCGCTGGTCACCTTCGGCATCGATGCCTCGCACGGCTATGAGCGCATCCATCAGGAGGCGCTGGAATCGGTTGCCGAGCTGGTGGCGATCTACATGCAATCGCCGCCGCTGTATGCGCGCGATCGCTTCGAGATGGGGCCGCGCGCTGGCTTCCCGACGGTGCCGGGTTAATGGTTGAATGAGAGGTCGTGTAGCCAGGGCTCCGCTCACCGCGGTTAGCACGCGTAGCAGC
>NZ_JBKHDN010000083.1:0-11462 GCF_046541315.1 Halochromatium sp. | reverse complement strand
CCCGGCACCGACTCGAGCGCGCAGGCGAGCAGCGACCATCAGGCGTCGGCCAATCCGGTGCTACGCAGGTCGTTAACCTTGGACGGAATCCGCATTGGCGAGTTGGTGCTGCTGCCGGGTCCGCCACTGCACGAGGCCGCCGAGCTACGCTTTCGCCAGCACCAGAGCGCCGCGTTCCCGATCATCGCACTCGCCACCCTCAGCCTGTCGGCGCTGCTGGCCTGGTGGCTGTCGCGTTGGCTTGCGCGCCCGGTGCTGCGCTTCCGCGCGGTCACGCGGCGCTTGGCGAGCGGCGACTTTGCCGCCCGCGCGCCAGCGGCCGGAGGTGACGAACTGGCCGCACTCGGGCGCGACCTGAACGCCTTAGCCGCGACCTTGGAGCAGAACGAGCGGGCACGGCGCCGCTGGATGGCGGACATCTCCCATGAACTGCGTACGCCCGTCGGTCTGCTGCGCGCCGAGCTCGAAGCCGTGCAGGATGGCGTGCGCCCGCTCGATCCCGAGACCATCGCCCAGCTGCATGACGATACGATGCGCCTGTCACATCTGATCGACGACCTCTACCAACTCTCGCTGAGCGACCTGGGCGCGCTGAGCTATCGCAAGACCGAGACCGACCTCGCGGCGGTGCTCGAGGCCGAGATCGCGCGCTTCCGCGCCGCCTTCACGACCGCTGGGCTGGCACTGGAATGGGACAATCGGCTGCGCAAGCCGGCGCTGATCGAGGCCGACCCGCAGCGGCTCTCGCAGCTCTTTGCCAACCTGCTGCGCAATAGTCTCCAGTATACCGAGCGCGGCGGGACACTCGTGGTGCGCTTGAGCAAGGCCGACGACGGGCTGGCGATCGATTTTCAGGACAGCGCGCCCGGGGTCACTGACGCCGATCGCGCACGGCTGTTCGAGCGCTTGTATCGGGTCGAGCCCTCACGCGGGCGCACCGCCGGCGGTGCTGGGCTCGGGCTGGCGATTGCCAAGAATATCGTGGTCGCCCATCAGGGCACCATCGAAGCACGGGCCGCACCGCAGGGTGGTCTCTGGATTCGGATGCTGTTATCACACCAATGATGAGCGAGCGCATTCTGATCGTCGAGGACGAAACCCGGCTCGCCACGCTGCTGGCCGATTATCTGCGGGCCGCTGGCTTCGCGACCGAGCAGCTGGCCGATGGTCGGGACGTGATCGCGCGGGTGCGCGCCGAGCTGCCGACGCTGATGCTGCTCGACCTGATGCTGCCGGGCCGTGATGGGCTGGAGCTCTGTCGCGAGCTGCGCCGCTTCACCAGCCTACCGATCATCATGACCACTGCCCGGGTCGAGGAGATCGACCGACTGCTCGGCCTCGAGCTCGGTGCCGACGATTACATCTGCAAGCCTTACAGCCCGCGCGAAGTGGTCGCGCGGGTCAAGGCCGTGCTGCGGCGCGGACGCCAGCCGGATACCGCGACCACCACCCGGCTGCAGCTCGATGCCGACCGGCTTCGGGTGCGCCTTGGCGAGGCAAGCGTCGAGCTGACGGCGGTCGAATGCGGCCTGCTCGCGACCCTGTTATCAGCGCCTGGGCGCATCTTCAGCCGCGAGCAACTGATTGCGCGCAGCTATCGGGACCATCGGATCGTCTCGGACCGCACCATCGACAGCCATGTGAAGAAGCTGCGGCGTAAGCTGGCTGCACTCGATCCCGCACTCGAGTCGATCCACTCGGTCTATGGCGTCGGCTATCGCTACGAGGAATCCAACGCCTTGAGCAGCGGACCCGCATGCTAGGTGGTGTGGGGATTGCGCCTTGCAAGCGCATGCAAGTCAGCAGCCTGAAAGGATTGCCCTGGTAACGCCTAGCCAGCGGCCAGGTACCGAGTCTTGCGTGGTGAACCGGTAACGGGCACTGCGAAGCGTAGACAGGAAGACTGGAGTGCCAAAACTATCGAGTGGCGCCAGGTGTTGGTGCAGCGCGATGAGATTCCCCGCAACCAACCTGTCGTCATCGACTCGCTGTCGGCCCAGGCCGGTTCCCACTGCGCCTGCTGAACTCGGACATGCCCCTCCTGCAAGACGGCCTGGTAGGCTGGAAGGCCAAGGGCGGCTTCGAGGGCCATCGAGACCGCTGAGGGGGCTAGCGCGTCCTGATGGCACTTTCCTGCTTTGAGACAGCTCGCGGCTGCATCAGGATGAAGACGCGAATGGATCGACTTGATCCAAGCCCAGCGATACCTTTGGTGACATCACCCAAATGATGCAGGAGACACCCATGCCAAATCCAACACTGCTGTCCAGGCTAATGCTGATGGCGCTCCTGCTGCTCGCCAGCGTCGCGCTGGCAGCGGACCAGGACGCCAGTCTGCGCCTGCAGCCGATCAGCGACCGCATCTACGCCATCGTCGGCCCCTTTGGCAACCGCACGCCCGAAAACCTTGGCAACAATGCGACCTTCGGTTTCGTCGTCACCGACGCCGGCGTGGTGCTGATCGATCCTGGCGGCAGCGCCAAGGGCGCAGCAGCGATCGATGCGCTCATCGATCAGGTGACCGATCAGCCGGTGAAGATCGTCATCAACACGGGCGGACAGGACCACCGCTGGCTGGGAAATGCGTACTTCAAGAAACGCGGCGCGCGCATCATCGCGAGTCAGGCAGCGGTCGAGGATCAGCGCGCGCGGCTCAAAGAGCAGCTGTTCAGGCTTCAAAATCTGGTGGGTGTCGACGGTCTCGCCGGCACCGAGCCGGTCTACGCCGATGAAACCTTCGACGAGACCATGACCTTCAGCCTAGGCGACACGCGCTTCGAGCTGCGCAGGATCGGCCCGGCCCATACACCGGGCGACAGCCTCGTCTGGCTGCCGGACGAGCGCGTCGCATTCAGCGGCGACGTGGTCTATGTCGGGCGTATGCCCGGCGTGATGCCACATTCCAGCAGCGCGCATTGGATCGAGGCCTTCGAGATCCTAGCCGCAGTGGAGCCCAAGGTCATCGTGCCGGGGCACGGCCCCGCTACCGACCTCGCCCAGGCTCGCGCCGACACGCTCGACTACTTGGTCTTCCTGCGCGAGACGGTTGGCGCCTTCATGGAGGATGGCGGCGATATCACACAGATTGGCACGTTGGATCAATCTCGATTCGCGCACCTAGAAGACTATCAATCTCTTAAGGGCCGTAATGCTCAGCAGGTGTTCCAGGAGATGGAATGGGAGTAACCCAAGGGTGCCGACATCCGCACTCCAAGCAACCTGTCAGCCGAAGGATCGCCCATGAGCCCGGTGCTCTTTCCGGTCTCGGGCGTGGAGACATGGCCCTGGCTGCCGCCGCTAGCGGCGCTGATCATCGCCTTCTTCACCAGCATGGTGGGCATCTCCGGCGCCTTCCTGCTGGTGCCGTTTCAGCTCTCGGTGCTCGGGTTCGCCAGTCCAGTGGCCTCGGCAGACTGGCCGGTGCCTTTCTCGGTGCCCGAGTCCAGCCTCGGGTCCCTCAGCAGCTGCTTCGGGGCTTCCTGGCGCTGCTCCTGCTCGCTCTGGCGTTGCGCTATCTGTGGCCGGAGAGCCTAGGCGCTTGATGTCCGCCCTGTCCCATCAACGATGGGCCAGTCTCTTCAGCGTCCGGCGACATTCGCATGTCCGATCACACCGAGCAGGATGAGGTCTTGCTGCAGGCTGCCGGCCGCGGCGACATGACGGCGTTTGCCCGGCTGGTCGGGCGTCATCAAGCCTGGGCTTGGCGGGTCGCTTATCGCTTCGCCGGGAATCAGGAGGACGCCGCCGAGATTGTCCAGGAGGCCTTCTTACGCCTCCTCGACGCCTCCGGACGCTATCGGCCGAGCGCGCGGTTTCGAACCTATTTCTACCGGATTATCTCTCGCCTTTGCCTGGACCGAGCCAGGAAACACCAGCCAGTGCTGCTCGACCGGGTTCCAGACCAGCCCGATCCCGCCCCCAGCGCGGCAGAGAGGATGATGCGGCAAGAAACCGCCCTTGCGGTTCGCGCGGCCCTTGACGCACTTCCCCCCAACCAACGACTGGCCCTTGTGCTGCGCTACGAGGAAGACCTGGGCTACCAGGAGATCGCCGCCGCCTTGGGAATCACCGCCAAAGCGGCGGAACGACTGCTCGCCCGTGGCCGGGAGCGGCTGCGCCGTCTGCTCGGGTCTCGGGAAGGCTTTTTCGATGCTTGAGCGGGGGTTTTCCCAGACTCGCGCGTTTCATGATGGGTAGCGAGGTGACAGCGATGCGCTCATGCGGCAACTATCGGAAATACCTGAACGCCTATCTCGACGGTGAGCTGCCCACAGCGCTGGGCCACGCCGTGGAGCAACATCTGGCGGACTGCCCGATATGTCGTCACGAGGTGCTGGCGCTGCGCGAACTCGAGCCACTGCTGGCAGCCGACCCTATCCCTCCGATGCCAGCTGCATTAGCAAGTCGGATAAGGATCGCAGCGGCCGACCGCCAGCAAGCACTGCAAGATCGCGGGGGTCCACGAGCGGCCCTGTGGAACAGGCGCGAGCCCCTGTTGCAACCCTGGCTGCTCAGGGGGGCGACGAGCGCCACATTCGTTCTGGGCTTGGTCTTGGGCGCCTCGATGGGGTTGACTGGTGGCCAAAAGGTTGACTCTATCCAACGGATGAGCCCGAAAGACCCGCTAGAGGCTGCAAGCCAGCTATATGCCTTCGATGTACTGAGCGCCACGCCCCAAGGGTCCATTGAGGCGGCTGCGCTAACGCTCCTAGCCGAAGGAGGATGAGGATCTGTGATGTGGAATACCCTGCGCCAACCCCTGTTGGCCCTCTCCGTGGGCTTGAATCTGGCCTTTATCGCCGTGTGGTTGATCCAGTGGCTACCCGCATCAGACGTCGGCGACAGCGACCCTCGATCCGCTGGGCCGGTGAATCCGAGCGTGCCGTCGCTGCTGCATCGTGAGATCGGCGTCAGCGCGGCGCAGTGGCGCCAGATCGCACCTTTGGCTCGGGATTTTCGCGCCAGCGCACGAGATCAGCGTCGACAAATCCAGGCGCTCCGCAACCAATTGCTGGATCTGCTGGCCATGCCTGAGGTGGACGAGGCCGCGATCGCGGCCACGCAGGAGGCGATTCTCACCCACCAGCGGCAGATGCAGAACATGGTCATCGACCACTTGCTGATGCAAAAGCGACTCCTGTCTCCCGAGCAGGCGCAACGCCTCATGCGCTCGCTGCGCGAGCACAGCCGCGTTGCCGACGGCATGGCTGACGGGAAAGGTCTTGGACGGGTGCTCGATGAGCAGACCGATCCCCTGCCCAGCCCGATGCTGAATCCGTCGTCGAAACCGGGGCAGTCGGAATGAGCAACCACCGTGCCCTCTTATTGATCGCGCTGCTGATCGCCACCATTGCGGTGGCCGGGCTGCTCTCCCTCGACGGCGTTTCCCTCGATCGCGCCGCCGGGCGCGATACCGCCGAATCCACAAAGACGCAACAGCCCAACACAGGCAAGCCGCTGCCCCGAGTGCAGGTCATCACTGCGGCCACCTCCAGCATCGCGCGGACGCTGACGTTGAGCGGCTCGGTGGAGGCGCATCGCGTCGCCCGCCTGGCCTCTCCCGCCGAAGGACCGGTGATCACTGTCAAGGTTCGCGAGGCTGACCAGGTGGCAACCGATGAAATCCTGGTGTCGATCGGCAGAAAACAGGGCGCTGAGGCGTTGATCCTGTCGCATCGCGAAGCGCTGAAAAAGGAAGCGAGCAACCTGAGCCGGAGCCGGCGGCTCGTTGCCAGCCAAGCGTTGTCCGCCGAGGATCTGGACCAGGCCAGGGCCGCCTATGAGCGGGTCCACGCCGCGCTGATCCAGGCCGAGGAGACAGCCCGGGATTACGACATCAAGGCACCCTGGTCCGGCGTGGTATCCCGGGTCGAGGTCAAAGTCGGCGAGTTTGTCGCCCCCCGAACCGTGCTGCTGGAGCTCTACGATCCAGCCAGCCTGGTGATTCGCGCGGCGATTCCAGAGCGACATGCGGCGGCGGTCAGCACCGGAATGCCAGTCGAGGTGCACCTCGATGCCGTGCCCGACCGGGCCATTTCAAGCCGAATCGAGCGTCTTTATCCTTATCTGGATTCGCAGCTCCGTACTCGCACGGTGGAGATTGCCCTGCCGCCATCCGTCGATTGGCTGCCCGGCATGTTCGCGCGGCTGACCTTGTTGCTGGAAACCGCGGAAGCAGCGGTGGTCGTGCCCGTCGAGGCCCTCATCGACACCCCCGAGGGGTCGATCATCTTTGTGGTCGAGGACGGAAAAGCGCTGGTGCGAGCGGTGGAAACCGGTATCGAGGCGGACAACCGCGTGCAGATCGTTTCTGGAATCCAGGTCGGTGACAAGGTTGTCGTTGCCGGAAATGAGCGGCTGAAGGACCGCACTGAAGTCCAGATCGCGCCAGCAAACACGTCCACCAAGACCCCCGCTCAGACCCCCGCTCAGACCCCAGCTCAGATCCAGGCCGAGCCGACGGCGGAAGGCTCCAGCAGGGCCGGAGACGGCCAGTGACCCTAACCCGCTACGCCGTCCTCCGCCGGCTTGCCACCAGTGCCATCGTGGTGGCGTTGGTCGTCCTCGGGCTCTATGGCCTGTGGCGCCTGCCGTTGGACTATCTGCCCAACATCACCTACCCACTCGTCAAGGTGCAAATCAAGTGGCCCGGCGCCACACCGCAGGAAATCGAGACCGACATCGCTGATCCCCTCGAGCGCCTGATGTCGACGGTGGATCATCTGGATTCACTCGAGTCCTCGGCCATCGAGGGCATCTACAACCTGGACGTCAACTTTGACGATGGCGCGGATGTCGATGTCGCCTTCCAGGATGTCCTGGCCGCTTTGACGCGCGCCGAGCAGGATTTGCCGGACGACATCGAAGCGCCCTATGTCTACAAGGCCGACCCCTCGCAGTTGCCAGTCATGCAGCTGACCCTGAGCTCGGACCGTTGGGATCTGGTGCAGTTGCGGGACTGGGCCGACAACTGGCTGCAGGATCGCATCCTGGCTACCACGGGCGTGGCCGGGACCGAGGTGATCGGCGGACTGGAGCGCGAGATCCGCATTCAGCTGGACCCTGCCGCGCTGGAAAAGCATGGGCTTGCCCTCGATGCGGTGATCAGCGCCGTAGCCGCTGACAATGTCGAGCAGACCGGCGGCCGGGTCAGGGTCGGACCTCGGGAGATCATCGCCCGGACCCTGGGCGAGTATGCAACGCTCGACGATATCCGCCAGGTCGTGGTGGCTGGAGAGGGACATCAGAAGGTCTACTTGCGCGACATCGCCGAGGTGATCGACGGCCACGAGGACGCGCGACTGATGACTCGGTTCAATCGCCGTGACAGTGTCAAACTGTCGGTGCTGAAGGCAGCCGAGGCCAATACCGTGAAGACCGCCGAGGCGGTGGCCGCGCTGCTGAGCGAGTTGGAGCCGGAGCTGCCGCCGGGGCTGCAGCTCGGGTATGTCGAGGACCAGGCGGTCTACGTCAAGCAGGCGCTGAACGCGGTCCGCAACGCCGCGCTGGCCGCGGCCGTCCTGCTGATCCTGGTCGTCTATCTGTTCCTGGGCAGCCTGCGGCAGGTGCTGGTGATGGTCATCGCCCTGCCGCTGACCCTGATCGTCAACTTCGGCCTGATGAAGCTCGCCGGCTTCTCACTCAATCTGTTTTCCCTCGGCGGCCTGGTCGTCGCCATCGGCGTGGTGCTGGATAACTCCATCGTCGTGGTGGAGAACATCGCGCGCTGGCGGCGCGAGCGGCCCGAGCAGGACGCCGCCGAGCAGGCGATCGAGGCCACGGCCGAAGTCGGACCGGCGCTGCTGGCGGCCACGCTGTCGTTTCTTGCCCTCTTCGTGCCCTTTCTGATCGTCCCCGGGCTGACCAGCCTGCTGTTTCGGGAACTGATTCTGGTCATTGCCGGGATCGTTGTCATCAGTCTGGTGGTGGCTGTCGCGGTCACGCCCATGATCACCGCCACCCTGTTCGGCGGTCGCCGGCCGCCCCCTCAGGCGGGATGGTTCGAGCGTTTGTTCGAGCGCCTGACGCTCAGTTATGCCTGGCTGCTCGGGCGGGTGATCGACTGGCGATGGCTGGTCATGGCGCTGTTCCTGATTCTGGTGGCCGGTGCCTTGGCGCTATCGGGACGGCTCGGCGGCGAGTTCCTGCCGCTCATCGACGACGGCCGCGTCATGGTCAAGGTCAAGATGCCGACCGGAACCGCTGTCGTCGAAACCGACCGCGTGGTGCGCGGCATCGAGGCGCAGATCCAGGGCGACCCTGTGATCGAGAGCACCTTCGGCCTGGCCGGAGGACAGGTCAGGGGCTTGACCACCTACGAGATCGCCAATGAAGGACAAGTCGATATCCAACTGATCCCCAAGGCCGCGCGGGAGATCAGCACCAAGGCGTACGTCGCCCGCCTGCGCCGCGCCATCGCCAAGCAGCAACCGCCTGGCGGCAAGGTCATGGTCAAACAGATGCCGATCAAGGGTATTCACGGCCTGCATGCCTCGGATGTAATCGTGCAGGTTCGCGGGCAAGACCTGGACACCCTGGCCGAGCTTGCGAGCAAGACCCAGAAGCAGATCCGCGACCTGGATGCCTTCGAGAATGTCTTCGTCTCGGTCGATCTGAGCAAGCCCGAGTATCAGGTCCAGGTGGATCGCGTCAAAGCTGTCGCGCTCGGTGTGTCGGTGGCGGATGTCGCGACCTCCCTGCACAGGCTGATCACCGGAGCGGTCGCCACGCGCTACCGTCAGGGCAGTGAATACGACGCCATTCGCCTGATCGTGCCGGAGGCGCGCTTGACCTCCAGACAGACGATCGAGGATCTACCGCTGACTTTAGCTGCGGGCGAGGTGCTGCGCTTGCGCGACATCGCAACCGTGACGTTGGGCACCGGGCCAGTGGAGATCATCCGCGAGAATCAGATCAGGCAGGTGACCATCGAGGCGGATAGCGTCGGTCAGGATCTGGCCGGGGCCGTGCGCGAGCTGCGCCAGGCGCTGGACCGCATCGAGCGACCAGCCGGCTATCAGTTCGCGCTCAGCGGCAGTGCGGAGATGATGGCCGAGATGACGGAGACCGTCTTGGCCGTGCTGGCCTTCGCGCTGTTCTTCTCGTTCATCGTGCTGACGGTTCAGTTCAACAGCCTTAAACTGCCAGGGCTGATTCTGGGGACGGTTCCGGTCAGTCTGGCCGGGGTGGTGTATTTGCTGGCGCTGACCCAAATCCCGCTGGGCGCCACGGTCATTATCGGCGTCCTGGTCGTGGTGGCGGCGACGGTCAACGACGGCGTCTTGCTGTTGACCTATGCCAACGAGCTGGCGCAGCGGCAGGCCTGCTCACCCCAACAGGCGGTTCTCGATGCCGCCCGACTGCGGCTGCGGCCTCGGGTCATGACCACAGTGACGACCACCATCGGCTTCCTGCCGCTGGCGCTCAACCTGGGCGAAGGCGGCGACATGCTGCAACCCATGGCAGTCGCGGCCATCGGCGGCTTGGGGATGGAAATGCTGGTCGCCTTGTTCCTGATGCCCGGTCTGTATGTGATCGCAAACCGACAGCCGGCACGCGCATCAAGCGCCCACGACCGGCGTCATCACCCGGTGCAGGCTGGTTGAGCAGGCGACGGCCCCGGTTCATGAACCTCACCGACTCCCAGATACTCGAGGAGAGGGAATACAAATGACGCATGACAAGCCCGACGCCATCGTCGTCGAGGGCCTCACCAAGGGCTTCGAGACGGTCGCGGCCGTCGCGGGGATCGCGTTTCGCGTGCGCCAGGGCGAGCTGTTCGGCTTTCTCGGCCCCAACGGCGCCGGCAAGAGCACGACGATCAATCTGCTCACCGGGCTGGCGCGCCCGGATGCCGGGTCGATCCGTTTGGGTGGCATCGACTGCACGCGCCGAGCCCGCGCGGCCCAGCACCTGATCGGTGTGGTGCCGGATGAAAGCAATCTCTACCCCGAGCTCAGCGGCCGTGACAATCTCAGCTTCTGCGGCGCCCTCTATGGTCTGCCGAAGCGCGAGCGCGAGGCCCGGGCGCACGAGCTACTTGAAGCCTTCGGCCTCAGTGATGCGGCAGGACGCAAGTTCGGCGGCTACTCCAAGGGGATGAAGCGCCGGCTCACCATCGCTGCCGGCATCATCCACCGACCCCAGATCCTGTTCCTGGACGAGCCGACCACCGGCCTCGATGTAGCCAGCGCCCGCCAGTTGCGCCAGCTCATCGCCGAACTCCACCGCGCCGGCACCACCATCTTCCTGACCACCCATTACATTGAGGAGGCAGAGCGGCTGTGTGAGCGCATCGCCTTCATCGTCTCCGGCCAGATCGTGCGGATCGACTCGATCGCACAACTGCTCGAGCCGCTGCAAGACCGGCAGCGGGTGCGAATCACCAGCAGCGCTGGACTGAACGACGTGCCGGGCGGGCTGAACACGGCCTTTCCCGAGCTGGACTTCCGTTGCCCGGAGCCCGGCGTGCTCCAGGCAGAGACCGAGGCCGGCGTGGCACTGCGCGTGGGCGCCATCGTGCGCTGGCTCGAGGAACAGGGGATCGAGGTGCTCGAGGCACGCCGATTGCGCCCATCGCTGGAAGAGGTCTTCGTGCGCGTTACGGGTATCGCGACCGACGCCATGCGTCAGGAGCGCGAGCGCGCGGGAGGTGACCAATGAATCATGCCGCGATGGAAAGGGGCGGACGCAGCCGCTGGCGTCCTTGGGCAACCGCCTTCTGGGGCATCCTGCGCAAAGACATGCGCACCTACTACCTCAAGCCCCCCAACATCAGTTGGGGCCTGCTCTTTCCACTGGTCTGGACCGGCATGTTCTTCATCCGCTCCGGCGGCGTCGAGGATATCCGCTCGCTGCTGCCTGGTGTGGTGGCGATCGCCATCCTGTTCGGTACGACCTCGATGCTGGCGATCACGGTCACCTTCGAGAAAAAGGGCCGCTCCTTCGAGCGGCTGCTGCTCGCGCCGATCCCATTGGAGCTGCTGATGCTGGCCAAGACCAGCGGCGCGATCCTGTTCGGCGTCGCCAACGCCTGCGTGCCCGTCCTTCTGGCGGCCTTCCTGGTCGATCTCACGCCAGTGGCGTGGGGCTGGTTCGCAGTGGCGGTCGTTTTGATCGCGGTGGTCTCGACCTTTCTCGGGCTGTTCGTCGCCGTGGCCGTCACCGAGGTGTTCGAGGCCCAGACGCTATCGAACTTCTTTCGTTTCCCGATGATTTTTCTCTGCGGCCTGTTCTTTCCGATTGCGGATCTGCCGCTGCTGCTGCAGCCGCTCGCCTGGCTCCTGCCCCTGAGCTACGGCGCGGATGCGCTGCATGGCGCAGTGCATGGCGGCAACAGTCTGCCCCTCGCGCTCGATCTGGGCATCCTCTGCGTCTATGGCGTCGGCTTGTTTCTGTTCAGTCTGTTCAGTCTCCGACGGCGCTGGATCAGCTAAATGATAGGCGACGCATTGCGCCATGAC
>NZ_JBKHDN010000082.1:0-11663 GCF_046541315.1 Halochromatium sp. | reverse complement strand
CAGCCGCAGCGGACCCAGCCGCCGCCCCGACCTGCCCCCGCCAACGGCGCCGGCTTTCACGGCAGCTATCGCCCCGAGGATGTGCGCTTCCTGCTCACGCCGATTCGACTCGAACCGACCCCGGTGGCCGAGAAGGAACGGCTGATTCAGAGCGGACAGCGCCATTACAGCGAGATGCTCAGCCACGAGTCCCTGCCCTCGCCGCGCTATATGGCGCTCTTCGAGCAGGCATGGGCGATGAATCGCGAGCGCATGGCGCGCGGATTGCTTGATCTCGCCGCCATCATCGCCGCCAAGCAGGCCGATGCGATCACCCTGCTCTCGCTGGCGCGCGCCGGCACACCGGTCGGCGTGGTGCTCAAGCACACGCTCACCGAGGTCTTCGCGCGCTCGGTGGCGCACTATTCGCTCTCGATCATTCGCGACCGTGGCATCGATCGCCAGGCGCTGCGCTATGTGCTCGATGAGGCCGGTCATGACCCGGCCAGCATCGTCTTCGTCGACGGCTGGACTGGCAAAGGCGTCATCGCCCGCGAATTGCGGCGCGCCCTGGCCGACTTCGTTCCGTCTCATGGCCTGGGTTCGGGCCAGGACTCGGGCCAAGACGCAAGCCATGGCCGGTCCCGGCCTGCGAGCCGGGGCGAGCACGAGGGCCAGGACCAACGCCCGGTTCCGAGCGGGCGCTTGGCTGCGAGCCTCTATGCGCTCACCGATCTGGCCGGGGTCGGTATCGCGCCCTCGGATGAGGATTATCTGATCCCCTCGAGCATCCTCAACGCGACCCTGTCGGGGCTCGTCAGCCGCTCGATTCTCAACGCGCAGATCGGCCCGGAGGATTTCCACGGCTGCGTCTATTACGCCGAGTTCGCGCCCCAGGATCGCTCGGTCTGGTTCGTCGAGGCGCTGCGCGAGACGATTCGCGAACAGCTGGCCGCCGGATACCAGCCCAACCCCGTCCCCATCGATCCAGCCCCGGCACGGACGCGCTCGCAGCGCCTCATCGCCGAGCTGAAGACGCGCTTCGCCATCGATGACGACAACCTGATCAAGCCCGGCATCGGCGAGGCCACCCGCGTGCTGCTGCGGCGCGTCCCCGAGCTGCTGATCCTGCGCGATGCCGGGATCCCGGAGGTTGCCCATCTGCGCCAGCTCGCCGATGAAAAGGCCGTGCGCTGGGAGGTCGATGCCAACCTGCCCTATAAAGCCATCGCGTTGATCCAGGCATGCCGACACTCTTGAGAATCAAAGGCTGGAGAGTTCACTTCTACTCTGATGAAGGGACAGAGCCGCCTCATATCCATATTCGCAGCGCGGAAGGTGAGTGTAAATTTTGGCTGTCGCCCATTTCACTTGCACGAAATCGGGGCATTCCCGCGCATCAGCTAAGAGAGATCGAGAGAATCGTCTTCGACCATCAAGCGTTCCTTTTGGAGAAATTCCATGACTACCACGGCGATCGACAATGAGCCCTGCGCCCTGCGTGCTTGGGCCGAGGCGAGAATGATTTACCTCGAACTCACCGATGGACGTGTTATTGGCTTTCCTGCTGATCGTTTTAAGGTGCTCAGCGCAGCAACTCAGGAGCAGTTAAAACAAGTCACCATCGAGGTCAACGGCTACGCGCTTCGCTGGGAAGAATTGGATGAAGACCTGACCGTTGCGGGTGTCGTCGCCGGACGGTTCCAGCTCCCGCTTCCCGAACAAGCGGCCTAGCATGTGAGCGATTCCAGAGCGATAACCGATGCTTGAGGCCTATCGCCTGGGCGGCTCCTTGTACGTTCCCGTCACGCACAAGGACTGCCTACAGATCGCCAATGGCCGCAAATGGCCCGAATTGCGTTCGGTGATCTTCTGCACCGAGGATGCCGTGGCTGCCGAGGCCCTGGGGCCGGCGCTCGACAACCTGCGCCATTGCCTCAAGGCGATGCGCCCGCGCACTCAGACACTGCTGCGCTTCGTGCGCGTGCGCAACCCCGAGATCCTGGCCTGGCTGCTGGAGCAACCCGGCGTCGACAAACTCGATGGCTTCGTCCTGCCCAAGCTGGATATGCGCAACATCGATGCGTACATGGACCCGCTCAGCCGCCATCGAGCGCATCACCACTGCATGCCGACCCTCGAGACCCGCGACGTCTTCGAGCCGGCCCGCATGACCGAGCTGCGCGACTACATGCTCGAGCGCGGCTACCAGGAGCGCATCCTGGCGCTGCGCATCGGCGGCAACGATCTGCTGGCCCTGCTGGGCATCCGCCGCCCGCGCGATCGCAGCCTCTATCGCACCCCGCTCGGGCTCACCATCGCCCACCTGGTCACCATCTTCAAACCGCATGGCTTTCAGCTCACGGCGCCGGTGTTCGAGCACATCGACTGCCCCGAGATCCTTGAGCAAGAACTCGGCGAGGACCTCGCCCACGGCCTCTGCGGCAAGACCGCGATCCATCCCGATCAGCTGCCGTTGATCGACCGCCATTTTCGTGTCTCACCGACCGATCTCGAAGCAGCGCGGCGTATCCTCGACGACGACCGCGCGGTGTTCAAATTCGACGGCTCCATGTGCGAGTTGGCCACTCACAGCGCCTGGGCCGAGCACATCGTCGGGCGCGCGGCGATGGGGCTTTAGGCGGCCTCGCACCCGCATTGCGCGCGTCCATGCGCGAGCCCGGCGGTTACCGCGCGCTAGCGCCCTCGGCCTTCTCGAACGGCTCCACCGGATGCAGTCCCAGCTTGTCGCGAATCCGCTTGCGCGCCAGGTCGATCGGGATGATCACGGCCGAGAACAGCAGCACCCAGATCCATTCGCTCAGGCTCAGCCCGACGGTGCGCAGCACCTCGCCGCCGAAGTAGGTAAAGACGATCTGCAGCGTGAAGATCAGCGCGACGACGATGATGAACAAGCGGTTCTCGGTCAGATGCTCGAGCAAATCGGTGTTCTCGGTGCGCGCGTTGAACTTGTTGAAGTTGTTGATGAAGACGAAGAAGGCGAAGAAGCCGGTCAGGAACGCCGCCTCGCTGCTGAATAGCCCTCGGATCGGATCGAAGGTCAAAAAGACGATACTCAGCGCGGCGATCGCAAAGCCGTTGATCAGGATCGACGACCACATATCGCCGCTGATCATCGGCGTATCGCGCGGGATCGGCTTCTCGCGCATGTAGCGTTCCAGTGCCGCCTCGCCGGAGAAGGCCAGCGCCGCCAGCGTGTCCATGATCAGGTTGATCCACAGCAGCTGCACCATGGTCAGCGGCAGGTCGAAGCCGAAGAACGGCCCGAGGAAGGCGACCAGGATCGCCGAGACATTGACCGTGAGCTGGAAGATCAGGAACTTTCGGATCGACTTGAACAGCGTGCGGCCATAGAGCACGGCGCGGGTCAGCGACGAGAAGTTGTCGTTGAGGAGGACGATATCGCCGGCCTCCTTGGCCACCTCGGTGCCGCTGCCCATCGAGAAGCCGACATCGGAGCGCTTCAGGGCACCGGCATCGTTGACGCCGTCGCCGGTCATGCCGCCGACCAAGCCGATCTCCTGCGCGGCCTGGACCAGGCGGCTCTTGGTGTGCGGATAGGCGCGCGAGACCACCTGCAGGCGCGGCAGCACCGCCTTCAGCTCCTCATCCGAGAGTTCCTCGATCTCCTTCGAGGTCATGGCCACGCCGGTGTCGGGATCGAGCAGACCGACATCGGTGGCGATCGCGCGCGCGGTCTCGTGCCGATCGCCGGTGACCATCACCACATGCACCCCGGCCTCGCGCGCCATGCGCACCGCATCGCGGGATTCGGGCCGCAATTCATCGCGCAAGCCGACCACCGCCAGCAGCGTCATCCGCTCGGGCAGCGCCTTGTGCTCGCCGATCGGCGCGTCCGAGACCGCCAGCGCGAGCAAGCGCATCGAGCGCTCGGCGAGCGCGTTCAGGGTCGGCTCCAGCTCGGCCGGCGTCAGCGGCTTGGTGTGACCGTCGGCATCGAGCATCTGCGTGCAGCGCGCCAGGATCAGCTCGGGCGCGCCCTTGACCAGGGTGGTCGCCGGTCCGCCTTCGAGCTGCACCGCCGAGAACTTGCGCGCGGTACTGAAGGCGATCATGTCGACCACGCTGGCCGGGTCCGGCTCGCGCAGCACCGGCTCGACAAAGCGCAACAGCGCCTGTTCGGTGCGATCGGCGCCGATGATGTTCACCGTCTCGGGATGGCTGACATCGATCACCGCCATGGTATTGAGCCGGATCGAGGTGCCGACCAGGGCGCGGATCGGCTCCGGCAGCGTCGAGAAATCCTGCCACTGCTGGCCATCGCCGAGCACCACCGTCGAGACCTGCAACTGCCCGCGCGTGAGGGTGCCGGTCTTATCGGTGAACAGCACGTTGAGGCTGCCGGCGGCTTCGATGCCGAGCAGCTTGCGCACCAGCACCCGATCCTGCAACAGCTTGCGCATATTGATCGACAACACGATCGCGACCATCATCGGCAGTCCCTCGGGCACGGCGACGACGATGATCACCGCCGCGAGGATGATCGCGGTGACGAAATCGCTGAACAAAGCGCCCCAGTTGGCCCAGTCGGCGAGGAAGGGGCCGAGGGTGGCCAGGGTCAGACCGCGCTCGATGAACAGCTTCTGGCCCATGAAGGCGAAGGCGATGGCGATACCGCCGAACAGGCCGAACTTGCCGATCTGGCCGGCGAGCACCGCCAATTTCGCCTGCAGCGGGGTCTCGCGCGCCTCGCTGCTCATCTCCTGCGCCAGACGCCCGTAGAAGGTCTTGTCGCCGACCGCGGCCAACTCGACCACGGCCTCCCCGTCCTCGATCACCGAGCCGCGAAAGACCCAATGCGGATCGTGCAGATCGGCGACCTCGGCGGCGGCCTCGCGACTCGGCACCGGGCTCTTGTTGACCGGCTCCGACTCGCCGGTCATCGAGGCCTGATCCACCGTCAGCTCACCGGCGAGGACGATGCCATCGGCGGGCACCTTGTCGCCCGGTTGCAACAGCACGATGTCGCCGACCACCAGGTCGTCGATCGGGATCTCCAGGCTCGCGCCATGGCGAAACACCTTGACCTGAATCTGCGAGGCCGCGGTCAGCAGCCGCTGAAAGGCGCCCTCGTTCTTGTACTCCGACCAGGTCGCCACCCCGGTGGCGATGGCCACCGCGATGGCAATGCCCACGCCCTCGTACCATTCGGCATAGCCGAACAGCGCCAGGCCGGTGATCATCGCCAGGGCGACCATCAGCACGATGATGGTCGGGTCCTCGAAATTCCCCTTGAGCTTGTCCCAAAAGCCTTCGGTTTCCTGGGGGGTCAGCGCGTTGCTGCCCCATCGCGCGCGAGAGGCCTCGACCTCCTCGGTGGTCAGGCCCGGATAGTTGTTCTTCATGACCGATTTCCTGTTCTGTAAGCGTTGGATATCAAGGCGTTGCTTAGCGCCGAGTGGAAAGGGACGAACGGATGGCCTCGGCAAGCGATCAGCGCTGCTCGCGCAGATCCGCGAGGCACAGCGCGAGCGATTGCCGCCAATCCGGCAGGGCCAGTCCAAAGGTGTTGCGGAAACGCCCGGTATCGAGCACCGAATAGGCCGGGCGCGGCGCCGGCGCCGGGTATTCACTGGTCGGGATCGGGGTCAGCCGGCACTCGCTGCAGGTGGCCTCGCGAATCGCCTCGGCGAAACCGAACCAGGAGGTCGCCCCACCCCCGGTCACATGATAGAGCCCCTTGATCTGCTCGATATCGAGCCCGCCATGGAAGACCCGATCGACGATCTGAGCGGTCGCCTCGGCCAACATCCGGCTCCACGTCGGCGTGCCGATCTGGTCATCGACGACGCGCAGCTCGGCACGCTCGCGAAACAGATTCAACATGGTCAGCAGAAAATTGCTGCCGCGCACGCCATAGACCCAGGCGGTGCGAAACACCAAGGCCGGCGCGCCGGAGTTCAACAGCGCCTGCTCGCCGGCGAGCTTGGTGCGGCCGTAGACACTGCGCGGTTCGGCCGGATCATCCTCGCGATAGGGATGATCGGTCACGCCCGAGAAGACGAAGTCGGTCGAATAGTGGATCACCGGGATGCGCGGCGCGGCGCACAGCTCCGCCATCACCGCCAGCGCGTCGGCATTGATCGCCTGCGCCAGCTCGGGCTCGCGCTCGGCCTGGTCGACGGCGGTGTAGGCCGCGGCATTGACCACGGCATCCGGAGCGGTCTCGTGAAACAGCCGCCGCAGCGAGACCGGATCGGTGAGATCCACCGCTGGTCCGTCCTCGCCCTGGAGCGAGGCGGCGATGACCTGACCGACGGGCGCGAGGGTGCGGCGCAACTCCCAGCCGACCTGTCCGTCGGAACCAATGAGCAGGATGCGAGGGGTATCGGTCATGGTTTAGAAGGGAATATCGTCATCGAAATCGGTGTCCGGGCCGGCCGGGGGCTGATTGGCCGGGGGCTGCTGGGCCGGGGGCTGCTGGGTGGGCGCCGGGTGAGCGGGCGCTTGCGTGTCGGCGGCGGGATCGGCGGATGCCTCCTCGGGCCCGGCGCCGGCCGCGGTTGGCCCCGCCGCCCGCCCATAGCTGGCGTCCCCCCCGCCCGCGCCGCCGCCACGACTGTCGAGCATCTGCATCGAGCCGTTGATATCCACCACGATTTCCGTGGTATAGCGATCCTGGCCATCCTGCGCCTGCCATTTGCGCGTGCGCAACTTGCCCTCGATATAGACCTTGGAGCCCTTGCGCAGATATTGCCCGGCGATCTCGGCGAGCTTGCCGAAGATCGCAACACGATGCCATTCGGTGCGCTCCTGCGGCTCGCCGGTGGCCTTGTCGCGCCAGCTCTCGCTGGTCGCCAGACGCAGGTTGGCGACCGCGTTGCCGTTAGGCATATAGCGCACCTCGGGGTCCACGCCCAGGTTGCCGATCAGGATCACCTTGTTGACGCTACCGCCTGCCATCGCATTGTCTCCAAAAAGGGTCGAGCTACCGAGTCGTCGATCTAGCCGTGAATGGTGCCCAAAGGCGCGCCAGCTTGTCCACTAGCCACGCTGCTCCGTGCCGCCATGCTCCAACCAGCGCGCCCCGGGCTGGAGCGCGCCCGCCGATCCGCCGCCAAGCGCCATCGCCGTCTGCACGCGCGCCCACTGTGCTAGCATCCGGGGGCACGATAACACCCGGAGCGCGACGTGAAGCAGTGGGTTTACTATGGTCTCCTGATTGGCGCCAGTCTGCTCGTCGGCGGCTGCGCCTCCCAGCCCCCCCGGCAGAGCAGCGATGCCATCGTCGGCGCCGCCGGCCCGGAGATCCAGTTGCCGGGTCCCGGCGTCGAGCAAGCGCGGCTCCTGGCGATGGGCATGGCACGCAGCAAGGGTTGGCACATCGTCGAAACCGACGCCGACGGTTTCTTGCTCGAACGCCCTCTAGCGCCGAACTCACCGCAGGCGCGCATGCTCAATCCCGAGGGCCATCCCAGCCCACCCAGGCTCCAGGTCGAGACGCGGTTGAGCGAGCGTGGCCGCGATGTCCTCGTCGGCTTGAGCGCTTACGCCGTCATCGACCCCGGCAGCGAGGGCGAACGCCGCATCGACTACACCAGCGACTACGAAGACGCCCTGCTGATCTCGCTCAACGCCCTGGCCAACGCCTGGCTGGAGAATCGCGCGCGCATCGCCTCCGAGATCCCCCAGCTGCCCGATCCCGATACCTTCCTCGCCGAGGCCAGCAGCGACGTGCTGGCCGACATTTCCACCGCATCCCCGCAGGATGCGTCCTCCGCCAGCGCGGCGGCAGGCGCTGGAGCCGACACCGACAGGCCTCCTGACACCGAGGCGGCGGCCGCCGCGCCCGCATCCGCACAGGCTCCCTCCTCGGTCAGGCTCCAACCGCCCGCGCTGCGCCGCCCGGCTGGTCGGGTTCGCGACGATTTCGCGTCCAACGACACCAGCGAACCCAACCAGATGCTGGTGCTCGACAATCCCACTCCGCGTGGACTCTGGACCTTCTTTGCCGAGGACTCGGCGCGCGAGCGCGGCTGCGAGCCCGATGAACGCGGCGCCGTGCTGCTCCGGGCGACGCCGGCCTTCGAGTTCTACGAGATCCAATGCGCCGACGGCGGCAGACTCTTGCTCAGCTGCCAGGGCGGTGTCTGCCGGGCTCGCCGCTAACGCTCATGGCGCTCCACCGCATGCAGGCGCCAAGACGCCTGCTCTTGGCCCTCATGCTCACCGCCGCGAGCGCGGGCACCGCCGCGAGTACCGGTCCCAGCGTGCTGATCGCCAACGCCACCCTGCCCCGCATCAAGGCGCTGGCCCTCGACACCGCCCTCGCGCGCAGCTGGACGCTGATCGAGAGCAGGCGCGAGCGAATCGTCTTCGAGACCCCGCTCGATCAACCCGCCAGTGCCGGTCCGCCGGGAGTCACGCCCCCCGAGACCACCCACCTGCGCATTCGCCTCGATCTCGAACAGCTCAGCAACGGCATTCGCGTCTCCATCCAGGCCGAGGAGCGCTGGTGGCGCGGCAGCGCGCGCGAATGGCGCGCCGACGTCACCCACCGCTACCGCGACAACCTGCAAGAGGCGCTGCGCTCGTTGCGGCAACGCTGGCAACGCCTGCTCGCCACCAGCCCCACCTTTCCCCAGGCCAGCGTCAACATCGAGTCGAGCTTCGGCGACACCCCAGTCGGACTCTGGGCCTACTATGCCGAACGCTACGCCAGAGCCGCCGGTTGCGACCTCGACGATCGCGGCGCGGTCCTCGTCCACGCCAACCAGGGCGAGGAACTCCATCGCGTCTTCTGCCGCGCCCGCGCGGCCATCATGGTGCGCTGCAACAACCAAGGCTGCCGGCGGGCGCGTTGAACAGGGGTGGCATGCGGGCTACTCGTGATGCTGCTCGCTCGGCAACGGCGGCAAGGCCAGGTAATGCAGCCGCTTCAGCTCCCGCCGCCCGCGTGCCACCGAATCCAGCACCAGCCCGCTGGTGAGCAGCAAGAATCCGAGCAACATCATTCCCGTCGCCAGAATCGCGGTCGGAAAACGCGGCACCAATCCCGTCTGCATGAACTCGATCACGATCGGCACCGCGAGCAGGATCGAACCGCTCGCGAGCAGCGCAAACAGGCTCGAAAAGAACCCCAGCGGCCGCTCCTCCTTCACCAGCGTGCCAATCGTGCGCAAGATGCGCAGCCCATCGCGAACGGTCCGCAATTTACTCGGCGAATCCGCCGGGCGCGCGCGATAGGGCGTTTCTATTTCCGCGACCCGCAGGCGCATCTGCAACGCATGCACGCTGAGTTGGGTCTCGATCTCGAAGCCGGCCGACAGCGCCGGAAACGACTTCACGAAACGCCGCGTAAAGACGCGATAGCCGGTCAGCATGTCGCGGAAACGATTGCCGAAGAGCACCGCGATCAAGCCCGTCAAGACCTGATTGCCGAACCGGTGCCCGCGCCGATAGGCCTCCTCGCCATGCTCAACGCGCGCGCCGCAGACCATATCCAGCCGCTCCGCGACGAGGCGCTCGATGAGCATTGGCGCGCTCGCCGCATCGTAGGTGCCATCGCCGTCGACCAGGAGATAGACATCCGCCTCGATCTCACTGAACATCCGGCACACCACATGCCCCTTGCCGCGCCGCTCCTCGTGGCGGACGATCGCCCCGGCCTCGGCCGCGACCGCTGCGGTTCGGTCCGAAGAACGGTTGTCGTAGACGAAGATCCGCGCGGCCGGCAACAGGGCGCGAAACTCGCGCACAACGGTGGCAATCGAGGCCGCTTCGTTCAGGCAGGGGATCAAGACCGCCACCCGCAGGCTGGGCGTGGTTGGATCGGGGACAGCGGAATCGGGCGTGGCGGAAGCAGGCATGGGCAAAACCTAGACGGCGGGAACATAGGCAAAGTAGCGCGCGCCGACAAAATTGAACACCATCGCAACCCCGGAGCCGGCGGCCAAGGGCAACACCGGCCACGCTTCAAGCACTGGCCAGACCATCAGCACCACCGCATAGACGCCCAGATTGATCAGCGCGCCGAGGCCCTGCACCGCCACATAACGCCCATATTCGCGGGATCGATTGCGCGCGGCCCGCTGAGCAAAGGTGAAGCGTCGATTCAGCCCCCAAGTCACCGTCACCGCGAGTGCGAACGACAGCCAGCGCGACTCATACACCCCCCAGCCGCCGACCCGAACCAGCCCGGTCAAGACCAAGGCATCGACGGCAAAACCAAGCGCCCCAATCGCACCAAAGCGCCAGACTTGTCGGAACAGCGTATCCGTCATCGCCATCGCTCCACGGTTTTCCAGCGGCCCCGGAAGGCGTGAGTGTCGGTCATCCAGAGCGAACGTGGTAGGCTTGAAATCACTGGATAAGATCGGCAAGCAACGGTGACAGTATCGTGTCGGTGAAGCGCATTTCGCGGTTGAGACCCCGCCTGGAGCTGATCCTGGGTCTGGTGAGCGGGCTGATGCTGGCCCTGCCGCCCGCCGGGCTGGTCCGCGCCGCCAGCGCCGAAGAGACCGCCGAGGCGCGCCAGCTGATCGCGCGAGGCAAACGCTTCGAACACGGCGTCGGCGCCCCGCAGCAGCTCGACCAGGCGCTGACCCTGTATTGTCGGGCCGCCGATCTTGGCCTGGACGAGGCCGGCTTTCAGCTCGGCTGGCTCTACGCCAGCGGACGCCTTGGCGCGGTCGACGAGGTCATGGCGGCGGCCTGGTTCCAGCGCGCGCACGCGGCCGGACATCCGCACGCGGCATCGCAACTGCGCCGGCTCCGGGCGCTCGATCGTCCGCTCAACGAGCAACCGCGCTGCCTGCTCACCGACGCCCTCGTCGAACGCCGCCTGCCGCCCCCCGGCAGCACCGACAAGCGCAACGCCACCGCCGCTGCCAGCGAGACGCCGGCCGGATTCGAAGTCCGCGAACTCGCGCGCGCCGACATCATCGCACTGGTGCGCCAGCTCGCGCCCGACTTCGACCTCGACCCGGAGCTGGTGCTGGCCCTGATCCAGGCCGAATCCAATTTCGATCCCACCGCCCATTCGCCCAAGGACGCGCGCGGGCTCATGCAGCTGATTCCGGAAACCGCCCAGCGCTTCGGCGTCGAGGATATCTGGGACCCGGTGCAGAACATGCGCGGCGGCATGGCCTATCTGCGCTGGCTGCTCGATCATTTCGACGGCGACCGCGAGCTAGCGCTGGCCGGCTACAACGCCGGCGAAGGCGCCGTTCGCCGGCATGGCGGCATCCCGCCGTATCCGGAGACCCAAGCCTACGTCAAGCGCATCACCGCGCGGCTCGAGGCAACGCCCGTCATCACCGAGGTCGGCGCCCGCACGCGGGCCAGCCGCTAGCCGCCGACCGTGAAGCTGATCATCCAGATCCCCTGCTACAACGAGGCCGCCACGCTCGGCCTCGCCCTCGACGCCCTGCCCCGCCAGGTGCCCGGCTTCGAGCGCGTCGAATGGCTCATCATCGACGACGGCAGCACCGACCAGACCGTGCAGGTCGCACAGCGCCACGGCGTCGATCACATCGTCCGCCACCGCCGCAATCTCGGCCTCGCGCGCGCCTTCAGCAGCGGCCTCGCGGCCTGCCTGTACCACGGCGCCGATGTCATCGTCAACACCGACGCCGATAACCAATACGACGCCCGCGACATCCCCGCCCTCACCGCCCCGGTGCTCGCCGGCAACGCCGAGC